>UQXK01000017.1 GCA_900544985.1 uncultured Eubacteriales bacterium
TAACTACGGCAGCCGCAGGATATTCTTCATACGGCAACCAGATAGGTCTTGCCACAGGCGAAGTAGACGAAATATATCACCCCGGATATGCCGCAAAACGTATGGAAATAGGCGCTGTAATAGCAGCCGTTCCCGAAAAGAATGTTCGCCGCGAATGCCCCGCTCCCGGAGATGTAGTCATACTCCTTGGCGGAAGAACGGGACGCGACGGTTGCGGCGGCGCTACCGGCTCCTCCAAATCCCATAACTCCAAATCCCTTGAAACATGCGGTGCGGAAGTTCAAAAAGGAAATGCACCCGAAGAAAGAAAATTGCAGCGCCTCTTCCGCAACCCCGAAGCTTCCCTTCTTATAAAGAGATGTAACGACTTCGGCGCGGGCGGCGTATCTGTCGCAATAGGCGAGCTTGCGGACGGACTTCTCATCGATCTCAACGCAGTACCGAAAAAATACGACGGTCTTGACGGAACAGAGCTCGCAATAAGCGAATCCCAGGAAAGAATGGCTGTTGCCGTTGCTCCCGAAGACGCAGATAAATTCCTTTCTCTTGCCGCAAAAGAAAACCTTGAAGCCACAGTAGTTGCGAAAGTCACGGAAGAGCCCAGACTCACAATGATGTGGAACGGCAAAAAGATAGTAGATATATCAAGAGAATTTTTGAATTCCAACGGCGCTGAAAAGCACACATTTATCGCTCCCGAAGCTCCGAAAGACTTCGGAAAAGATGTAAGCGGCGACTTTGCGGAAAAATACAAAGAACTCGCCTCCGACCTCAACGTTTGCTCCAAACGCGGTCTTTCCGAACGTTTCGACTCCACTATCGGCGCGGGAACCGTTCTTATGCCGTTCGGCGGAAAGAACCAGCTCACCCCTATTCAGGCTATGGCGCATAAGATCTCCCTTGAACACGGACACACGGATATGTGCTCCCTCATGGCCTACGGTTATAACCCGTTTATATCCGAAAAGAGCCCTTATCACGGTGCATACCTCGCAGTAGCCGAATCCGTTTCAAAGCTCGTTGCAACAGGCGCAAAATTCGAAGATGTATACCTTACATTCCAGGAATATTTTGAAAAACCGAGAAACGACGGCGCGCGTTGGGGCAAGCCTTTCTCCGCTCTTCTCGGCGCATTCGACGCACAGCTCGATTTCGGCATAGGCGCTATCGGCGGAAAAGACTCCATGAGCGGATCTTTCGACGATCTCGATGTTCCTCCTACACTTGTTTCGTTCGCTGTTACAACGGACAAGATAGACAACGTTGTTTCCCCCGAGATCAAAGCGGCAGAACACGCTGTTTGCCTTGTAAAGCCCGAATACAACGAAAAGAATCTCCCCGACGCAAAATCCCTCATGTCCCTATTTGACAAAGTACACGCTCTTACATCCTCCAAAAAAGCCGTTGCGGCGTATACACCCGGATACGGCGGCGTTGCGGAAGCAATAATGAAAATGTGCTTCGGAAACGGTATCGGATTCGAATACGATTCCTCTCTTACAAACGAGGACATATTCGGTTATTGCTACGGCTCTTTCGTTCTCGAAATGAACGGCAAGGATATCCCCGAAGGCGCGCTTCTTCTCGGATATACAACCGAAAACGCTTCTGTCAAATTCAAAGACGAAGTTCTCTCGCTCTCCTCTCTTCTCTCGGATTACGAGAATAAGCTTGAACCCATATTCCCGACAAATGCAAAAGAGGACAAAACGCCTATCATCGCATACAATTATAAAGCGTCTTCTTACCCCGCTCCCGCTGTAAAGAGCGCGAAACCCACGGTCCTTATACCGATATTCCCCGGCACAAACTGCGAATACGATACAGCGCGCGCGCTTGATGACGCAGGTGCAAATACGGAGCTTTTCGTTATAAGAAACCTCACATCTGAAAGCATCGCTTCCTCTGTCGATGAGTTTGCTTCTCTTGTAAAGAAATCCCAGATAATCTTTGTTCCCGGCGGTTTCTCCGGCGGCGACGAGCCCGACGGAAGCGGCAAGTTTATAACCGCATTCTTCCGCAACGCGGCAATTAAAGAAAACGTAACAGAGCTTCTCGAAAAGCGCGATGGTCTTATGTGCGGTATATGCAACGGTTTCCAGGCGCTTATAAAACTCGGTCTTGTTCCCTACGGAAAGATAATCGACACAGACGAACATTGCCCGACGCTTACATTCAACTCGATAGGACGTCACCAGTCAAGACTTGTCCGCACGAGAATCGCGTCAAACAAGTCCCCGTGGCTCTCCGAAACGAATGTAGGAGAAATATACACGGTTCCGATATCCCACGGCGAAGGACGTTTCCTCTGCGAGGACGAACTTTTGAAGAAGCTCGCCGACAACGGACAGATCGCGACACAGTATGTCGACCTTGACGGCGCTCCTACGCACGACATCCGCTTCAATCCCAACAACTCGATAGCGGCTATCGAGGGTATAACCTCCCCCGACGGAAGAGTATTCGGAAAAATGGGACACTCCGAAAGAAAAGGCTACGGTCTTTACAAAAATGTTGACGGCAACTTCGATATAAAGATGTTCGACGCCGCAGTAAAATATTTCAAATAAAACAGGTCAAGGAGAGAATAAATGAAAACAGATATAGAGATAGCACAATCGGCGGAAATGAAGCCGATTGCGGAGATCGCAAAAAAAGCGGAAATAGATGAGAAATACCTCGAAAACTACGGAAAATATAAAGCGAAAATAGACCTTTCCCTTCTTAAAGAAACACCCGAAAAAGAAGGAAAGCTCGTTCTTGTAACAGCAATCACCCCCACGCCCGCAGGCGAAGGCAAAACAACAACGACAATAGGTCTTGCAGACGGACTTGCAAAGCTCGGAAAGAAAACTGTTGTAGCGCTCAGAGAGCCGTCTCTCGGTCCCGTTTTCGGAGTCAAGGGCGGCGCCGCAGGCGGCGGTTACGCTCAGGTAGTCCCCATGGAGGATATAAACCTCCATTTCACGGGAGATTTCCATGCGATAGGAGCAGCAAACAACCTTCTTGCGGCTATGATAGACAACCATATCTATCAGGGAAATGCGCTCCGTATAGACCCGCAGAGAATAACATGGCACAGATGTGTCGATATGAATGACAGACAGCTCCGTTTCGTTGTCGACGGTCTCGGCGGCAGAATAAACGGCGTAACGAGAGAAGATTCCTACGACATAACGGTCGCTTCCGAAATAATGGCTGTTCTCTGCCTTTCCACATCTCTTGCAAATCTCAAAGAGCGCCTTTCCAAGATAATAATCGGTTATACATACGACGAAAAGCCCGTCACCGCAGGAGATCTCAAAGCGGTAGGCGCAATGGCGGCGCTCTTAAAAGACGCAATAAAACCCAACCTTGTTCAGTCTCTTGAAGGAACGCCCGCGCTTGTACACGGCGGACCTTTTGCCAACATCGCTCACGGATGCAACTCCGTAATGGCTACAAAAATGGCTATGCGCCTCGGCGATTATGCAATAACGGAAGCAGGATTCGGCGCAGATCTCGGAGCCGAGAAATTCCTCGATATAAAATGCAGATATGCAGGTCTCAAACCGTCCGCAGTCGTAATAGTCGCGACAGTCAGAGCGCTCAAAATGCACGGCGGCGTACTCAAAACGAACCTCGGAGAAGAAAACCTCGAAGCTCTCGAAAAAGGTATGCCCAACCTTTTAAGACACGTTAAAAACATAAAAGAAGTTTTCGGACTTCCCGCGGTCGTTGCGGTAAATAAATTCCCGACCGATACAAAAGCAGAGCTTGACCTTGTTATAAGCAAGTGCCGCGAGCTCGGCGTAAATACAGTTCTCTCCACTGTTCATGCAAACGGCGGCGAGGGCGGCATAGAGCTTGCAAAAGAAGTCGTAAAGCTCTGCGAAGAAGAAAACGATTTCCGTTTTGCATATGATCTCGATACAACAATAGAGGAAAAGATTCTCGCCGTTGTAAAGAAAGTTTACGGCGGAAATGCAATATCCGTACTCCCCGCCGCAAAAAAGCAGATCGATAAGCTCACAGAGCTCGGTTTTGCAAATCTCCCCATATGCGTAGCAAAAACGCAGTACAGCTTTTCCGATGATCCGAAAAAGCTCGGAGCGCCCGAAAACTTTACAGTCACAATAAAGAACGTAAAGATATCCGCCGGCGCAGGATTTATCGTAGTCCTTACGGGAGATATAATGACGATGCCGGGACTTCCGAAAGTTCCCGCGGCAGAGAATATCGACGTCGACGACAACGGAGTAATCCACGGTCTTTTCTGATAAGCTTTATAAAAAGTCGATTTTCTTCTATACAAGATTAAAATAATATAGGAGGATATCAGCAATGAAAAAGTATATATCGGTATTTCTGGCAATCGCCTGCATATTTATGATAGCAGGCTGCACCGACAAAAATGACGAAAAAGCACATATACCCGAACTCAATGACATTCTGCAATACACAGAAGAAGAACTGAAAGAAAAGTTCACGGGCATTTCGAAAGGTACTGTGCGCAATCGTTGGGGAGCGCCCAAAAGCTCGCTTTCGGGAGATGTATGGTTTCTCGGCGACAAAAATGATAAAAAGATAATCCTTTACTATGATGACATCGGCAAAGTAACAGACTTTGTTTTATCAGATTCAGATGATGAAGTTCGCTGGGAATATATTCCTCACATGAGTTCCCGTTTTCCGGCAATGCTACTCAGCTTTGACACCGACTACTCGGAAATTTCAGCAACGTGCGACAACGGGACTCTTCTCTGTGGCAATCACGGGGCTATCAAATCACATGGAAATTCCCTGACTGTATCGAATACAGCGAATTTTTATTGGGCTCCGTGGACTTATGATGAAGAATCCACAGAGGCACAATCGGCAAAAATAACCTTTACTGTTTTCGGAAAAGACAAAGAAGTTTTATACGACGGTGTTATCACAATCACCGGGACAAAAACTTTTCTCTACTCCGTAACAATGGAATGCTCTTCGGGAATACTGATACAGGATAAATACAAAGGCGCAATATTCATACCGACAAATGATTGATTACCTAAAATTCATCTAAAAAGCAAAACCTCTGCGGGAAACTCCGCAGAGGTTTTTTATTGCAAATATATTATTTTGTCTCTTTTCTATGATTCAGATGTATTCCGATATGCCCTATACCGAGTATAACAGTCGATACAAGCAAAAATATATTTTCGCCGTATATACTGAGAAGCAAAAATGCTGTCACAGGAAAAGTAGCTCCCGCAACGGGTATTCCGAGTAAGCTGCTGTACATATCCTTCATTGTTTTATTGCTTTTGAAATATCTTATCCAATATACTTCATATAAAAGCATGAGAATAAAAGATATCAATAAAATAACGGAACGATAAGATAGTTTATTTATATTATAATCGCTGAATATAAGCGAAAAACAAGTCACCGATATTTCTCCTGTCCTTTCAAATATCAGCAATACCCTGTTTTCGTTTTTTAAATACCTGTCGTAATCTTTCGGCTTGTTTTTGCTCCAAATTATATTCGGCATAATCAACATGATAAGAAAAATTAATCCGACATACGAAAATCCGAAATGAATATCCATTATCGCTCTCACTTAATTTTTATTTTTTGGATTTGTTTATTTCAAATGCATAAACGACAGCCGCAATAATCAAAAACGCGCCGTCAAGCGCCGTAAAAGCCGACTTTTTAACGAAAAAATAAGCGGTAAAGCCGATTAAAGACAAAATACAAAAAAATTTTTGCCATAACATATTTTATGCCTTTACGCTTCGCATCACGAAAAACAACGTTCAACAAAAACATTGTATATGATGTAAAAAGAAAAAGCAAGATAAATATTATAATTTATACTTGCTCTTTATCCATATTAAAATATAAAAAACGCGGTTTTATCTTATATCTGGCGCCTGCCGTCGAGCGCGCGCATCAAAGTCATTTCGTCCGCATATTCAAGGTCCGCGCCTACGGGAACACCGTATGCAAGCCTTGTAACCTTTACGCCGAGAGGAGAGATAAGCTTTGAAATATACATGGCGGTAGTTTCTCCCTCGATATTGGGATTCGTCGCAATTATGACTTCCCTTACGTCTCCTGCCTTTATTCTTTCAAGAAGCTCTTTTATGCGCAGATTTTCGGGTCCAACATTGTCCATGGGGGATATCACACCGCCGAGAACATGATAAAGACCGTCATATTCCCTCACCTTTTCGAGCGCCATTACCGTTCTGGAATCCTCTACAACACAGATAATTCCGTTGTCGCGCTTTTTATCGGAACAAATGTTGCAAAGCTCATCGGCGGAAAGATTTCCGCAGATACGGCAAGGATGAATATCGCGTTTTGCCGAAATTATGGCATTTGCGAATTCCTCGGCTTCGTTCTCGTCCATATCGAGCACGGAAAAAGCATATCTGACAGCAGTTTTATATCCCACGCCTTTGAGAGTGCAGAATTTTTCTATCAAGCGCTGTAAAGGAAGAACATACTCCATCTTTTTAACCTCATAAACCTCAGAAAGGCATTCCCGGCATACCTGCCATTCCGCCTGTTATTTTACCCATTTCCTGCTCTGACGTCTTTTCCACGCGATTTATCGCTTCGTTTATTCCCGCAATAAGTATATCGGAAAGCGTCTCTACATCGTCGGGATCTACGATTTCGGGCGCTATTTCAAGAGAGACTATCTGTTTTTTGCCGTTTATTTTTATATTTACGGCGCCGCCGCCCGCAGAGACGTCGTATTCACGCGTTTCAAGCTCCGCTTGAAGCTTTGCCATGTCCTCCTGCATCTTCTGCGCCTGTCTCAACATTTCATTCATCGAAGGACCTTTCGGCAATATTGCTTTCATATTATAAAATCTCCTTTTTGTTGTTTTATATCATTTTACAAAATAAAATTATACGTTATTCAATAGGGTGAATACGGTCCTTATGACCGCAGTAAGAACATTTTACTATTTTACTCTTATCGCCGAAATTAACGAGCGAAGACAGAGATACCTTCGGGAAAAATGTTTTTCCGCAATTCGGACAAACAAACTTTTGTTTTTTTAAATTACCGATCTCTCTCAATGAAATAAAAATTATAATAAACAAAGCGAGCGCAAATATAAATATCGATAAATAAATACCTAACATTTTTCGCCTCCGTCGCAAATATATTTTTACAGATAAATCAGATTACAGGGCAAAAGGAACAATTTTTACAAAAGTTCGTCTATCGCGTCATATTCTTCCGTTTCATTCTCGGAACATACAGGAAAGATGGAATTTATATCATAACGTTTTTGTAAAACATCGAATATAAGCGTAGAAAGCACCGTTTTTCTCTCCGGAGCGGAAACAAAATTCGCCGCAAAATCCGAATCAAGATATATATAAAGCTTTCCGCCCTTGTCTACTGCGGTAGAGCCGACCATAAACGAGGCTATCGACGGGTCCGTCGCTTCAAGACGTTTTATTACATCGGCAAATCCGCGAAGTCCTACGCTCCTTGTAGCACCGCTTTTTTCCTCTTTCGCAGATGTGTCGGCATTTTCTTTGTTATCGGAAGTCGAAGATGATGTTTTAGAAGCGGAAGAAACTTCTTTTCTTGTCTCCTGAACAGAAGCTGTCGTGTCTTTTACGGGAACATTTGTACCCGATAAATCGCCTTCATTTTTTGAAAACGTCTTTACGGCAATATTTCCCGAAATAACCGATTTCAATTTTTCTTCGAGAGATGAAACGCGGTTAAGTATCGCGGAAATATCGGTGTCGAGAGTTTCGTCGCACATTCTCACAATAGCCATTTCCGCAAAAAGCCTTGCGGAGGACGGCGTGCGCGTCATGTTCTCTTCCGCGGAACACATGATTTCAAGTACGCGCATTAGTCTCGGAACAGTAAATTTTTCCGCCGCGCGCGACGTATATTTGTCATTTTTCATATTTCCGCGCGTGCTCGAATATATAAGCACATTTCTGAAAAATCCGATAAGTTCATGCCAGAAAACGGATATATCGCGCGATGTGGCGCTTATATCCGCTATATTTTCAAGAGAGAGCGACACATTTTTTTCCGCTATCGCAACCGCCATACCGCAAAGAAGCTCAGACGAGCTTGCTCCGAGAAGCTCTCCCGCGCTTTTTTCGGTTATTTTACCGCCCACGCCCGAGCAATATTCCAGCATATTAAGAGCGTCACGAAAAGCGCCTTGCGCAAGTCCCGCTATCAAATACAGCGCCGCGTCCTCGGCGTCTATTCCCTCTCCGTCGCAGACTGTGCGAAGTCTTTTTGCGATGACCTCCTCCGATACGCGGTGAAAATCGAACCTCTGGCAGCGCGAAAGAACGGTGGCGGGAATTTTATTTATCTCCGTCGTGGCAAGTATGAATATCACATACTCCGGCGGTTCTTCAAGCGTTTTGAGCAGCGCATTGAATGCCGCCACCGACAGCATATGGACCTCGTCGATTATATATACTTTGTATTTAAGATCGGCGGGCGTGTATGCGACACCGTCGCGTATGTCTCTTACATTATCGACGCCGTTATTGCTCGCGGCGTCCATTTCAATAACATCCGTCGTTCTGCCTTCTTCTATCGCGATACAGGACGGACATTTACCGCACGGGTTGCCGTTTACGGTATGTTCGCAGTTGACGGCTTTCGAAATGATCTTCGCACACGTCGTTTTTCCCGTTCCCCTCGGACCGCAAAATATGTACGCATGAGTTAATTTTCCGGAAGAAACTTCGCTTTTCAAAACAGAAGTTATATGATCCTGCCCCGAAACATCTTCGAATGTTTTAGGACGCCATTTCCTATACAAAGCCTGATGCATAAAATCTCCTCCCGAAAATATAAATTCAGCGAGGTACAAAATCAGACCATACACCGAAAATTTGAAATGAATACATACGCGCTGTACGCATTTCCCGCTCGGGACAGGCTGACCCACGGCACACAGACAAAATCGCTTAATGCTGCTTGGTTCCCCACCTGACATGGTTCACAACCGTCTGTTGCGCGGGACCCGTCTTTCATCACGGGAAGTGTGCGACGCCGGACCGTACATATGCACCCCGCATAATCGGAAATAACCCCTGCTAAGCGGATTGCAGGTACAGGGCACCGCTGGCTCCCCGGCCAGTATGGCCTGATTTTATATCTCGCTTCTTGTAAATTATAACACAACGTCTCTTTTTTTGCAATAGAAAAATAAAGCTTAATAAAGTGAACTTTTCATTTATTTTTCCCGACAAGACAAAATGCGCATATCATTTCGAAAAATGAGATGATATGCGCTTATTATTGTCACAAATTCACTTAAAAAAACAAATACAAGTTTATCACCTGATAATTTTTGCGACGATATCGGATTTTTCAACCTCATTATCGGAATATTCGATAGACGATTCGAAAAATTCCTTTGCCGCGGCAAGCTTATCGTTGCAGGACGTATGGAATGTTGCGATAACATCGCCCTTTTCCACGTAGTCCCCCGTCTTTTTTGTAAGCATTATACCGGCGGAAAGATCTATTATATCGTCTTTTTTCTTTCTTCCCGCGCCGAGCTCGCACGACGCGCGTCCTATCTTTTCGGCGTCCATATGAGAAATATATCCGCTCTTTTTCGCGAAAATATCTTCTTTTATCGGGGCTACAACAAAATCATCTTTCAAAATTCCGCCCTGAGCGGTGACCCATTCACAAAATTTACTGTAAGCTTTTCCGCTGTCAAGAGCATTTTCGGCACTTGCACGTGCGGATTCAATATCGGTTTCGAATATCATAGATATAAGTTCCGACGAAAGGCAAAGAACGATCTCGCGAAGATCAGGGATATCGGCTCCTTTAAGAAGCGATATCGCCTCTCTCACTTCAAGCGAATTGCCGACGGCATATCCGAGCGGGACGTCCATATCGCTTATGACCGCCGCAATATTTCTGCCGCAGCGCTTTCCTATCTCCACCATTTTTTCCGCCAATATGACGGCGTCGTTTTCATTCTTCATAAAAGCGCCGCTGCCGTACTTTACATCAAGGACGATATTCTTCGCTCCCGCGGCGATTTTCTTGCTCATGACGCTCGAAACGATAAGCGGTATGGAATCTACCGTGTCAGTTACATCGCGCAGTGCGTAAAGTTTTTTGTCGGCAGGAGCGAGATTTCCCGTCTGCCCTATAACGGCGATACCTACGCGTTCCGACTGGGATAAAAATTCTTCTTCCGAAAGAGATGTTTTGTATCCTTCTATCGATTCGAGCTTGTCGACGGTCCCGCCGGTGTGCCCGAGTCCCCTGCCCGACATCTTCGCAAAAACTCCGCCGCAGGCGGCAACTATCGGTCCGACGATAAGAGATGTTTTATCCCCGACGCCGCCCGTACTGTGCTTGTCTGCGGAAAGATTTCCGAAACGGGAAAGGTCGAGCATATCTCCCGAACGAGCCATAGAATCCGTAAGCGCCGATATTTCGGAGTCGTCCATGCCCTTGAATATCACAGCCATAAGAAAAGCTGACATCTGATAATCGGGAATATCCCCGCGCGTAAAAGCATTTACCATATATTCTGTTTCTTCACGCGAAAGCGCCGCGCCATCGCGCTTTTTTCGTATAAGAGAAAGCATATCCATAAAATCACCTCATTTTAGTTTGTCACCTGAAAAACCTTTGAATAAAAGCTCCGAAAGCTTGTAAGATGTAACCTTTTCACCGTCATAGAGAATGACTCTGAAATCCTCGTCCGCAAATTCCGAAAGCGCCTGACGGCACACTCCGCATGGAGGAAACTCGCCTTCGATATTTCCGTTTTTCCCTCCTACAACGGCTATCGCTTCAAAATCGCGCTCTCCGTTCGAAACTGCGGAAAACAGCGCCGTTCTCTCCGCACAGCACGTCACGGAATATGAAGCGTTCTCTATATTGCACCCTGTATACACGCTTTTGTCACGGCACAAAAGAGCGGCGCCCACAAAATAATGTGAATACGGCGCATATGCTCGTTCCATAGCCTTTTTTGCCATATCTACAAGTTCTTTGTCTGTCATAACTTACCTCCCGAGAGAAGAAAGAAAGCTTTTTCCGGCGATTTTCCCTTTTACGCCGAAAAATTCCTCTATCGTTGCCGCAATATCGGAAAAAGACTCCCTTTCTCCGATAGAAACAGAAGGAATATTTTTGCCGTAAACAAGAAGCGGCGTATATTCCCTTGTATGATCAGTGCTTACATCGCCCGGATCGCATCCGTGATCAGCAGTTATTATCATAAGGTCGTCATCACACAGAAAAGATATAAAATCCATTATGTCTTTGTCGAACTCGGAAAGCGCCGCGGCGTATCCGTCAACATCGTTTCTGTGACCGTATTTCATGTCGAAATCGACGAGATTTATAAAGCAAAGACCGCAAAAATCCTCTTTCACGCATTCAAAAGATGCAGCCATACATTCCTTGTTGCCGTGAGAATGAACAGCGCGCGTTATCCCGCGACCGGAGAAGATATCGCTTATCTTCCCCACCGCTATAACGTCGTACCCGTTTTCCGAAAGCTCGTCGAGCATTGTCACCCCATGCGGCGGAAGAGAAAAATCGCGTCTGTTCGCCGTTCGTTCGAAGGAGCCTATATTCCCCTTGAACGGTCTTGCGATAACTCTTGCAACGGCGTCCTTGCCGACAAGAATTTCCCGCGCCGCCTCGCAATATTTATAAAGCGTTTCGGTGGGAACTATGTCTTCATGCGCCGCTATCTGAAAAACGCTGTCAGCCGATGTATAAACTATAAGCGCGCCCGTTTCAAGATGTTCTTTTCCGTAATCCTTTATAACTTCCGTTCCGGAATAAGGCTTGTTGCAAATCACTTTTCGCCCCGTCGCCTTTTCAAAAGCGGATATTATATAATCGGGAAAACCGTCGGGATAAACGGGAAACGGATTTTCGGATATTAATCCCGCCATCTCATAATGACCTATCGTGGTGTCCTTGCCGTTCGAAATCTCGGCGCATTTTCCGAAAGAAGCAAGAGGCTCTTTTACTTTCCCGAGATACGAAAGCCCGTCTATATTTCCAAGCCCCA
This sequence comes from uncultured Eubacteriales bacterium, assembly GCA_900544985.1. Lineage (GTDB taxonomy): Bacteria > Bacillota > Clostridia > Oscillospirales > CAG-272 > UMGS731. The sequence goes on from UQXK01000017.1 coordinate 12,054, forward strand.
ATTTTATAAGGTTGGGAATGTGAAATTTGTCCGATTTTGATATGCTTCTCATCGTATCGGCGCCGACATCTCCGAATTTTTCGGCGTCTGGAAGCGCGCCGATTCCGACGCTGTCAAGCACAAAAAGAAATACGCGTTTCATATTATTACTCCAAACTATCGCAAACGGCGGTTTCAAGCGCCGCCTTTATCATCATGGAAAATCCGCGCTCGCGCTCTTCCGTCGAAAGCTCCTCGCCCGTCACAATGCTGTTCGATACGGTACACATCGTAAGAGCGCGTTTTCCCGCTCTTGCCGCCGTCATATAGAGCGCCGCCGCTTCCATTTCGACAGCCATTATGCCCATCTTCATCCATTTTGAAAGCGTTTCTCTGTCGTCGTCATAATACGTATCAGCAGAGAGAATATTTCCGACATGGCATACAGCGCCGAGCTTTTTTGCATTTTCGACAGCGCATGAAAGAAGAGAGAAATCCGCCGCGGGAGCAAACGTTCCGGGGAGCGAATATTGCTTTTCAAATGCGCTGTTGGTAGACGCGCACATACCGAACACAAGGTCGCGAACGTGGATATTTTCGTTCATCGCCCCTGCGGTTCCTATGCGTATTATATTTTCCACGCCGAAAAAGTTATATAACTCATAAGCATAAAGTCCCATCGACGGCATTCCCATGCCGCTTGCCATAACGCTTACACGCTTTCCGTTATATGTTCCCGTATATCCTTTTACTCCACGGACATCGTTTATAAGAACCGCATTTTCAAGAAAGTTTTTCGCTATAAATTCAGAGCGTTTCGGGTCACCCGGCATAAGGACGGTCTTTGCAAAATCTTCGGGACATGCCGCAATATGCGGCGTGGGATATTTTTTGTCGCTCATCTTTATTTTTCCTCCATATTTTTTACCGCTTTTACGATTCGGCTCGTGCCGAGGCGCGAAGCCCCCAGAGCGAGAAAATCCTCTGCATCGTCTATCGTGGCTATTCCGCCTGCGGCTTTTATTTTTTTGCCGTTTTTGATATTAGCCGCAAAAAGCGCTACGTCTTCCTTTGTCGCTCCCGCCGTAGAAAATCCCGTCGATGTTTTTATAAAATCGGCGTCGGACGCTGAAATTATCTCGCACATCTTCACTTTTTCTTCATCGGAAAGAAGACACGTCTCTATTATCACTTTTAAAAGCTTGCCGCAGCACGCTTTTTTTACTTCGTTTATTTCAAAAAGCACGTCATCGTATCTTTTTTCGCGGAGCGCGCCGATGTTTATTACCATGTCTATTTCATCGGCACCGTTTTCGACGGCGTCGGAAGCTTCAAAGCATTTTGATTTTGTGGTGCTATATCCGTTGGGAAACCCTATTACCGTGCATATTTTTACTTTTCCCGCGGCATATTCGGAAGCTTTCTTTACAAAAGAAGGCGGTATGCATACGGACGCCGTGGAATATTTTATGCCGTCGTCGATTATTTTCTTTATCTCCTCCCATGTTGCGGCGGGAGAAAGAAGCGTGTGATCTGTTTTTGAAAGTATGTTTCTTATTTCTTCGCTGTACATTTTTTATTCCCTCTTTATATTATTTTTAATTTATTTAGTATAGTTATATACATATTGTACCATTTTTTTGCGTTCTGTCAACAAAAACTCCCACATATTGATTTCAAAAATATTTTGTGATAAAATTTCTGATATACTTTATTTTTCGAAAGGCAGATACATGAATATAAGAAAAGCGAAAAAAGAAGATATTCCGCAAATAGAAAAGCTTCTTTATGAAGTACAAAAAGTACATTCAGATAAAAGACCGGATCTTTTCAAACCCGGCACGAAAAAATACACGGCAGACGAGCTTTCGGAAATACTCGACGACATCGCGCGCCCTATATTCGTATACGTAAAAGACGAAACCGTAGCGGGATACGCATTTTGTATCGTATCGGAAAAAGAGAGCGCCTCCATGCAAAAAATAAAAACGCTATATATAGACGACCTTTGCACCGACAGTGCGTCAAGAGGAGAAGGTATCGGAACCGCGCTTCTCGACTTTGTAACGGAATACGCAAGAAATATCTCCTGCTATAATATAACGCTCAACGTTTGGGAATGCAATTCATCTGCGATGGCGTTTTACGGGCATTACGGTATGAAAACGCAAAAAATCGGCATGGAAAAGATACTTTAAGACCCGAAAAAGCTAAAATGTTACATTCGGTTGCGAAATTGAAACATCAAAATGGTGGTGTTCCCGGAAACTATACAGTATAATAAAGGCATAAAAACAAAAGGAGAATACAAGCTATGACATTTGCCGAAAAATTTTATTCGCTCCGAAAAGAGGCTGGGCTTTCCCAAGAGGAATGTGCGGAAAACATCGGTGTTTCACGTCAGGCGATATCGCGCTGGGAGATGGGCACGGCGACGCCAGATATGCAAAACCTGTTGGCTATAAGCAAGCTTTTTTCCGTGTCGACTGACTATCTTATCCGCGATGATATTGATAACAGAAGCACAGATACCGAAACCTCATCGTCGGATTACCTTATCCGCGATGAAATCGATGATAAAAAAGCAGACATCCCAAAAATTTCTCCCGAAGAGACAGCGGCGCATGAGAAGAAAAAAACATATTCCGCGGCAAAAAACACCATTATCAATATCCTTATTAAGTTACCGAGCTTTCTTTTACTATTCCTTGCGGCAAAACAAATATCTTCTTCGCAGGGTATCTTCTTAATATCGATAATCTTTGCCGTCCTCTTTATGTATGATTTTTTTATCGGCACAATGAATTTCAGACCTGAACACAATAAAATAAATGATACGGCAAGAAAGAATTTTTTATTCGTAAACCGCATCTCATATATCTGCATTGCTTTTATCACCTTGATTGTGTTTATAGGCGCGCCCGAATCGATCAGAATAAACGCTCTTCTCTATACGTTTTATGTTACGCTATCCGTATTTTTTTCAAATCAATTCATCTATACACGAAATTATATACAAAATGAAAAAAGCGAAGAGGTTCGTTTGTTTCGCGTAAGAGAGATATCTTTTTCGATCTGGTTTATTTTATTTCACGCATTGTCATTCATAGCATCTCTTGTACCGAGAATATTCGGTCATTTCTTGCCGATATACGTGTATGCCGTCGTGATTTTTATATACATCGCCGTGTGCCTTACAGTCACTCTTGTCTGTGTAAAATATGTAAAAGCCCATAAAACGGAAGAATAAAGAAAAAATACTTCCCGATAATTATTATTTAATGCGCTTAATTTGGCGAAAACTATTGACTTTGACGGATTATACACTTATAATAAATTATTATAAAACGAAAATCCCAAAGGCTGTGACGAAGAGAGTAGTCAGCGAAAAAGCGCATAGCGAGTCGGAGACGGTGAAAGTCCGACGGCTTTTTGCAAAACGAAAATCACTTCCGAGCCGCGCGTGCAAAAGATAATTTTCAAGTAGTGCGCGACGCTTCGCTCCCGTAAGAGAGCGCGCATATGTTCGTATGCCGAATGGGTGGTTTATCGAGGTTTTTTATCCTCGTCCTGTTTGCACGGACGGGGATTTTTTATTTTTCTAAAATAATACGGAGGATAAAACAAATGTACGAAAAAGTATCTCCAAATACCAATTTCGTCGAAAGAGAAAAAAAGACGGAAAAGTTTTGGAAAGAAAACGGGATCTTTGAAAAAAGTATCGATCAAAGAGAAGCGGGCGATAACTATACGTTTTACGACGGACCTCCCACGGCAAACGGAAAGCCGCATATAGGTCACGTTCTTACCCGCGTAATAAAGGATATGATTCCGCGTTACCGCGCGATGAAAGGCTACCACATATTAAGAAAAGCCGGCTGGGATACTCACGGTCTTCCCGTAGAGATAGAAGTTGAAAAGAAGCTCGGTCTTGACGGAAAAGAACAGATAGAAAGTTACGGCATGGAGCCTTTTATAAACCAATGCAAAGAAAGCGTCTGGAAATACAAAGGCATGTGGGAGGATTTCTCCTCGAAAGTCGGATACTGGGTCGATATGGACAATCCGTATATCACCTACGACAACAACTTCATCGAATCCGAATGGTGGGCGCTAAACCAGATATGGAAAAAGAAGCTGCTCTACAAAGGCTTCAAGACAGTATGGTACTGCCCGCGCTGCGGAACACCTCTTTCCGCGCAAGAAGTCGCGCAAGGCTATAAAACAGTAAAAGAAAGATCTGCTATCGCGCGCTTCGTTTATCCGAAAGAAGAGCATACCGCTTTTCTTGCATGGACGACAACGCCGTGGACCCTTCCCTCCAACGTCGCGCTCTGCGTAAATCCCGGTGAAGAATATATCAAAGTAAGCGCCGAAGACGGCTGGAAATATTATATTGCAAAAGCTCTTGCCGACAAAGTTCTCGGAGAAAACACCTACACCGTTCTCGAAACGATGAAAGGCAAGGATATGGAGGGCATGGAATACGAGCCGCTCTTCAAATTCGTAAATCCCGATAAAAAATGCTTTTATGTCACTTGCGACAATTACGTAACCATGGGAGACGGTACGGGTATAGTACATCTTGCGCCCGCGTTCGGTGACGACGACTCCCGCGTAGGAAGAAAATATGATCTTCCCTTCGTACAGCTTGTCGACGCGCAGGGCAACATGACGGAGGGCGAAAAGTGGAAAGGTATGTTTGTAAAGAACGCCGATCCGCTTATACTCTCCGACCTCGATGAGCGCGGACTCCTTTTCGACGCGCCCAAATTCGAGCACGATTATCCTCACTGCTGGCGTTGCGACACCCCGCTTATACAGTACGCCCGCTCGTCCTGGTTTATAAAAATGACAGAGGTAAAAGACGACCTCATAAAGAACAACAACACCGTAAACTGGATACCCGAATCCATAGGCAAAGGCAGATTCGGAGACTGGCTCGAAAACGTACAGGACTGGGGTATTTCCCGCAACCGTTATTGGGGCACTCCCCTCAACATCTGGGAATGCGAATGCGGAAAACAGATATCCGTAGGCTCTATAAAAGAGCTCAAAGAGCTTTCCGACAATTGCCCCGAAAATATAGAGCTGCACCGCCCCTATATAGACGCGGTAACGATAAAATGTCCCGACTGCGGAAAAACAATGCACCGCGTTCCCGAAGTAATAGACTGCTGGTTTGACTCCGGCTCCATGCCATTCGCACAGTGGCACTATCCTTTTGAAAATCAAGAACTTTTCGAAAAACAGTTCCCCGCAGATTTCATCTCGGAGGCTGTCGACCAGACCCGCGGTTGGTTCTACTCTCTCATGGCAATATCGACAATACTCTTCAACAAAGCGCCGTACAAAAACGTAATCGTTCTCGGTCACGTTCTTGATAAAAACGGACAGAAAATGTCAAAATCAAAAGGAAATGCAGTAGATCCGTTCGAAGCGCTCGAAAAGCACGGCGCCGACGCTATACGCTGGTATTTCTACTCCAACAGCGCTCCGTGGCTTCCCAGCCGTTTCCATGACGACGCCGTTGCGGAAGGTCAGAGAAAGTTTATGTCCACACTCTGGAACACATACGCTTTCTTCGTTCTCTATGCGAATATCGACGAATTTGACGCGACAAAGTATAATCTCGAATACGACAAGCTCCCCGTAATGGACAAATGGATTCTTTCAAAGCTCAATACTCTTGTAAAAACAGTTGACAAGAATCTCGAAAATTACAAAATCACGGAGACAACGCGCATACTCCAAGATTTCATAGACGATCTTTCAAACTGGTACGTCCGCCGCTCGCGCGAGCGTTTCTGGGTTCCCGGTATGCCGCAGGACAAGATAAACGCCTATATGACGCTTTTCACTTCCCTTGTCACATTCTGCAAAGTCTGCGCTCCGATGATTCCGTTTATGACAGACGATATATACAGAAACCTCGTCTGCACGAACGATAAAACAGCGCCGGCAAGCATACACCTCTGCGATTTCCCGACGGCTGACGAAAAACTTATCGACAAAGAGCTTGAAGAAAGAATGGACGAGGTACTCAAAATAGTATTCCTCGGACGCGCTTGCCGAAACGGCGCAGCAATAAAGAACCGCCAGCCGCTTGCAAAGCTCTATGTCGGCGCTGATTTCACTCTTCCCGAATTTTTCACGGAAATAGTGGAAGACGAACTCAATATAAAGACAATAGAATTTACAAAAGACCTTTCCGCGTTCACCTCGTACTCCTTTAAACCGCAGCTCCGCACGGTAGGTCCCAAATACGGAAAACATCTTTCCGCGATAAGAACGTATCTTTCCGGCGTCGACGGCAATGCCGCTATGGCAGAGCTCAACGAAAAAGGCGCGATAATATTCGAAGACGCAGGCGAAACGATATCTCTTGCAAAAGAGGATCTTCTTATCGAATCCGCCAAGACTCCCGGCTATGAATCCGCGGCAGACTACGGCATAACCGTTGTAATAGACACCAACCTCACGGAAGAGCTTATAGAAGAGGGATTTGTACGAGAAATAGTTTCAAAAATCCAAACGATGAGAAAAGATTCCGGCTTTGAAGTTATGGATCACATAAATATCTATGTTTCCGACAACGACAGAGTAGCGGCTATCGCGGAAAAGAATAAAGATTCCATAAAACGCGAAACACTCGGCATCGAACTTGTCATCGGCAAAACTCCCGAAAATACAAAAGAATGGGACATAAACGGCGAAAAAGTAATGCTCGCCGTAGAAAAAGTTTAATAAAACAAAAAAAGAACAAGTCGCAGAACGGCTTGTTCTTTTTTACTGCGCTTATTTTTTATCGAAATATTCTTTTATAGCCGTTGCCTTCTTAAAATCGGCTTCGCACAATACAATAAATTCCGAATAGTTATTTCCCGCAAAATGCTCTATTACGTCCTCATCATATAAATAACCGTCTTCTTCATTATCCGATAAAAGTATTTTCAAAAATTCATCTTTGTTTTCGGACGTGCGGTAATTTATATTTATATAAGGAGCGTTTGCATCGGGAGAAGATATTTTGCTGCCGCCTAACGCGCTGAGCGTTAATATTATCGCGGGAGCAAGCATGGACGGATAAGTTCCCACATTATACGAATATCCCGCGTCAAAAAGATTCTCTGTATCAGATACGACAGCTTCAAATCCGCCGACATTAAAAAAATCAATACCCTCAGATGATTTTTTTATTTTTTCCGCCTTTTTTGTAAGCTCTTTTCCCGAACACACCGAGAGTATGAAAATTCCTCCGTCATTCATTCCCTTTATAAGCTTATTATCGATTTCGTCTGTGTCGGAAGAATCGAAGTATTCCGCGATTTTATACTTTTCGCTTTTGAATTTGGAAATATCGAAGCCCATAGAAATTTTCTCTGCTATATCTGCCCTTTTGGAGACACCGTCGTAGCTTGTCGTCTGATCTTCGCAAAGATAAGATATCATTCCCGAAAGACGGCAAAGATGTACAAAATTTCCTCTCGATATGTCTCCGCCGTAAATCGTAAACGATTCCGCGTTTTTAATGTCCGAAAAATACTTTGCCATATTGTATCCCGCTTCATATTCGGTGTCATCGTCAGGAGAAACAGAACCGAGATAATAATCGAAATTTTTTATTTTCTCATATTCGTCCTTTTGAGGATGTGCACCAAACAGTACGGTATACATTTTTTTGTTTTCAGAGGATTTCACCGCATCGACTATATTATTATATGACAAGAGAAATATAGCGTCATATCCTTTTTCCGCATATGTGTTTATCGCCTCAACCTCGTCTTCTCCGCTTTTCACCGTCATGAAATCGAATTTCAAATCGAGTTCATTTCCCATTTTCAAAAGATATTTCTCCCAAGACAGCGCCTTATCGGATACACCGTCGTTTCTCACAACGCCGATATTGACCGTGCCTATCGATCTTTTGCCGCACCCGCAAAGAAAACACATATTAAAAACGATAAATATAAATGCAACCGCAGACGATATAATTCTTTTTAAAATTTTTCTCATTTTCGTTCTCCGTTTTATTTATGATACGCAAGAAAAAACTGTTCTTTACCGGAAATCCGGGCTTTCCTTGCTTTTTTATTATGATTTTGATATACTGAAATTGTGATACACAGTAATTTTGCAGTGAATAGAAAGGAGTCTTAAAGTGAACTATTCGATAATTGATTTGAACACATGGGAAAGAGGTAGTTTGCTCAAATTCTATATCGACAATATGCGCATTGTTATGAGTTTGACTGCCGATATTGATGTGGCTCCTCTGCTTGCATATGCGAGAAAAAATAACCTGAAATTCTATTCTGCTATGATTTGGGTAGTTTCAAGGGTGATCAATTCACACGATGAGTTCAAATATGGTTGGAGCAACGAGGGGGATTTAATACGATGGGACTATATTTCGCCGTCCTATACCGTATTCAACCAAGAAGATGAGAGTTTTACTAAATTTGTAACAGAATATACGGACAACCTACTTGATTTTTGTAAAAGAACCGTAGACAATCAAAGAAAGAACAAATGCGAGCGTGCAATCATAAAGGATCAGCCGCAAAATTTTTTTGATGTGTCTTGCTTGCCGTGGATAAGATATAAACATTTTGATGTCCATGTATTTGATGATGGCAAGTTTTTAGCCCCCGTTGTAACATGGGGAAAATATGAAGCTGAAAACAACAAGGTACTTATGCCGCTTACAATGAATATACATCACGCCGTAGCAGACGGATTTCACTTGTCAAGATTTTTTTATGAAGTGCAAGCGCTGATAGATTCATTGATACTGTAAAATTCAATTTATAGTTCCGAATATGGAAAAGAAAAAAGCACAGCCCGCTATTTTCATTTACAAAGAATAGCGGGCTATTGTTTGTTCACCGTAAAAGTCTATAACATAGCCATTACAATGCCGCTTTTTTCATGATAGATTCGGTCAATCACCATCTTTTTTCATACAGAAATCCGCATAATGCTCTTTTCCGTCAAACGGGAAAAGAAAGTTTCCCATTTCTTTTGCGCTGTTTTCGACTATCCTGTCGTCAAGAACGATTCCCGGGGTATTTGAAAAAGTGAAACGCACGGTGTAAAAAGTCCCCTTTACATTCACTTTGAGAATAGCTCCGTCAAAATCATCTGTAAGATTCGGACGAAGATAAAATCCCTTTTCCGCAGAAGTATAGCCGAAAAATGTTTCTATGACGGCTATTCTGTACCACGCCGCGGCTCCCGTATAAAAGCTCCAACCGCCGCGCCCCATAAAAGACGGATTGGAATAAACATCGCCCGCCATGGCATACGGCTCTATGAGGTATCTCTTTAAAAATCCGTCGTCAAGACTTCCGACAGCAGGATTTATCGCCATCAAAACTTCCTTGCCCTCTTCTTTTTTTCCGCACAGAAGAAGCGCCATAGCCGCCCAGACAGCGGCATGAGTATATTGACCGCCGTTTTCCCTTATACCAGGAACATATCCCTTTATATAGCCGGGATATTCCTCTCCGGAATCAAAGGCGGGAGAAAGCAGTTTGAATATTCTATTCTCTTTATCGTAAAGTTTATTATATGCCGAAAAGAGAGCTTTTTTTGTATTATCGCTTATCTTTCCGAAAACTTCTTTTTCCGCAAAGGCGGCGAAGCTCTGCGATATTGAATCTATCTCGCATTCCGCATTGCCTTTTTTGCCGAGAGGTGAGCCATCGTCGTAATATCCGCGAAGATACCATTCGTCGCAAAAAGTTTCCGAAACACTTTCAATAAGCTCTTTTGATAAATTTTTAAAATATTCAGATTTTTCCGCGTCATCTTTTAAACCGCATATATATGATAGTCCCGAAAATACGACAGAGGCAAATTCCGTAAGCCACACGCTTTCGCCGTTGCCCTTTATGCCGACAAAATTCATTCCGTCGTTCCAGTCTCCGCCTAAAAATTTCATAAGCCCGTGTTCGCCTCTTCCGCGCGACACAGAAAGTTCCGCCGCCCTGATTATATGCTCGTATATATCTCCCTCTCCGACGTAATTCAGTGTTTCGTACCGCTCCTTCTCGTGGATATCAAGCACGCACGACGAAAGATACGGCGCTTTTATATCGAGGATTTCCGCGTCTCCCGTCTTCTTTACATATTCATAAACGGCAAAAGGAAGCCACAGAAGGTCATCGGAATACCGCGTTCGAAGCCCGCTCTGCTTCCCCTCGTATTCGTGCCACCAGTGCGCGACGTCGCCCTCTTTATACTGATGCGAGGCGCACCTTACTATCTGATCTTTGCAGACGGACGGAAACGTATCTATAAGAGAAAGCGTGTCTTGAAGCTGATCCCTGAAACCGTATGCTCCTCCGACCTGATAAAATCCCGAACGCGCCAGGATCCTTGAATACATCGTCTGGTATGGGAAAAGATAGTTCACCGAAAGATCGAACACGGCATTTCCCGTTTCTATGTCTATCTTTCCGAAAACGGGAGAAAGGGCGCGCCCTCTTTCTTTGTATGAAGTGCAAAAAGCCGTAAACTCATCTCTTGTAAGCTCCTCGTTTACAGCGCCGAGGAAAAACAAAACTTCGCTGTTTTCTTTATCGGCGTATGAATAGACGCAAAGAACATCATCGACACCGGAAAAGATATGCCCGTCGGAAAGATATGCGGAAAAATCCGCATACGTCCCCGTATCTTTTCCGCGGCACAAAATTCCAAGCGAGGTTCGGTTTTCAAAAACCGAAGAAGCGAATACCGCATTTTTTTCACGCATATAGGTGTATGCGCTTTTTTTATCCGGTTTTTCCGCAAGGCAGGGTTCGGCTATAAAAAACACTTTTACACGGCGCTTTTTTCCCTCGTCAAAGTGAAATTTCAAGGACATTATCTTTATCGGCAACTCTTTATCGACATCTACCAAGAGAGTAAAACCGATTCCCGAAGCCTTTCCCTTGTATTCCGCCCTGCCGTATGAAAAGTCCACTGATTCAGAGCACGCCGCAAGATCAAAATCGAAATATTCTCCGCTTTCGAATTCGTCATATACGCGAAGTATAATCCGCTCTCCTCTGTCCTCTTTTTTGTTATCGGAAGAATGAGGAGTAAGTTTTCCAAGCGCGGAGTTTTCGTAATAAGAAAAACCGAGAGAATTTTCGCTCACGACAGAGCCGAATTTTTCAGATGCGATTATATACGAATAAGGAATATTTCCGTGCGGCTTTTCCACAAAAAATCCGCCATCGGTAAAATATCCGCTCTCGTTTTTGGCAACGGGATTTTCGGGAATGGAAAATTCAAACTTCGAAACGAGCGTCTGCGCCTTTTTCAGTAGAGAATTTTCGCCTTTTTCGGAAAGAGAAAAGAAATTTCTGTTCTTTCCGCACGATTCATAAAGAGGTATTGAAAGGTCTATATAAACGTCGCAAAGCAGCTCGAAGAAAGGAATTTCTTCTTTTAATACGCTTTCCTCCGATATCACGAAAATGCCGTTGTCGCGCCCTATAAAACTGTTTACGCCGAGAGAATACAAAAGCTCATAAACCTTGTTTTTATTCGTAGTCCTGTAAAAATCGTTTTCGGGATAAAGCAGGATAAGATCAAACCGCTCTCCGCGTATGCACATATACTTGAAGACGCCCACGAGAATCGCAAGATTTGAAAATTCCGCTTCATTGCCGCTTACAATTCTCACAAATACGGAATTGTTGTTTCCCGATATTCCGTGCTTCCAGAAAAAATCTCTTGTGACTTTGTGATAAAAAGCCGCGCCGCTCCTTGAAAGGTCAAAACAAAAAGAAGAAAGCAAATGATTTTCAATAAAAGAAACTTCCTTTGTTATCCCCGCCGCGCCGTATTGCAGGCGCGTTATATCCGAAAAATTCTTTCTTTTCTTTCTCTCCGTACCCGAAAGCAAAAACAATATCTCATCTTCATTTGAGGACGAAGAGAAATAAAATCCGCATTTTCCGCGTCTGCCGCTCTCTCCCGTTCTCATAGACAGCATCGGCACTATCATCGCACCGTCGCTGTTTTCGCCTTCGCGAAGAGATAGAGATGAGATTTCCTCTTCTCCGTACATAAGAGGCAGGAATGTTCCCCTGTCGGTATCAAAATTCCCTCCCTGGAAATCGGGAAAAGCGCGCACTCCGAGAAAAGTGCCGTCTCCCGCTCCGCTTCTCGGTCGCCTTTTGAAAACGAGAGTTTCCTCGTCCTCGTAATATTTGCTCTCCATAAAAAGATTTGAAAAGCTCTTATGGGAAAGAAATGCATTCTCCTCTTCAAGGACAGGTTCCGCATATGCGAACGCATAAAACGAACATATTCCGCCGTTTACACTTATTTCCGCGCAAAACGTTTCGGAATCGGGCATCACGGTAATGGTGAGCTTCGCGGTAATCTCCGCGTTCTCGTTTTTGTGAAAAGACATGTACACCGCTTTTGAATCGTCATATTCAAAGAAGAATTTCGATTCGAATTCGCTGTTTCTTTTTTGAAGCGGACAAAGCGGCAAAACATTGCCGTCTGCAACCGCGTAAAAGCGCAACCCAGACATCAGCGAAAAACGCGAAAATTCCGAATAGAACACGGTCTTATTTCCGTTATACGCTTTTATATGACCCGACGAGGACACAAGAACTCTCGTTTTATTGTTTGATATCATCGCAACGCTCGGAAACAAAATGCTGTATTCTGACGGCGTGTGCGATATCTTCCCCGTTCCTTCCGGCAAAAAGTATACCCGGCGCTCGGATTTTGCTCTGCTCCTCTTTGACGAATTTGAAATCGCCCTTGCGCCCACGGCTATCTTTTCGCAAAGAAGCTCGCGGGAAGCACGCATTTTCGGATTTTTCATAAATCTTCTGACAAATATATCGTCGAAAAGCATATTTACGCAGGCGATAAAGCTCATGCCTATGTGGTGGGACATGAAGCTTTTTATTATCGCGTACCCGTCTCCGACACGCTCGGAATCAAAATCTATCGCCTCGTAAAAGCCGTATTCTCCGTACGCGCCGAGCTTTTCCATTGAGGAGAGATTTTGCAGGCAATCATATACGCCTTTTCTCATCATCAGAAAAGAAGAATAAGCGGAAAATGTTTTCGCGTCCCTGCATTCGGGGTCAAGTGCGAGAACGCTTCTTCCGAATGCTTTATATTGATAGTTCATCTCCGCATCAAAAGCAAAATACCCGCTCTCGGAGACCCCGAAAACAGAGCGTTTTCTCCCGTATATTTCTTTCCTTGCGGAAGATGATTTTTCTATGCCGAATGCGAAAGAAAGCGCTTCGTCGGAAAGAGAATCCGAAACTATCGGTATAAAAAGCGCCGGCATAAAATATTCGAACACCGTGCCGCTCCAAGACGCTATTCCCGTATATCCGCGCGACTTTATTATAGGTCTTGCCGTCGCGAAAAAGTGTTCTCTCGGCACGTCTCCTCTTGCAACGGAAAAGAAGCTCGTCATTCGCGCTTCGCTCATAAACGTATCGTAATACGAATCACTGTATCTCTCGTTTTTCACGTCGTAACCTATATAAAAGAGGCGCGAGCTTCTGTCATAGAGAGCTGAAAACTCCGTATCTCTTATAAGCCCCTCGTAAAAGTTCAAAACGTCTATGAGCTTCGGGCATTCGAAAATATACTCCTTTATTCCCTCGCAAAACGAAGATACCGCGCAGACAAAGTTTCCCGAATCGACCGTTGAAACAAACGGCTCTCCTATGACGGAAAGAGTTTTTATATCATACCAGTTATACAAATGCCCGTGCCACTTCAACATTTTGGAAAGCGTCACGGCGGTGTTTTTTGCGCGATAACAAAGCTCTTCGCTCGTTATAAGGGACATATCCCTCGCCCCAAGTACAGAGGCAAGGTAAAGCCCTATATTCGTCGGAGAGGTCCTGTACGCGACTCGCTCGGCAGGAGAGACTTCATAATTGTCGGGAGGAAGAAAATTCGACTTTTCGTTTACAAGATCTCTGAAAAATCCCCACATATCAAGCGCATATTTTCGTATCTTTTCTTTTGAATGCTCCCCGAGCTTTCTCCCCTCCTGCTTTTTAAGAGAGAGTATATACGCCGACGCGGGAAACAAAAACCACAGTATACCTAAAAATTTCATCGTATGCGAGGGAAGAAAAATGCAAAAGATTCCAAACACGGAGGAAAACCACATCTTCGATATATAAGAGATAACGCCGTTTTTCTCGCTGTCCGCCGAAGCTGCCGTTTTCCATGCGAGGAAATTGCTTTTGCTTACAAGAAATCTGTACGCGGTGCGCACTGCGGCATCGGCAAAAAGATATGCTTCATAAGGAAGCGCGCATATTTTATAAAAAGAATATGCAAGCGTTCCGAGAAAATGTGGCATTACACGCGAATGAAATCTCCTGCCGGCAAGGGACAGTTTCCCGAAAACAAGAGAAGAAAGAAAGCTCTGCGCTATCGGAAATATAAGATACGAAAATAAAAACAAGAACGACAGAAACGTGTATTGCGGAATCACAAGCGCAGAGAGTAGAAGAGCGACGATGACCGTCAACGGACAGACAGAGGAAAGGATATTATCGATTATTTTGTATTTAGAAAGCGCGTCCATGGGATTTTTTACCGTATCGCCGCTCTGATTTTTCACATTTTTAAAAAGATAAGGTATTGTTTGTAAATCCCCTCTTATCCACCTGTGTGCGCGCGTGTAATAAGAAAGAGCGTTTTTCGGCGTAGCATCGGTAAGCGTTATATCGGAAGCTATCGCGGAACCGAGAAGATTTCCTTCAAGAAGGTCGTGGCTTAGTATTCTCTCATTCGGAAAAAATCCGTCGCACACAGATAAAAACACATCGATATCGAGTATTCCCTTGCCGCAAAACGAACCTGAGCCGAATACATTCTCGTATATGTCAAAAGACGCCGCGGCATACGAATCTATACCGCCGTTTCCCGCCGTAATGGAGGAAAACTCCGAATACGCCGCGCTTTCAAGCTCGGAGGATATATGCGGTTGTATAACGGCGTGCCCCGAGACGACTCTCCCTTCCTTTATTTTCGGTGTGCAGAGCGGATGAAGCATAGTTCCTATCAGCTCGTCTGCGGACCCCGAATACAGATTCGTATCTGAATCGAGCGTTATCAGATATTTTGCGGAAGACAAAAAATCTTTGTTCCCGATGAATTTTGTTATACTCGTCTTTTTGCCGCGGGCAAATCGGCAAAATTCCAGAACGGCGCCCCTTTTTCGCTCCCAGCCTATATACTTTCTCTCCGAGCGGGAATACCGCCTTTCCCTTATAAAAATACCGAAATGATCGCCGTATTTTAAATTGAGCGCGGAAATCCTCGCTTTGGCAAAAGAAACTATCTCGTCGTCGCTCGGCATACTCTTTCTGTCGGCGTCGGGCAGATTGCATACTACCGCGTAGAATCTGTTTTTATTTTCATCGACAAGATAAAAATTTTCGATACGGTCGAATATTTCCGTATCGTGTTCCTTTCCGCACAGAATCGTCATGACGGCGATAACGGCGCGTTCGTTTTTGACTTTTTCGCCGTAAAGACGCGGCAAAAAGTCGTTTCCCGCGCTCTTAAAACAAAGGACAAGAAGCTCCTTTACCGTCATGTACACGCTTAGTGCAACTCCCGGCAATATCAAAAGCGCAAACGGGGTAAGATTGCAAAGGAAAAAATATATAAGGGAGATAAGAAACGTTATAAGTATCAGACAAAGAGTATATATCTTCGCGACGCCACTATCCTTTTGAAGTATCAGAGCGCCCACATGAACGCCCTCTTCGTCCGCTCTCTTTAATATATCCCTTGCCTTGCTCTCCTCGCTCTCTCCTCTTTTTTTCGCGGTTTCCGAAACAAAAGATATATACGAAAGCTTGGTAGACCTGTCGCAGTCGTTATATATTTTCGCTTTTTCCTCCGAAAAAATTTTGTCCGCCGCTGAGAACATCAGGAAAATACGGAAAAAATCTATGAATCGTAATTTTTCGGTATTTCTCAAAAAAGCGCCAAGTCTTGTGTCTTCTTCTCTTGTTATAACGGCATTTGCGATCCTTTCGAACAAAGCCAGAAAAATAAACTCAGGAAGAAGTGAAAGCGTTGCGCTGTCATAGAGCTTTCCCTTCTCGGAAAGGCATTTTATTATGCTTTCTTCTTTTATATCTTCGGAAAAATCTATTATGCTCTCCGATATTCCGAGAGCCACGATTTTCCCCTCATCATCACACGGAAGATCCTTATAGGCGCGAATGGCAAAAAGCGCGCGGCGCGCCCTCGATATAAGCTTTTCAGAATCCCTTGCGGCATGAGAAAAGAACGGCGCATTATTCTCTCTTTCCGTTTTGATAGAAGCGCGCTTATAATAACGTATCGTTTTTTTGATACGCTTTGCAAAAGCGGCGGTCTTTCCGTTGATATTCATATTTTTATTGTCCATCAGTCCACTTCCGAAAAAAAGTAAATTTTACTTTATTTTTTCCCGAAAAAAGAAAAATATGCACGGCAAGTATACCGTGCATACCGTTTTTTAATAATTTTTCCCAAAACTCCGCCTGTTCTCACCCTACGGCGTCGCATTTGAAGCGTTCCCCGCTACTTCCCGTTTTTATATAAAATTTCGATTCCGCTGTCGTCATATTCGGAAAGATAATGGATTTTTTCTATATCTTCAAAATCACGGAAATAAGAAAGTGACTCTCTGTCCTCAAAAATGACGTCGGAATTTTTAAGACAAGCAGGAATTTCGGTTCTGAACTTTCTTTTTGCTCCGTGGGACCCGATAAACACGACATCGCTTGAAAAATATTCCGAATAATCGAAAGACGATTCGAACGCCGCCGATTCTATATAAGAAAAAGTATTCACATCGTCTTTATTTTTATATTCTATACGGAAAGCCGCAATCGGCTTTTCGGAGCGTGGAAGTTTAATCTTCTCTGCAAAAGAGAAAGTTATATTGCCGTCCGCGATCCTTTCTCCGCGGGCATATGTTTTCACTTCCATTCCGACAGACGAAAAAGAAGAAAGCATGGATTTGAATATTTCGTTTTCTTTTTCGTCCTCGGGAGATGGCAAAAATATTTTGCGTATTTTTATTCTTTCGGAAATATATTCAACGGAATTTTCCGTATGTGCATGGTAATGGGTAAGTATGAGCGTGTCGATTTCCGAAAGAGAAAACTCTTTTACGGAAAATAAAGAATCATACATAAAAGAGTATTTTCCGCTTGAAATATCGATAGCATACCCTTTGTTATCGGCATTAACAACGACAAAATCGTTTCCCGCAACGCTCTTTGCCACTATTCTTATATTGCCATTTGTAAAGAATCCGTATACGGAATAAAACGATATCATAAAAACAAAAAGCAAAGATAAAAACGCCGTCATGCGCTTTATTGAAATTTCTTTTCTGATTAAAATAACGATAAGAAACAATACAAGAATCGCAACAAAAACTCCGAAAAACGGACGGTTGAGCGATATGTAAGCGCCGCGTATATCGGATATTTTTTCCGACAGTTCTATAACAAATGAGCACAACAGCTTTAATAAAAAAGACAAAAACTTTGAAACATACGGAATATACGAAAAAGGCAAAAACAATATGCCGAGAGGAATTATCAAAGACGCAAGAGGAATAAAAATGAAATTCGAAACAATAGCGAAAAGAGATATCTCTTTAAATGACAAGTATACAACCGGAAGCGTAAACAAAAAAGCCGAAACGCCCATAGAGAAAATGCCGTAAAAATATTTTAATATATCATAGAAAAAACGTTTCGCAGTCCTCTTTTCCGGCGCTTTTATTTTCGAAAATATTTTGTCAAATACAGGTCCGAGAGTTATTATCCCAAGCGTCGCCGTAAAAGAAAGCCAGAATCCTACATTATAAACCGAATTTCCGTTTATGATAAGGATAAGCGCCGCCGAAAAAGACAACGCCGTCAGAGAATCGTTTTTCTCTCCGAAAATATCCGCCGCATAGACAAAAGAAAGCATTATTGCGGCTCTTGCCACCGACGGCGAAAATCCGGTAAATGCGGAAAACAAAACACAGATAAAAATCAGAATTATATTTCTTTTCTTCTTTCCGCAAACCGCGCGGAGAAGAAAATCTAATGTCGAGGCGATGACCGCAAGATGAAGCCCGCTCAAAGCAAGTATATGCGATATTCCCGAACGGGAAAAAGCAAGTTTTACGGACGGCGGAACGCTTTTTCTGCTGCCCAATATAATTGCGGAAAGAAAGCCGCCTTCTTTTTCTCCTAATAAAGAAATAAATCTGTCGTTCAGATATTCATTTGCAATATGAAGATAATATGATATGTTTTTCCGCACATCATTTTCCGACACGGCAAACTCCGTTTCCGAAAGCATAAAAACGCCGTCCGAACGAAGATATGATCTTTCAGAATCGGCAATATCGAAAGAAGAGCTGAAATTTATGTATTCTCCGTATTCGAAAAATTTATTTCCGGAAACATTCAGAAGAATTTTAAACTTCGTTTTTTCTCCGTCGACCTCGAAAACATCGGCAATATATGACGAAGAATAGTTCCCCGTATACGAAATATCGGATATCACGGCTCTTGAAAAATGCTCTTTCTCGTCCGAATAGCAAAACGTCGCCTCGTTTTTCTTTACCGAAAAAACAGCAAAACACGAAGAAAAAATCATCACCGCCGCCAAAAGCAACGCGAAAATCAAATTTTTCTTCGTGTTTTTATTATTTTTTCCTATTCCGAATAAAGCGCAGAGCGCAAAGAGAGCAAGCGCAAAAACAAAAAATTTTGCGCCTCTGAAAAATTCAACAAGACAGTATAAGGAGAAAACCGCAACCGATGAAAAACACAGAAGACACAGTTTTCTGTTCTCGAATTTTTTCATATCTCTCCTAAAAAAGGACAGGCGAACCTGTCCTTTTTTATATTTTATTTAAGGTTTGCAAGACGTGCGTCAAGCTCTGCTTTGAGTTCGGAATATCCGGGCTTATCGAGAAGCGCGAACATATTTTTCTTGTAGGATTCAACGCCGGGCTGGTTGAAAGGATTTATTCCGAGGATATAACCGGACACTGCAACAGCTTTTTCAAAGAAGTATACAAGGTATCCGAAATCTTCCGCGGTTTTACCCGTAAGATTTATTTCTATATTCGGAACGTCGCCGTCCGTGTGCGCGAGAACAACGCCCTCGTGCGCCTTCTGATTTACGAAATTGAGGGATTTTTCCGCAAGGAAGTTGAGTCCGTCTCCGTTTTCTTTGTCATAAGGGATAGTAACGCCGTCCTCTATATTTACGTTGAGAACAGTCTCGAACATAAGACGTGTTCCCTCCTGGATAAACTGACCCATGGAGTGAAGGTCCGTAGTATAGACAACGGAAGACGGGTAAAGACCGACAAGATCCTTTCCTTCGCTTTCGCCGAAAAGTTGTTTCCACCATTCGCACGTCATAGTGAGCGCGGGATCATTTACTGCAAGAAGCTCTATCTTTTTGCCGCGGCGGTTGAGTATATTGCGTATTGCGGCATATTTGTAGCAGGCATTCGTATGTACATCGCCCGCAGAAAGCTCTTCTCTCGCCTTTGCCGCGCCTTCGAGCATCTTTACTATATCGATTCCGGCAACAGCTATCGGAAGTAAACCGACAGGGGTGAGAACGGAATATCTGCCGCCGACATCGTCGGGTATTACAAATGTTTCGTAACCGCAGGCGTCAGCCTCTTTGCGGAGCGCACCGCGCGCTTTGTCCGTCGTTACAAATATACGTTCCTTTGCGGCGTCTCCGTATTTCTTGTAAAGAAATTCGCGGAATACGCGGAAAGCTATCGCGGGTTCTGTCGTAGTTCCCGATTTGGATATAACATTTACGCAAACGTCGCGTCCTTCGCAAAGTTCAAGAACGTCGGAAAGATGTGAAGAGCTTATATCGTTGCCGACAAAATATATATTGGGGGTATCTTTTTTCTTCTCGTTATAGTAGTTTCCTTTTACAAACTCTATTGCGGCACGCGCGCCGAGATAAG
>UQXK01000018.1 GCA_900544985.1 uncultured Eubacteriales bacterium
CCTTAAAAATCCGCACCGTACTTTTCTTGAAAGAAAAGTAGGCAAAAGAACTTTCGTTCCGAACACAGCAATTTATTTTGGCGAAACTTTTGCACCGTTCGGGCGTTCATTTAAACTTATCTGTGAAATCTAACAAGCAAAAACACAAAAACAAGCGTCACCACGGCGCCGATTCCGAAAAGAGCAAAAAAAGCCCCTGTGCCGACAAACGTTTTTAAAAATACCGACACCCACAGAACACTGACGGAAAGAGCGAGCACAATACATATAAGTGTGAGTTTTATATTTGAAGAGAGCGAATGAGAGCTCTCGACAGACGTTTTTTCGTTTTTCATTTAATCCACCCTGTAAAATTCACTTTATTTCAAACTTGCGATCATCGACATAAGCGCAAGCAAAAAAACAGCCGCCTGCAAAACAAACGATACGTATATCACCAAAGAAAAATAAACCTTTTTTGTTTTATGAGAAAAAATAATTCTTCCCGCCATCGCGCCTGTCGCTCCGCCGAAAACGGAAAAAGCGAGAAGCGTCTTTTCCTTTATCCGCGTTTTACCCGAGAGCGCAAGTTTTTTGTCTATGCCGTAAAGGAAAATCGTCACGGACGACATAAAAATCAAATAAACCGCGTATACCAAAAAAACAACAAAACCGTACATATGCCACCTCAAAAAACAAACGGCGCGAATACATTATATCCGCGCCGCTTTACGATAAAACGCTATCAGTCTACGATATAGCTCTTTAAGGATTCCATTATATCGTCGCAGTTGTCACTGTGCACCGTAAGAGTTATCGGATTCATAAGATCAAGGCTGAAAATTCCCATTATAGATTTCGCGTCTACAACATATCTTCCGCTGGAAAGATCGATTTCCGAATCATATTTGCGAACTATTTCCACAAAATCGCGTACTGCTTCTATCGAAGAAAGACGAATTTTTACAGTTTTCATATAACATCATACCTCCGTAATTTTTATTTTGTTACAATATATTTAAATAATATCAAATCTGTCTTATATTGTCAAGCAATTTAAAAACTTAATTTATGACAAAAAGCGTAAAAGAATAAAATATCATATAAAGCGCAAAGACAGAAAAGATAAGCATCATCCATGCCGCAATCCGGCTTATTCTCATGTACATTCTGAATATGACGGCGGAAAAAAGCAAGACTATGACATATATAAAAGTGGCTATAAGAAAGCTTTTCGCCGTATATACAAGAGGTATCCACGCATAGCAGAGAAGAAGCACTGTCGCCGCAAGAAACAGTGAAATCGGCTTTAACTGATTTTTTCCGTAATACGGCGTAGAGATGATTATTCCCGCGCCCGCCCCCAAAAGAGCATAAAATATTATGTTAAACAGAACCATAAAAAAGAGAGGAAGATAAAATTTCGGCTGTACTATTTCCTCGTAAACCTCGGAGTTTATTCCCCCTATCGCAAATATTATTCCCAAAACGGCGCATACCGCCGCACATATTATAACGACAGTTGTATTTATGCAGGCGCCGTCGCGTGCGATCTGCATTTTTATCTTGTTTATATGTTTTTTCATAAAGCACCTCCGCAAAAGTCGTTTTGTGAAATAATATTCCCCGAAACACAAAAATATGAAAAAAACGTATCCTTTAATAAAACAAAGCAAAACACGACCCGATTTTTTAACGGATCGTGTTTTTTATTCTGATTTTCTCAGTCTTTACTGTGCGCGGGAAGTTCTTCTCTCGAACGGAAAAGGAGCGATATGCACCAAATTCCCGCAAGAGCCACTACCGTGTAGATGATTCTGCTGGCAAGAGCCGCGCTGCCGCCGAATATCCAAGATACGACATCAAAGCCGAAAAGACCGATACTTCCCCAGTTGAGTGAACCTATTATAACAAGCACAAGAGCTATTCTGTCAAGCATATTTATACCTCGTTTATATTTATAACAATTTTTTATTTATTTCATTTTACGCGGTCTACGTATATTTTTACCCGAAGCATAGATTTTATACGTGAAAGATAAAACAATATAAAAACACAGATAAAAATAAAAACAGCGCCGATTTTCTCAAAAAAATCAAAAATCACTATGGATATTTCCGTTTTCATATGATAATATATAGTTTAGACATGATTTTTTATTTTAATTCAAAAAGGAAAAACAAAATGCGCGTAAGAAAAAAGAAAAACGGCGATGTAAGATTTGACGCCTGCCGGGAACTTTACATAGATTTTGACAAAACAGAGGCGGAACAGGCGGCAAAAAACTCAAATTCCGATTACAAAAAGCTTTCTCTTAAAGAGATTTTCCCCGGATTTGATAAATTCCGCGTCGAAATAGGCTGCGGAAAAGGGACTTTTATAACCGAAACCGCAAAAAGAAATCCGGATACGGCATTTATCGCTGTGGAAAGAGTACGCGACGTGGCTATTTTCGCCTCCGAAAAAATAATGGCGGAAAAACTTGACAACGTAAAATTTATCTGCGCAGACGCCGCGCTTCTTCCCGTTCTTTTCGAAGAAAAAGCTTTCGAAACGATATATATAAATTTCTGCGATCCGTGGCCGAAGGCGCGCCACGCCAAAAGAAGACTCACAAGCGAAGGTTATCTTCTCCTTTTTAAGAGAATACTTTGCGACGACGGAAAAATAGAGTTCAAAACAGACAACGCTGGACTTTTCGAATTTTCTCTCGAAGAATTTCCGAAGGCGGGCTTCGATATGAAAAATATCACAAGGGATCTGCATGCAAGCGAATTTGCAAAAGAAAATATAGAGACCGAGTATGAGAGAAACTTCTCCGCCAAAGGATTTAAAATAAACCGCCTCGAAGCTTACAAAAATAACTGACGGAATTGACGTTTTTTCTATATTTGCGGCGATTTTAAGACTATTATCCAAAACTTTTTGTATATAAAGAAAAAAATACTTGATTTTTCTTTTTTCTTATGATATAATTTAGTTCGCTATGTTGCAATGGATTCATAAATCGTTATTATTACGGTTTATTTTTTCTAAATGAATTTTAAAAATGGAGGTGTGCAGATATGGCAAAATGTATGTATTGCGGCAAGGGCGTTACATTCGGACACAATGTTTCCCACTCCAACCGCAAAACCGGCAGAACCTGGAAGCCTAATATCAGAAAGGTCAGCGCCGTTGTCAACGGAGAGCACAAGACAGTTTCGATCTGTTCCCGTTGCCTTCGCTCGGGCAAGGTCGAAAGAAGCTGAAAACGCCTCGCGTAGAAAAAACATAAGAAAGCCCCTTCATATTGAAGGGGCTTCTTTACCGTCAGGCGTATATATTTTATACAAACAATTTCGCAGGCGGTTGACGTTGCCCTACGCTCTGATTCAACCGTCAAAACGTGATCGGTCGGGATTTTACATCTTGCTCCGATTTAAGTAATTTTTTAAAAGCGTTTCGTATATACCGAGGTATAAATTTGAATTATTTTCTTATAAACAAGAACCTGCCCGATTTTTATATAAAAAGATTGTCACAATACGGATTTTGCATACCGGCACCGGAAAACGGGGACCTCGACTTTCCCGTATCGACACATCCCGATATGCTCGCGGCAAGAGTAAAAAACAAACTTTTCATTCACGCTTCCGATATAAGACTCAATTCCGCACTTTCAAAGCTCGGCGCGTCATTTACTCTTTCCCGCACGGAAATATCCGCAAAGTACCCTAACGATATCTCTCTCAACCTGTTCTGCATGGGAGACAAGATTTTTGCAAACGAAAAATATATGAGCAAAGAGGTAAAATCGTTTGCGACGCTTTCGGGCATGGAAATAATAAACGTCGCGCAAGGGTATGCAAAATGTTCGACAATGCTTCTCCGCGACGCAATAGTTACTGCTGACACATCCATATATACCGCCGCAAAGGAACACGGCATAGATTCCCTCTTGATAACGCCCGGAGGAATAGACATAGAAAAATACGATACAGGATTTATCGGCGGCGCCTCCGCAAGCATAAGCGACGGCAAAGTTGCCGTGTTCGGCGATATCTCAAAACACCCCGACGGATACAATATACGCGATTTCGCCTACAAGCATGATACGGAGATAGTTTCATTGGGAAGCGGAAATCTGTTCGATTACGGCGGAATCGTCCGTTTCACCGCTTGACTTCAATATATTATTGTGCTAATATATCTCATAAATAATACTTTGCCGTTTTTAATCGGAGATAAAAAATCACGGTTTTTAAATTCCGACGGCAAGATAAAAAAATATTAAAATAAGGAAGAAAAAAATGATTCACACTTCTGTCGAAACATATAACCTCATACTGAATTATCCCCGTGCGACGCTCACGGCTTACATTGCAGGCGCCGAAGAGGATATGAAGTACAACTACAAAAGAAAAGCCATTCTCATCTGCCCCGGCGGCGCATATGCATTTTGCTCCAACCGTGAAGGCGAACCGATAGCGGAATCCTTCCTCGCTGCCGGATACAATGCATTCGTTCTCGATTATTCCGTACATAACAAAAATGAAAAAGGCAAAAAATTCCCCGGTCAGCTCGTCGAGGCTGCTATGGCAATGAAATTCATAAGAGACAACGCGGAAAAATTCAAGATAGATCCCGATTATGTATTTGTAATAGGATTTTCCGCAGGCGGACACCTCGCCGCAAGTCTCGGAACACTCTACAACAGCAAATATGTGACGGACGCCATCGAAATGCCCGAAAACTACGCAAGACCTACGGGTATGATACTCGCTTATCCCGTTATCTCCTCGGGAGAATATGCTCACCGCGGTTCTTTTGACAATATACTTTTCGACGAAAAAGACAGCGAAGAAGCACGCGCAAAAGTTTCAATAGAAAATTGCGTCACAAAAGACACTGTTCCCGCTTTCGTTTGGCACACAAGAGAAGATACAACCGTTCCCGTAGAAAATTCCATAATACTTGCAGGCGCGCTCGCAAAGGAAAATATACCTTTCGAGCTTCACATATACCCCTACGGAGGTCACGGCGCTTCTCTCTCCAACAGAATAGTAGGTTGGAACAATCCGACTATATCCGCGTGGTTCGGCGACGCGCTCCGCTGGATGGACACAATAGCTCCCGTCAAAAAAGAAGAAAACTGAGATTCTCTTAAATCTTACAGAAGATTTTCACAGTAAAATCACAATAGACGTCATCTCTTTATAAATTCTTTCACGGTACGCGCCGTAAAGTAAAATCGGGGAGGTAAAAAACATGAAATGGTTTTCAGGGCTTAAAAGAAACGTGCGGATATTCATAACGGTTATTTCATATCTGCCGTTTGTAATTATTTCAACGCTTGCCGACGGCGACGTTGAAAATCTTTCAGGCTTCATGTACGCCGTTTCACTCATCTTTATAATCTTACCGATAATTATCACGGTTTTTGCCGTAAAGGCGGACAAAAAGGAAAGAAGAGAAAAACAAGCTCAATTCCTGAAAGAAATGAATGAAATTTCAGAGCGAAAAAGGGCGGAAGAAAAAGAAGAAATCATCGCAAAGAAACTTAGCATGATTGCGGACAAAAAATGTCCCTCTTGCGGCGGAACTATCGGCTACAACGAAAAAACCGATACATACGCTTGCGATTTCTGCGGAACACCTTTTTCATTGAAGTGATGTATTCGGTGCGAAAGTTTTGCGGATTTTTAAGGGGATTTTAGGGGGAGCACCTTAAAGCGGAGGTCCCCTCACGGCAGTTCCAACATATATCGGCAAATTAAAAAAAGCACGGCGTTGCCGTGCTTTTTGTGTGTCATTATCAGTCGGGGCTATCCGCCCCAAACCCTGACACAAGAAACTTTTCGGGAAAAGTTTCTTGGAACTTCAAAAGCTTCGCTAAAATAAATTGATGTTTTCGGTGCGAAGTTCTTTGGAACTTCAAAAGCTTCGCCAAAATGAAGTGGCGTGTTCGGTGCGAAGTTCTCGTGTCTACCTTTCTTTCAAGAAAGGTAAGTTACAAGCTCGGAGAATGCCTTGCAAAACAGTTCCGATGACAGTAGTGCACTGTCGATACTGTTTGCCGCCCCGCCGATTTCAAGCGTCAAAACGGGAATATCGCCGACCTCGCAAAGCGTTCCGCTTTTTATATCCGTCGGCATAACGCAAAATCTGTTTTTCTTTTGAAGAGATGAAAAAACGGTGTCGGACACAGCGAGATCCACCGCGACATTTCTGCCGCTTCCGCCGACGCAAAAACGCATTTGCGCCGCTTCTTTTCCGTTCAATTCAAAAACGGGAGAAACAAAATTTCCCTCTCCGTCAAAATATATTCCGCGCCTCACATCTATTATATACTTTACATCTTTGTGATTTTTCAGACACTCGTTTACAGCTTTTGCAGCTTTTTCATAGCTCTTGTATGTGGAAGTATTTCCTACATCGACATAAAGTGCCCCAACACCGAGAGAAGAAAGCTTTGTGGCTATGTTCTTTGCGCAAGTATCAACACATTCTGTCTCATTGCCGCCGGGATAATCCCCCTCTATATAATCGGGAACATCTTTCAAATACTCTTCAAATCCGCGGGAACATATAACAAGCACGGATATTTTTCCTTCCGAAACACGTTCAAAATTGTATACAGACGGGAAAAGATCTATATCCGTATCTCCGTCATACATCTTTCCGAGCGTCACGGCGCTCATATCCTTTTTTATTATTTTTCGCGAGCCTTCGGGAACAACCGACGGCTCGTTTGTTTTTATCAAAGAGTCATTTGTTCCCGTCGTTTCGGAAGGCGCCGTCGTTTTTGCAAATGAGGAAAGAAGCGCCTTCCCGCTTCTGTATATCACAAAAACAAGTGCTGTCACCGCCAAAACGGAAATGACCGTCACTATTATCTTTATATTGTTTCCGCCCCTCTTTTTCCGAGGTTTTATATACGGCAGAATATCTTTCGTCGGCAAATTACCGTTCATCAAAACGACCTCCGCAAATAAATATCTTTATTGAAAATATATATTGCGGAAATCTCATTTTAATTACAACATGATAATTTCTTCAAAGGAAAGTTCTTTATGAAAAGCGCGATTTACGGCATAACCTATAAGTCTTGAAAGCCTTGTACTGAGTTCGTCTATCTCCTTCGGGCAGACGAAAAGCCCCGAATATCCGTTTAAAAGCTCCGCCTTATCCTCCCCTATCGCGTCGCGGACAAGCGTTGCCGTATCCACAACGGTAGGGATTCCGATAGCGACGACGGGAACTCCCAATGTTTCCTTATCTATAAAGCGCTTTGCATTCCCCACTCCCGAACCGGGAGATATCCCCGCAGAGCATATTTGAAGTGTTTTGCAAAGTCTTGATGTTTCCCTTGCCGCAAGAGCGTCTACCGCTATGACTATATCAGGTTTTGCCTCTTTTACGACGGACAGAAGTATATCCGATGAATCAAGTCCCGTAACGGCGCCGACTCCCGGAAGAAACGCACATATATCAAAAAGCCCCGTCTTTTCGAAAAGCGCGCTGTCGCTGTTTTTGAGGTGCCTTGTCACCAGAACGTTTTTTACGCTTTCTGGTCCTATGCAGTCAGGCGTCATCTTCTCATTTCCGAGTCCGCAGACGAGCACGCTCTCTATTTTATCCGTAAGCCCGCGGCAAACTGAGAGAATCTCCCTTGCGCACACATCGCAAAGGGAAGAAAATTCCTCGAATCCCAGATTCATTACATCGGGAAAAGAGACCGTTACATACTTTCCTTTTTTGCGCCCTATCTCGCGCTCTCCGTTTTCGTTTATAACGTCTATAACGCTTATACCGGCAATTCCGTCGGTTCTCTCCGAGTATTTTATACCGTCAATATCGCCTTTATGGGTTTTGGAATATCTCTCCATCACCGCTTCTCTTGCCTCCACTGCAAGATCAGTCACCGCTTTAAACATATAAAAAAATCCCCCTTTTCAGGATATTATCCTCGAAAAGGGGGATTTATATTCATTACTTAAAATCGTCTGCAATATATTTTCCCATCATAACGCCCATTACAGACGCCATCATAAGACCGCGGGTCCAACCGCTCGAATCGCCGAGACAATGAAGATTTTTTATGTTCGTTCTGAAATGCTCGTCCATCTTTACCCTGTTGCTGTAAAATTTAAGCTCAGGCGAATAAAGAAGCGTCTCTGTTCCCGCAAAGCCGGGAACTACTATATCGACAGCCTGAATGAAGTTTATTATGTTCGTCATCGCGCGGTACGGCATTGCGGCGGTTATGTCTCCCGCCACGGCGTCGGGAAGCGTAGGCTTTATATTTGAACGTGAAAGCTCTTTTTGCCACGTGCGTTTGCCGTCGAGAATATCCCCGAAACGCTGTACAAGTATGTGCCCGTCGCCGAGCATATTTGTAAGCTCTCCTACCTTTTTGGCATATTCGATAGGTCTGTTGAAAGGTTCCGTGAAGTTATGCGAACAAAGGATTGCAAGGTTTGTATTTTCGGATTTTAATTCTTTATACGAATGTCCGTTTACAACGGAAAGGTCGTTGTCGTAATTTTCCTGACTGACAAATCCGCCCGGATTTTGGCAAAAAGTACGCACCTTGTCTTTAAAAGGCTTCGGATATCCGATAAGCTTCGATTCATAAAGAACGTTGTTGACCTTCTCCATTATCTCGTTTCTCACTTCGACGCGGACACCTATATCGACAGTTCCCGGTACATGGAGAACGGAATGCGCCTCACAGACCTTTTCAAGCCAGTCGGCTCCGCGGCGTCCCGTCGCGACAACTGTATGAGAAGCAAACACCTCTTCTTCTCTTCCGGATATCTTTGCTTTTATTCCTATACATTCGCCGTCTTTTATTATTAAATCAAGACATTCGGAATTAAAATATATTTCAACCCCGTTTGACAGCAAATACTGCTCGATGGAATAATATATCTCCTGAGCCTTTTCCGTTCCGAGATGTCTTATGGGGCAATCCACAAGTTTAAGTCCCGCGCATATGGCTCTCTTGCGTATCTCTTTTATCTCTTCCGTATGCCCGATTCCCTCTATATGCGTATCCGCGCCGAATTCAAGATAGATATTATCCGTGTACTCTATCATGCTCTGCGCGCGTTCCTCGCCTATAAGAGAAGGAAGATCTCCGCCGACATCGGAGGAAAGAGAGAGTTTTCCGTCGGAGAAAGCGCCCGCACCCGAAAATCCCGTCGTTATGTGGCACGGTTTGCAGGAAAGACATTTTTTCGTCTTTGCCTTCGGGCATTTTCTGTTTTCTATCGCACAACCTTTTTCCAAAATCGATATCTTCCCGCCGTAATTGTTCTTTATAAGTTCAAGAGCGGTAAATATTCCGGCGGGTCCCGCTCCGACTATCAGAATATCGGTTTTCATAATTTATATCTCCGCAATAAATTTTATTTTTGTGTGTCCTTTTTGTGAGAACGCATTTCGTTCTCGTCGGTTATATATTCGCCTGCATCGTAATATTCCCCGTCGTCCTCTCCATAACCGCCGGGTTTTCCCGAATGGTGAAGTTCTTCTTCCTCCGCCTCTTCGTCGTCTCCATCTTCTTTTCTCGTTCCGTCTTTATTGTAGAAAGGATCTATCATATATTTTTTCATATTCGGATACGCAACATACGTCGCGATAAACGAAGAACCGCCGAACAGAAGTACAATTCCCATTATTATTCCGAGCGGAGTATAATACATTGCAAAAAGGAACGTTATAAATACAAGCACAAGTATTCCGAGAAGCGCAAGGAAATTCTTTCCCAGACAAAGTATCGCAAGAATAAAACTGTTCTTGATCACCTTGAAGAAGTTCATTTCGAATGTGACATTTATCATATACATATAGAAGCGCATGAAATTGTATATTATGAACGTCCCTATCGAACAGAAGAAAAGTATATAGTAATTATTGTAGTTTACCCAGTAAGAGTATATCGCGAATACATTCGCGCCGAGAACAAGGGCGTCGAGAATGCCCATGGGAAGAGCAGTTTTCCAGTTTCTCTTTATCGTGCCGAAAAAGTCCTGCCACAGGAATATCGGTTCGCATTTTACAATGTTGCGCATTATATACGCACAGCCGCAGTTTACAAGACCGAATGTTACAAGCACAAGGCACGAAAGCCCGTATAATATATACGTTATAACGGTATCTGCATAAAATGCCGTCGTGAGCGCGTGTATCCCCGCAAAAGGAAGAAGCGTCGCCACGTCTCCTCCCGCTGTCGTCATGCCGTAGAAAACGGAAAACAGCTCGCTTGTAGGCGTTACCGTAACATCGCTGAAATTGCCGCTCATAGCGAAAATCAAAAATACAATCGGGAAATTTCCGATGATGTAAAACAAATTAAGAGTGACGATGTTTCTGAATTTTCTGCCGAAAAGTTTAAAGAAATTTTTAAAATTATACTTTGTTATAACATCGTTTTTTCTGACGCCGCGCCCGTTTTTCCCATACATCCAGGAGAAAAGGTTGAACCTGTTTTTCTTCTTTTCCCCGTTTTCGTTTCTGTTATTCAAGATATCTCCCTCCGAGTAAAAAACTTATTTATCGGCATCCTCTCCCGATGCCGCGAGGTCGTCGCTCCAACTCTCCGCAAGATAATTTACGTTTCCGGAAAAAAGCGCCATGACGCCTCTGTAAATAAACTCGCTGCGTTCGTCGTAATTTATCTTCATTTTTTCCGCCTTCTTTCTCGAATCGAGAAGAAGCTTTGTTTCCATATATACTCCGTCGGGTCCTTCGACCTTGCAGACAAATGAATATTTGCCGTCCTTTACCGCGTCAACATAAGAGCTTGCGGTAAGGTTTTTCGTTTTAAAAGAAATAAGCTGCAAAGCGGATCGCAACGCGTGATTGAGTATTTCGGGAGATATATTGTCCTTCATTGTTTCGGCTATATCTCTTCCCTTTAAGGTGATTCGGACAAACTCTTCCCCGCGGTTGTCTTTGCAAAGCTCCAACGCTTTTATTTTTTGAAGTTCGTAAAACTCCTCCATAAAATCGAAGGGATTTACAAATTCGTCCTGGACCGCGATATCGTGAAGTGTGACAAAATCAATTCTGCTGTCCACCTGCATAAGAAGATACAGTATAAATATCCTTATATCCGATTTTTCGGTCAATCTCAAAGCCATATTTTCGGCATCCTCCCAAGACAGATTTCAATCAATATATATTTTATCATATTTTTTCCGTAAAGTATATACATTAAAACAAAAATCCGCCGTTTTTTGCGCATAATAAAAGGATTTATTTATTTTTCTCCTTGTCTTTATTCCACGATTGTGTTAGAATAACATCGTAAATTCGTCTTTGACGTAACAAGAGGTAAAAAATGAAAAAAAATCTGCATCTTATATGTAATGCACACATAGATCCCGTATGGCTTTGGGAAATAGGCGAAGGCATCGCAGAGACGCTTTCCACGTTCAGAGTCGCTGCGGATTTCTGCGAAGATTACGACGGTTTTGTTTTCTGCCATAACGAAGCAATGCTTTACGAATGGGTGGAAAAGAACGATCCCGCGCTCTTCAAAAGAATCCAGAAGCTCGTTGCCGCAAAAAAATGGCACATCATGGGCGGTTGGTATATACAGCCAGACTGCAATATGCCCAGCGGTGAAAGCTTTGTAAGACAGATCCTTCACGGAAGATATTATTTCATGGAAAAATTCGGCGCAGAGCCGAAAACAGCGATAAACTTCGACGCTTTCGGTCATTCGAGAGGTCTTGTCGCCATAATGAAAAAAGCAGGATTCGATTCATACATTTTCTGCCGTCCCGAACCCGATATGATAGATCTTCCCGCAGAAGATTTCAACTGGGTCGGTTTCGACGGTTCCAAGATCGCCTGCCACCGCGCTTTCAATTCATATGAATCCCACCGCGGAGAAGCGGATGAAAAGATAAAGGGATACATGGAAAAGAACCGCGGCAAAAAAGTCGGTCTTGTTCTCTGGGGAATAGGAAATCACGGCGGCGGTCCTTCCAGAATAGACTATGAAAAAATCAAGAAGCTCGACGAAGAAGAAAAGGAATTTTCTCTTATACACTCCACTCCGGAAGCATATTTTGACGAGCTTCAAAAGACGGGCGAGACGCTTCCCGATTACAGCGGTCTTATGAATCCGCGTTATACCGGATGCTATACAACTATGTCCCGCATAAAAATGCTCCACAGAAAGCTCGAAAACGAGCTTTACATGACGGAGAAAATGGCGGCGCACGCTTCTCTTACAGGGCTTTGCGATTACCCCGCAGAAAAAATTGCCGCAGCGACAAAGGATCTTCTCTTCCTCGAATTCCACGATATTCTTCCTGGATCCGCAATAGAACCCGTTGAAAAATACGCGTCAAACCTTGCAGGACACGGACTTTCCGAGCTCAACGATATAAAACTTACCTCTTTCCTTGCGCTTTGCCGCGACAAGAAAAAGGCAGAGGACGGTACGATCCCCGTATTCGTATACAACCCGCATCCTTTCGAAATAGAAAAGACGGTAGAGGTTGAATATCAGCTTCCCGACCAGAACAAAAACGCCGCTCTGTTCGCGCTCCCCTCTGTTTATAAAGACGGAGAAAAGATTCCTTCTCAGTGCGAGCACGAGCTTTCAAACTTCAACGTGGACTGGCGCAAGCACACGGTTTTCGATGCAAAGCTCGCCCCCGGAACAATGACGAGATTCGATATAAAAATTGATCTTATCCCCACACCTGCGGAAAGAGAAAAACTCGACGGCAAAGTATACACCTTCAAGAACGACCGCATGGAGGTAAGAATAAACCTCAAAACAGGTCTTATCGACAAATACGAAGTTGACGGCCGCGACTACTTTACGGCAGGCGCGCTCCGCCCGATAGTCGTAGCAGACGACGAAAACTCATGGGCATTCAAAGAGAAGGCATTCCGCAAAGTTATAGGCGAGTTTACGCTCATGCCCGAAAAACGCGGCACGGCATTCTCCGGTATAACAGACGGTCACACGGAAAAATCCGTCCGCATAATAGAGGACGGAGATATACGCACGATAGTAGAGGCAGTATTTGAGTATGAAAGCTCTACAATGTGCCGCAGATATTATCTTTCCAAAAATTCCGCAGAACTCAAAATCACAGACAAAGTTTATTGGAACGAAAAGATGAAAATGCTTAAACTTTCCGTTCCCACGACAATAAACGGAGACTTTATAGGTCAGACCGCTTACGGAAGCGAAAATCTTCTTAACAACGGCGACGAAATGGTAAGCGACAAGTGGAATATCGTAAAAGACGACATAAAAGCGCTCTCCGTTATCAACTCCGGAACACACGGCTCGGATTACCTCGGAAACGAGCTCAGAATAACGCTTCTCCGCGCACCGGGCTATTCCGCAGGAAAGAGCGATTTTTCTGTAAGAAAACCGTATATTATGGAGCAGGACAGATTTTCTTCGTTCATCGACCAGGGCGAACATGACTTTACATTCGTATTCTCAGCAGGAGAACCGAATGAGAGACTCTCTCACATAGAGCGCGAAGCTTGCGCATTCGCGGAAGATCCTATGGCGCTCTCTTTCTTCCCGACAGGCTGCGAAGAGGAAAAAGAAAACTCCATAAAACCGTTTGCAGAGCTTTCCGACGATGTGATCGTGCTTTCCGCATTCAAAAAAGCGGAACGCGGCGTAGGCTTCATTCTTCGTCTCTTCAATCCTACAAATAAGGAAAGAACAACAACGCTCACAATGCCCGCTCTTAAAATCAAGGAAGAATTCCTCCTCGGACCGTATGAGATCGCGACATACCGCATAAATCCCAGAAACAAAGACGTTACAAAAACAACCCTTATCGAAAAATAACTTACCTTTCTTGAAAGAAAGGTAAGCCAAAGAACTTTCGTCCCGACTACACCACTTTATTTTAGCAAAGCTTTTGAGATTCCAAAGGACTTTTCCCGACCTACTTTTCTTTCGGAGAAAAGTAGGCAAAAGAACTTCGCACAAAACACACCACTTCATTTTGGCGAAGCTTTTGAAGTTCTAAGAAACTTTTCCCGAAAAGTTTCTTGTGTCCGGGTTTGGGGCGGATAGCCCCAACATTCAACGCTTACACAAAAAAAGCACGGCAACGCCGTGCTTTTTATTTTATAAATTGGAGGATTTTTTAATGTTCTCCGCGAACTCTGTCCACGAGAGCATGTATTTTTTTCACGGGGCTGAGAAGCTCGCTCATGGATTCGTCTCTGTTGAGTCTGTCTATTATGTATGAAACATACTTGCACATATTGACTTCCGAATACCAAGGACGGCTGACTATGGAAGGATCGCGATAGTTGAGGTTTGTAGTAAATATCTTATTGATTATACCCTTTTCGTAAGCCTTGTCGAAATTGTCGCAGCCGTTGCAGAAAAGACCGAATGTTGCGAATACGAATATACGTCTCGCCCCCTTGTCTTTAAGCTTCTCTGCGATATCTATAACGCTGTCGCCGGAGGAGATCATGTCGTCCACTATAACAACATCTCTGCCCTCTACGGAATGACCGAGAAATTCATGCGCTTCTATCGGGTTTCTTCCATCCACTATTATGGAATAATTACGGCGTTTATAGAACATTCCAAGCTCTATTCCGAGCATGGAGGAATAATACATGGCACGGCTCATACCACCTTCATCAGGCGATACTATCATCATTTCGGAAGGATTGAATTTTATATCCGGATATTCTCTTACGAGCGCTTTAAGCATCTGATAAGACGTTCTGACATTGTCAAAACCGCTTCTCGGTATAGCGTTCTGAACTCTCGAATCGTGCGCGTCGAACGTAAGTATATTCGATACGCCCATATTTACAAGCTCTTGAAGAGCGACCGCACAGTCGAGCGATTCACGCGCATTTCTGCGGTGCTGTCTGCCTTCATAAAGCATCGGCATTATTACCGATATTCTTCTCGCCTTACCGGAAATAGCGCAGATTATTCTTTTAAGATCCTGGTAATGATCGTCCGGGCTCATAGGGACAAGCTGTCCGTACATCTTGTATTTTACACCGTAGTTGAAAACGTCCGCATAGATGTATGTGTCGTGTCCGCGGAGAGTTTCGAGAATAATGCCCTTGCCCTCTCCCGTACCAAAACGCGGGCAATCCGCCTTTACGATGTAAGATGCGTCCGTGTCGTCGCGCCATTTGTGCAGGTAGTTGTCAACGACTTCAAGAAATTTCTCGCTGCCTTTCATGCCTATGACGCTCAATTTTCCGTAATATTTGGAATCCATAGAAAATCCTCCCTTTTCTTTTCCTTTTATCTTTTAAAGTTTGAACACTTCTTCGATTTCTTTTACTTCTTCGTCATTTATGTTTATTATATCGCCTTCAATGCTTTTCGCTTGTATGAGCGATTTTGCACTGTATTCCATAACTTCGAGTCTGTCAAAAGCATTGAGAAGTGAAGTTCCCGCGGCTATCGCGCAATCGTTCTCTATTATAGCTACGGGATTTTTCAGCGAAAACTCCTTTGCAAGAAGTTCCGGTTGCATAAAAGTGGAACCAAACGGAAATTTTCTTACATTTTTAAGTGCTATATAGCTTTCCGGAATAAGACGGGCGTCAAAAACATTGTCGGTTACCGCAAACGCCATGAGATGCGGCGGATGCGCAACTATTATCGTGCTTATATCTTCATGCTGTTCATACATGGATTTATGGAACATAACGGAACGCGACGGTATTTTTCCGTCCTCACATTTTCCGTTCTTTATGAGGACAAGGTCCTCGGGTTCAAGGTATGCGCGGTCTTTTCCGTACGGTGTTATTATAAACGAACCGTCGGATAAACGGCAGGAAAACGTTCCCTGCTCGCTCGTAAACAGCTGTTCGCCGTAAGAGCGGTGTATGAGATCGCACATATCGCGGCGCGCGGACTGTTCTTCGCTCGTTCTGGAAGAAACCTTGAAAGTATCGAGCATAGGCGCGGTTTTAAGCTTGAATAGCTCCATATGCTTTGAAGATATGGTGTGTATTTCGCCTCCGAGCGTTCCCGCATTTATTTGAAGTCTTGCAAGATAATCGAGAGCTTCGAAATTCATAAATGCCGAGAACAAATCTTCCGCTCCTACAACCACACCGTGATTTTCAAGTAAGACAGTGTCTATTCCCTTTTCAAATTCAGCCGCGATATTCTCTCCGAGCTTTGCGCTTCCGGGGCAGGCATACGGCGCTATCGAAATATCTCCGCAAAGGAGCTTCGCATCAGGAATTATCGATGTGTTCGGAATCTTTCGGATAAGACTGAACGCAACAAGTGCCGGCGGATGTGCATGAAGCACCGCACCGAGATCGGGACGCTTTTTGTATATACCGAGATGGAAAGGATATTCCACAGACGGACGGTGTATGCCGACAATGCTGCCGTCGGCTTTTATCTGCATTATATCCTCCCTGCGAAGATTTCCCTTGTCCACTCCGCTGGGACTTATCCACACGGTTCCGTCGCTGTCCTTTATAGACAGGTTTCCTCCCGTTGTCGTCGTCATTCCATGATAATACAGGCGGTTCATTATAGTAACTATCTGATCCGCCGGATGAAGCATACTAAAATTCATATTTTCTCCTTTACGGCTTTAATTTTTATCAAAACCGAAATATACGTCGGAATTATCTCAAAGAGAGAACTTCTTTCTCATATTTCTTTATTTCTTCGAACCATGTCTCGTCTGCGATAACTCCGCATTCTTTGCAGTATTCGCGCCATACATCGCCGAACGGAAGAAGTTTTATCTCCTCCTGCATTGCCATAAGCTCTGTAAATTCGCCGTTGTCCTGCAACTTTTTAAGCTTGTCATTCGGGGTAAGAAGCGCCGAAAGAAGAGCTTTCTGCCAGCTGCGGAATCCTACTACCCATGCGGATATACGGTTTATGCTTGCGTCAAAATAGTCGAGCGCCATATAAACACGTGAGAGTGCATCGCAACGGACTATTTCCTTTGCCATTTCCTTTGTCTCATCATCAAAGAGGAGAACATGGTCGGAATCCCAGCGAACACCGCGTGTTATATGGAGAGCTATCTCGGGATAGAAGCAAAGGAGCGCGGGGATCTTATCGGATACGACCTCTGTCGGATGGTAGTGTCCGTTATCCATGAGAGGAAGGCAACCGTCATGTGTTGCGGCAAAAGACAGCGTGAATTCAGCGCTTCCCGCTGTATACGACTCAACACCGATACCGAATACTTTCGATTCAACGCAGGGCTTTACAAGATTTTTGTCAAACGGCTCTGAAAGTATCTCTTCTATCGATTCTTTATATCTCATTCTCGGACCCATGCGGTCTGCGGGAATATCCTTAAAGCCGTCGCCCGTCCATATATTCATAACGCAGGGAACGCCTGTTTCTTTTGCAAAATATTCGGATATACGGACGCACGCCTTTCCGTGGTTTATCCAGAAGCGGCGAACGTTTTCATCGGGGCTGGAAAGCGTGAGACCGTCTTTTATATTCGGATGAGAGAAGAATGTGGGGTTGAAATCGATTCCCATTCCTCTTTCTTTTGCAAATTCTACCCATTTTCTGAAATGCTTGGGTTCGAGCTTGTCTCGGTCCGCATATTCACCGTTTTCGAAAATCGCATAGCTCGCGTGAAGATTGAGTTTCTTCTTTCCGGGGCAAAGAGAGCAGACCTTGTCTATATCAGCCATGAGCTGTTCGGGAGTTTTTGCTTTGCCGGGGTAGTTTCCCGTGGTCTGTATGCCGCCCGTAAGAGGACCGTCATGGTCAAAACCGATGACGTCGTCTCCCTGCCAGCAGTGGAGAGAAACAGGGATATCTTTTAATTTCTTTATCGCCGCGTCGGTATCAACTCCGAAAGAAGCGTAAAGAGCTTTCGCGGATTCATATCTTGTGTTCATTCTTTGTATACTCCTTTTATGTATTGTTTTATGTGTCATAAAACACATGGAAAATGCTTATTTTATGTTTTTATTATCCGACGGAAATTTGTTTTTATATATTTGATTATTGCCAGAAATACAAAATTGCAATGACAGATTTTATTTACTTTTTTTAAATTTATAAAAAACGAATTTATGTCAGGCAGTGGGGATAAGTTTTTTGAATCTTTCGTAAGCTTCGTCCCACTCGGCTGTGTTTTCGGGATTATATTCCTCTATCTCAAATGAGTTTGAAACCGCCTCGCGCGCCTCGTGAATATCTTTTATCTCGCCTGCCGCAATCGCCTGAGCCGCAATATTTCCTATCGCCGTAGCTTCTACGGGACCCGCAAAAACGGGACGTCCGCACGCGTTTGCCGCCATCTGAGAGAGCTGTTTTTCCTGTGTGCCGCCGCCGACTATGTTTATGGCGGGCATACGCTCACCGCACATTTCATCGATCTTTTCTACGGTCCATCTGTAACGCATTGCAAGACTTTCGAGTATGCAGCGGACGATTTCGCCTTTGTTTTCGGGAACGTGCTGTCCTGTTTCCTTGCAATATTCCGCTATCTTCTTCGGAATATTTCCGGGAACGCCGAATCTGGGATCATCGGGGTCTATGAAGCTTACAAGCGGTTTTGCCGCTCTTGCCATAGCGGAAAGCTCGGAAAATCCGAGGTCCTCGCCCTCTCTTCTCCATTGTCTTCTCGCTTCCTGCTCTACCCAGAGACCTGTTATATTCTTGGAGAAGCGGTATGTTCCCGCGTATCCGCCTTCGTTTGTGAAATTGTATCCGCTCGATTTTTCGCTTATAACGGGAGCTTTTGTTTCCGTTCCCATTATAGACCATGTGCCGGAGCTGAGCCATATGAATTTATCGTTCTTCGCGGGAACGGCAACGACTGCCGACGCAGTGTCGTGCGCCGCAACCGAAACGACAGCGGGGTCTATTCCGCCGCATTCCTCTTTTACATCGGCGCGAAGATGTCCGCAAAGCGTTCCCGGCTCTACTATATCCGTAAATATTTTTTCGGGAAGTCCGAATTTTTCAATGATCTCGCGCGACCAGTTTCTGTTCTTCGCGTCGAGAAGCTGAGACGTGGAAGCTATCGTATATTCGGTCTGCTTGTTGCCCGTAAGGAAATAATTCAAAAGGTCGGGAACAAACAACATATCCTTTGCTATCGATAAAAGTTCGGGATTATCTCTTTTCAGAGCGAGAAGCTGGTAAAGAGAATTAAAATCCATGACCTGTATTCCCG
Organism: uncultured Eubacteriales bacterium; assembly: GCA_900544985.1. Classification (GTDB taxonomy): domain Bacteria; phylum Bacillota; class Clostridia; order Oscillospirales; family CAG-272; genus UMGS731. Next base: position 19,143 of record UQXK01000018.1, read on the forward strand.
TAACAGAGTAAAGTTCTTCTCTTGAAAGTGTCTTAAAAGCTTCTTCGGGAACGCCGACTGTTCTTGTATCTCTGTAATGGACGGGGTTAGAAAGAAGTCTGCCGTCGGAACCTAAAAGCCCGAAATCGACTCCCCATGTATCTATGCCTATGCTTGCGATGTCCTTGTCGTCACAAAGAGCGCAGTTTCTTATGGACTGCTTTATTTCATGAAATATACGGAGTATATCCCATGTAAACTGACCTGCCGCCGATGTAGGTTCATTTGCAAAGCGATGATTTTCTTCGAGAGAAAATTTCTTTCCGTCGAAAGACCCTATAATGCCTCTGCCGCTCGAAGCTCCGAGGTCTACGGCAAGCATTTTGAGTTTTTTCATTCCGTTCCTCCTATTTGTCGTCGTTTATATTTTTATTTATTTAAGTTCCGCTATGGAGACGCCAGTGTCTCCCTCGCCCCATTCGCCTATGCGGACGGAGTCGATCCTGTAATCGTTTTTAAGGTATTCCGTAACTCTCTTTCGGAGAACTCCGGTTCCCTTTCCGTGCACTATCCTTATTGTTTTCACTCCTGCGCGAAGAGCGTCGTCTATATATTTATCGACCATTTCACACGCCTCGTCCCCGTATTTTCCGCGAAGATCGAGCTGCGGTGAAAACGAAGTGACAGCCCTCGTCTGATAATTGCTTGCCGCAGGCTTTTTCTTTTCGTTCAGTATAACGTTTTTGCCGTCTATTAGCATTAACCTCGAAGAAGATATCTTCATCGTGGCGTTGCCGACCTTTACCATAACATTGCCGCGCGAATCGGGAGCGGAAACAACGCTTCCCTTTTTGTTGAGATCCGCGACGATGACGTCGTCCCCGTTTTTAAGCGGACGCGGAAGCTTGTAATCCCCCATATCCGTTTTGAACACTGGGTCTATTTCGTCGCCGTTCTCTTTTATATGAGCACGAATTACTTTTCTTGCCTCTTCAAGCGTTTTTCCGAGGTCCTCTTTATCCTTGTGCTTCTTTGCCTTTTCAAGCTCTGCGAATATGAACTCGGACGAAGCTTTTGCCGCCTCTACCATGCGGCGCGCCTGCTCGCGCGCCTTTTCAAGCTCTCGCACGGCGTCCTCATGCATTTTTCTTGTCTGCTCGTCGGATATCTTCTTTTCCTCACGGGTTTTGGAAAGCAGCTCCTCCGCTTCTTCGCGGTTTCTCTCCATTTTTATTCTTTCCGCTTCGAGCTTGTCTATAACGTGCTCGAAACGTTTGTCCTCGCCCGAAACATATCTCTCCGCCCTTGCAAGTATCGGGCTCGGAAGTCCGAGCTTTCCGGATATGGCAAAAGCGTTGGATTTTCCCGGCGTTCCTATTATCAGCTTATAAGTCGGGCGAAGTGTTTCCACGTCAAATTCGCACGACGCGTTTCTGACTCCCGGTGTTTCCATTGCGAAGGATTTCAGTTCGACATAGTGCGTCGTAGCCGCAACGAGCGCATTTTTTTCTCTGACCGATTCGATTATCGCCATTGCAAGCGCCGCGCCCTCGACAGGATCGGTGCCCGCGCCCAGCTCATCGAAAAGAACGAGCGAACGTTCGTCTACTTTTCCGAGTATATCCACGATTCTCACCATATGAGAAGAAAATGTGGAAAGGGACTGTTCTATACTCTGTTCATCGCCTATATCGGGAAGTATCTCGTCGAACACGCACATATAAGAACCGTCAGAAGCGGGTATATGAAGTCCCGCCTGTACCATGAGTGAGAAAAGTCCGAGCGTTTTGAGCGCCACGGTTTTGCCTCCCGTATTCGGCCCCGTTATTATAAGCGTGTCGAATTCTTCGCCTATATTGATATTTACAGGCACCACGCTCTCCTTCGGGAGAAGCGGGTGACGCGCCAAACGCAGGTTCACCGCTCTTTTTTCGACTATGCGCGGACTCATGCCATCGTATGAAAACGACATTTTCGCCTTCGCGTAAATGAGGGCAAGCTCCGTTATTATCTCATAATCCGAACGTACGGCGCCCGATACCGCGGCAACTTTCTGGGAGAGGATATAAATTATCCTCTCTATCTCGTCCTTTTCTTTTCCCTCCAACACGCGAAGCTCGTTATTAGCTTCGACAACGCACATGGGCTCTATAAAAAGAGTGGACCCCGACGCCGATGTATCATGTACAAGACCTTTTATCTCGTTTTTATATTCGAGCTTTACGGGAATGACATACCTGCCGTCCCTCATCGTTATTATCTGGTCCTGCAAATATTTGGAGTAAGAGTTTCCCGTAACAAATTTTTGCAGATTTTCTCTTATCCTGTTTTCCGCGGAACGCATTTTGCGGCGGATATTAAGCAGCTCGTCCGACGCCGTGTCGGCAATCGTTTCGGGACCGATTATCGCCCCGTTTATCTCGTCTTCAAGGTGCTTTTGCGGTACAAGACGGACAAAATAATCGTCGAGAACACACTCTTCGTCGGAATGTTCAAAACTGTTGTAATCGCGAAGGGCGCGGACGGCGGAAAAAAGACGTGCTACACTTAAAAGCTCGGGAAGAGTCAGAGAAGAACCTCTGTCGGCTCTGTCCGCGGCGGATAAAACATCGCTCACGCCGCCGAAAGGCGGCATTCCTTTTGCCACAACATCGCGGTAAGCCGCGTCGGTAAGAGAAAGAAGCTTCTTTACCATTATCGGAGATGATACCGGCACAAGCGAAAGCGCGAGCGCCTTCGAACCCAAGGTCGGAGCAAACGACGCGAGCTTTTCTCTTATCTTATCAAATTCAAGCGTGTGGATCGCCGATGAAAATTCGGTTGTTTCCATATCAGTCATCTATATCTATCACTTTCATATCGGGAATGGAGAGAGGCTCCTTCGGCTCTCTTTTAAGCGGATCATACAAAAAGCGGCGGCACCATCCGTTATCGTGCACAAGCCCCTTGCGGTCGCAAAGCACAAGAATGTTGCCGTCATTATCGGGAGGAAGCACCATGCCGTGCTCGCAAAATGCGCAGACACGTTCTATATTGTCGAAATCGCATTTTTTCGCCATTTTATTTTCCTCCGTCCGAAATTTCATAACAAAATAATTCAAGTTAATATTTAATCTATATATAGTATAAATCACCCGCTCGTTTTTTTCCACTGTTTTTTTAAAATTTTATCTCTTTTTTGAAAAAAATCGCATGACGAGCGACGGTATGTAAAAAGCGAGAAAAATAACAGCCAGAAAAAGCAAGGAAAAGACGATGATTTCCGTCAAATTATATACAAACGCGGTGTCCTTCCCGAAAAAATTCCAAAACACATTTACGCTGTTCTTAGAAAACACCGTATAAAACAAAGCGCAAAATGCGCCGCAAAGAATTCCGCAAAGAATTTTCCAGAGAAAATAGTTCTTTATACCGACATCAGTCCCACTCATAACGTCCGCCGTCTGGAACAGCACGGAAAGCCCCGAAAATCCCAATATAACGCCCCCCGAAACATAGGAAAAAATATTTTCCGCCCCCATTTTCGAAAGCCCGGAAAAGCCGGAGCTTATCTCGAAAAATCCGCTTATCACCGAAGCGATCTTTATATTCTCCGCGGCAAACGGCAAAAAGGAAATGATCATGGAAGAAATGACATAAAAAAACGATATAAAGGAGCACACCGCCAAAAGAGCCGACGCCGCCTCTTTTATCGAGGAAACTATTACGGAAAAAGGCGGTTTTTTATCTGTATTTTCGCTTTCGTATATATTCGGGATATTTTTTATATTCCGCTTTTTTCTCGTCAAAAAAATCATCAGAAGAGATACGGCAGTCTGCGAAACAAGAAGTATGATTCCGTAATTTTGCGAAGAGAACATAGTGTTTCCGACAGTGCCCAAAATAAACGCGGGAGACGCGGCGGTGACAAACGGAAGAAGCGACGCTGCTTCCTCTTTTTCTATCTCCCCTCTCTTCAAAAGCGAGCAAAGTATAAAAGCCCCCATCGGGTACCCCGATACAAGCCCGAATATAACGGCGCACACACCCGAGGGGGAGATACCCAATGCCTTTCCTATCATCTTTCCTGTCTTTCCGTAAAAAATGCGCGTTCCGCCGATACCCGTGAATATCTTTGTAAGCACCATAAAAAGAAACAGGCTCGGCACAACCTTTTTTATGCACAAAACAAATGCGGAAAAAGTGTAGGACGATGTTTTTTCGGGAAACAAAAGAGAAAGAACCGCAAACAAAACGCATAGAAAAAGAAGCGCAACATTCGAAACACGACGATTTTTTGTCATTAAATACCTCACCTCACTCATAAAATAGATATGCGAAAAAACTTCGTCATATCCGTTTTTTAAAGGAGAGCTCCTATGAAAAAACAGAAAAAAGAAAAAAAAATCAAAAAAGTTTCGAAGATAAGAAGCGCCGCGGCGTCCGTTTGTCCGAGGCTGACGCTCGAATGCCTTGACAGATACGAAATACTCCTCGGTGGATGTCAGAAAATAGAATCATTTAAGGAAAACGAGATCTGCATTCTGACCTCTTCCTGTAAAATACGTATCCTGGGTCAGGGCATAACGCTCTCCTCATCGGGAGACAAAAAAATACTCATATGCGGAAAATTTTCTTCAATCGAATTTGTCTGAGGTAAAAAATGGGAAAAATATCTCGCTTTATACTCGGAGGTTACATAATAAAAGTCGGAGACGAACACGTATCCGAAATACTGAACCTCCTTATATCGAACGCCATACCTTTCGGAAGAACGAAAGAGAAAAACGAATCCTGGCATATATACATATCCGTGAGAGGATTTAAACAATACAACGAAATAACAAACGGAGAAAGAGTATGCGGAGAGGAAATAGAGGAAGTGGGATTCCTCTATATTTTAAAACGCTACCGATTCAGGTTCGGAATGTTTACAGGCGCGCTGTTTTTTATACTTTCCGTCGCGCTTTCTTCTTTTTTCGTATGGGACATAAACGTGGACGGCAATAATAAAATAACGGAAAAAGAGGTTATAGAATATCTCGACGCATACGGCTTTCGTCTCGGCGCTTTTATACCGCGGATAGACAAGACCGATATATGCCGCCGTATAATGCTCGAAAACAAAGACATTTCCTTTATATCGATAAACATGAAAGGGACCGTCGCAAACGTGGAAATGCACGAAAGAGAGAGCGACGAAGGAAAAATCAGCACGAGCGAACCGTCAAATCTCATCTCGAAATACGACGCGCAGATAGAAAGACTGGAAGTCGTCGGGGGCGTCGCGCAAGTGAAATACCTGCAATCGGTGAAGAAAAACGATATTCTTGTTTCGGGAATAATAGATTCGAATGCGATAGGATACAGACTCGTCCGTGCGCGCGGAAAAGTCTTCGGCCGCGTTTCTCTCGTATACGAAAGCAATATTCCGCTCGAATACACCGAAAAAATACCTACTTCGGAGAAAACAGAGAAAAAAAGTGTAAAAATTTTTTCAAAAGTCTTCAATCTTTTTAAAAATAATGACATTCGGTACGAAAAATATGATACAATAGTAAGTGAGGAAAGACTGTATCTTTTCGGAAGCGTAAAGCTTCCCATATCGGTGATAACGGAAAAATACACAGAATACGAAGAGATAACAAGAACTCTCTCCGAAAACGAAGCATATAAACTCGCGCTTAAAGAAATAAAAGAAAAGAGCGAAAGCGAACTCGAAAACGCAGAGATACTCTCCCGCGATACCGTCATGACAAACGAGAACGGCATACTTTCACTGAAAGTTTACGTGGAATGTATACTCGATATAGCAGAGGAAATAAAAATAGACACATAAGAGAGGTAAAAAAGATACGATGAACGAAAAAGTTCTTCACACCGCAAATATGGAACAGACGGCGAATATTTTCGGAAACTTTGATTCAAACGCAGCTCTGATAGAACAGGCATTCGGCGTATCGATAACAAACAGAGAAAGCGAAAAAACAACTGGCGACGCGATAGTCGTAAGGTCTGAGGAAAAGGAAGCGGCGGAAAGCGCTTCAAAGGTTCTGGAATACCTTATAGAAATGGCGGCGCGCGGAAACGAAATAAGCGAACAGACGGTAGATTATATAATCGGCACGGTAAAAGGCGGCGAAAAACTTGAAAGCTTCGGTGACGACTGCATATGCGTCACCACAAAGGGCAAACCGATAAAAGCCCGCACCGTAGGACAGAAAAAATATATCGACCTTATAAAAAAGAATACGATAGTATTCGGAATAGGTCCTGCCGGAACGGGAAAGACCTTTCTTGCGGTCGCCGCAGCCTCCACCGCGTTCAGAAACAAAGAGGTTTCGAGAATAATTCTCACCCGCCCCGCAGTGGAAGCGGGCGAAAAGCTCGGATTTTTGCCGGGAGATCTTCAAATGAAGATAGACCCGTATCTGCGCCCGCTCTACGACGCGCTTTTCGAAATGTTCGGAGCGGAAACGTATCAGCGCCACTTGGAGCGCGGTTCTATCGAAATAGCGCCGCTCGCATATATGAGAGGCAGAACGCTCGACGACGCTTTCATAATTCTCGACGAGGCGCAGAACACTACGCCGGAACAGATGAAGATGTTCTTAACAAGACTCGGAAACGGAAGCCGCGCCATAATAACGGGAGACATTACGCAGGTGGATCTTCCCTTCGGCAAGAAAAGCGGACTTGTGGAAGCGGTGAAGATACTTCACGGAATAGACGATATAGCGGTGCACGAATTTACGGAACGCGACGTAGTACGCCACAGACTCGTACAGAAGATAGTCATGGCATACGACAAATACGAAAGAGAAAACCGCACTCCGCGCGAAAAAAGCGGAACAAAATACAAGATAATAAAAAGGGACCCGAAATGAAACTCAAAATCTACTATGCCAACGAGCAGAAAATCGTAAAAATACCGCTTTCATTGCGAAGCTTAATAAACCGCGTCGTAAAAGCGACACTCGAAAACGAAAACTTCGAAAAAGACGCGGAAGTTTCCGTGAGCTTTGTGGACAACGAAACGATACACAAGCTGAATCTCGAATACCGCGGAAAGGACAAGCCGACCGATGTGTTGTCATTCCCGATGACAGACGGCGATGAAGAGGAAGACGACATAGACCTTTCCACAGGCGCGGTAATGCTCGGCGATATAATAATATCCGCGGAAAAAGCTATTGAACAGGCCAACGAATACGGTCACGGAATAGAAAGAGAGATATGCTTTCTCGCCGTCCATTCGACGCTTCACCTGCTAGGATACGACCACGAAACATCGGAAGACGATGAAAAATACATGAATCAAACGCAAGAATCAATACTTCAAAAAATAGGACTCACAAGATAAATAAAAATCAAAGGACAACAAAAAATGAAAAAAACTATCTTCACGGCAATCGTCGGCAGACCCAACACAGGAAAATCCACACTTCTGAACGCCATACTCGGACAGAAAGTCGCAATCGTATCATCAAAGCCGCAGACAACGCGCACGAGAATAACGGGAATACTCACAAAAGACGATACTCAGTTCGTTTTTCTCGATACGCCGGGAATACATAAGCCGCACGACAAGCTCGGCTCTTACATGGTAAAAGAAGCGACAGGCGCGATAGGCGATGTCGACGCCGTTCTTCTCGTTGTGGAATGCGGAAGCAAAGTAAGCGATATCGAAAAAAATATAATGAGAAAGATCGCTCCCGAAACTCCTCTTATACTTGTAATAAACAAGACGGATATAAGCAACGCAACGCAGGTCGCGGAAACGATAATACGTTTTTCCGCAGAAAGAGAATTTACGGCAGTCGTTCCGATATCGGCGAAGAACGGCAAGGGCATCGATGAGGTTATAGACGAAATATCGAAGTATTCACATGAAAGCCCGTGGTTCTTCCCCGACGACATAGTAACAGACCAGCCCGAACGCGCCATGGCTGCGGAAATAATAAGAGAAAAGATGTTGCGTCTTCTTGCAGAGGAGATACCTCACGGCGTCGCAGTAGTCGTGGAATCCTTTGAAGAATCGCCTAAAATAATAAAGATACGCGCGGAAATATTCTGCGAAAAAGATTCTCACAAGCCTATAATCATAGGAAAAAGAGGCGAAATGCTGAAAAAAATAGGCACTATGGCAAGAGAGGATATGGAATCCCTCTTCGGCATGAAAGTTTTCCTCGACCTTTGGGTAAAAGTAAAGGAAAACTGGCGCGAAACAAACGCGACGATAGCAAATTTCGGATTTAAGGACGAAAAATAAAGGCAAAAAGGAGTTTTTCAGATGCTGATCACGGCAAAAGGGCTTGTTCTCCGGGAAACCCCCGTAGGAGAATTTGATAAAATGCTCACGGTCCTTACGGCGGAATACGGCAAAATATCCGTGTTCGCCCGCGGCGCCGTAAGGATAAAAAGCCCTTATTTTGTCTCGACTCATTTATTCTGTTACTCCGAATTCGTTTTGAGAAAGTCAACAGACATATTCTACATAAGCGAGGTTTCGCTCATAGAAGGATTTTTTGGTCTTCGGAACACGCTCGAAGGCTCGGCTCTTGCAAATTACATCGCCGACATAGCGCGGGACATCTCCACCGAAAATACAAACGAAGAAAAGCTTCTGCGCCTGACGCTCAACGCTCTTTACGCAATATCGAAAGCACAAAAACCGCTGCCCATAATAAAAGCGGTATTCGAACTGCGTTCCGTCTGCTACGCGGGTTTTTTGCCAAGGCTGGGCGGTTGCAACGGTTGCGGCAAAGCGCCTCTTGAAACATACTTTTTTGATATATCTGACGGTGTGTTTTTTTGCGATGATTGCTATCATGCAAGAGAAAAGCTATTTTTGACTCAATCCGAAAAAGTAAACGAAGCAGAGGGAATATACGCCGACACGCATATAATAATGCAGATCTCGCCGAGCGTTTTTTCCGCGGTGATATATGCGCTTTCATCTCCCATGGAAAGGATATTCTCTTTCACACTCGAAAGCGACGCACTTCGTGATTTTTCTTCGCTTTGTGAAAAATATATTCTCTGCCACCTGGAAAGAGATTTCAAAACGCTTGATTTTTATAAATCGGTGATAAATTAAAATTAAAAAGCACGGCATTGCCGTGCTTTTTTGTATGCATTATCAGTTGGGGCTGTCCGCCCCAAGCCCTGAACAAAGAAACTTTTCGAGAAAAGTTTCTTTGAACTTCAAAAGCTTTCGCCAAAATGAAATGGCGTATTTTGAGGAAAGTTTTTGCGGATTTTTAAGGGGCGTTTTACAAAAAGCCCCTTAAAGCAAGGTTTGGAACGGCAGTTCCAACATATTCTGACAATTAAAAAGCACGGCATTACCGTGCTTTTTTGTATGCGTTATCAGTTGGGGCGTCTGCCCCAAACCCTGACACAAAGGACTTTTCGTGAAAAGTCCTTTGGAATCTCAAAAGCTTCGCTAAAATAAAGTGGTGTAGTCGGTGCGAAGTTCTTTGGCTTACCTTTCTGAGGGGGAAAGGTAAGTTTCGTAGTTATAATATGCGATTTCAGGTCTTGCATCAGGATTTTCAAGAACTATCTTACAATTTTCAACAGTGAAATTCTTGGCATATTTTACCGTGAAAGCGTGTCCCGAAGAAGCGCCGTGTCTGTCGTATTCGGGATATCTGTTGTCGATGGTTCTCGGCTCTCCCGGAATTTCACTGTAACCGCCCGCAAGAACAAAATAGCAATCCTTGAATTTTACATCTTCTATTCTCGCATGATCGTACTGACCTATTGCCATAACTTCACGAATGCTTTTCGTGTGGCTGAAAGGATATGCGTGTTCAAAGCGAAGTTCGCTGAAAGTTACATTCTTTATGCTTCCGAGTCTCGGTTCAGCCCCTCCGCGCGGGCAACGTTTTCTGTCGCCAACCGTTATATAAGCGGGAGCGCCGACATCTGTCATGCTTATACGTTCAAATACCACGTTTTCAACCTCTGCGCCGTCTACGCTTTCGAGCGATACGCCGCAACGATTTACATTTTTAACAAAGCAGTCGGAAACTCTCACGTTTTTGAGGCTGTAATAGGTATCTGTTCCGAATTTTATTCCCGACGCAAGGCTCTGTATCATAAGGTCGTATGCGTCTATATTCTCACAGCCGTAAGGGTCGGAGCTCTTAAAGCAGAGTCCGTCGTCGCCCGCCATTATGTTGCAGGAATATATTGTCATATCGTGGCAGTCCACGGGGTCTATACCGTCACGGTTGGGCGTGTTCAGACAGTCGAGATTGAGATAACGCATTATTATATTTTTCGAAGAAAGCGGAACTACCGTCCAGAATCCCGGACTTTTGAAGTTTATACTTTCTATCAATATATCCTTGGAATACGTTATATAGCAAAGGTCGGGACGGCAATCCTCTTTTCTCTTATCGGAAAGCGGATCGTTCATCTTAAAGCGGTATGTTCCGTTGCCGTCAAGCATACCGCCGCCCGTTATGCGGACATTTGAAACATTTTCTCCGTAGACAAGCGCGCGTCCGAGCTGTCTTACGGCGCAAAGGCTCGTTCCCGGCTCCATAAGCGGATATTGCGCGTGATCATTCGTACCGGAAATCGTGGCGTCACGTCCTACAAAGAGAGTCATGTCACTCGCAAGGAATATCTCCCCGGAAAGAAAAGTGCCATAAGGAAGAAGCACAGTTCCACCTGTAAACGCCGCATCGTCAACAGCCTTTTGAATTGCCGCGGTCGCAAGCGTTTTTCCGTCGGCAAGCGCGTTATACGGTGCTTTTGTAACATCGAAAACAGGCGCATTCAGCAAAACGTTGCGGCAAAGATCCGCGTCGTCATATACTCTTATACGCATAAGAGTAAGTCCGGATTTGCCTGCGGAAAATACCGCGTTAGATATTTCCTTCACGGGATTTATGAATTTAAATCCGCGCGCACGGTAAGCGCCGTCGACCATAAGGTCATACGTTCCCTTATCGGTATCGGATATAACTTTTATATTCATCGCGTTCCGGCAGGGATAGTACATAAAATCGCAATCTCCGCCGAATATTCTTATGAATTCTTCCCCGTCGGAAGCGTAAAGATTGTTTTTATAAAGCGCTATTCTTACCGCGGGTTTTCCGTCTTTATCCGTGAGCTCGGGCGCATACGAAAACTCGTCCGAATTTGTCATAAGGAGAGCTTCGGCGCTCGAAATTCCGGAAATCGGAGCAAATCCGTAAGAGTAAGAGGCAAACTCTCCGTCATTTGATTTGACGGAAACCGCATGGGAATCTTCAAAAGGATATTTTACGATCTCTACAACGGCATTTTCCGTCTTTTCGGAAAAATCCCCCGTGCCGCTTGCAAAATCATCATTTACGGCAAATACTTCGGTGTCATCGGAAACAACAAGATTGTCCAACGTCGCAACACCGCCGTTTGTGTATAAAGAAACTTTACCGACATTTCCTTTGTTTGCGTCAACGGTGATAGCCTTACGACAGTTTATGTAAATTTCGGCTTTTCCTTTTTCACCGTCAAAAACGATTCGAAGAGAGATATCCTTATTGTTATTTTCAGCCGCTTTTTTCTTACCGCAGAAAATTCCGTCGGATGTAAATTTAACTTCTACAAGAGCTTCCCCGTCTCTGTTTGCAAGTGCAAAAGACGATACGGCGCTCCCGGAAGATGATATTTTCGCGGACGCAACAATTCTGTCCGAGCCGTCGAATGTTCTTTCTATTTTTGCGTTTCCCGTGAGAGATACAAAGCCGTCGCGTTTTTCATATTCGTTTCTCTTTATTTCTACGTTTCCGAATACTTCATATTCCGAAGAAATTTTATCGGCATTGAAAACATCGGTTATATAGTTTCTGTATTCTCTCTTCTGATACGGGGCGGGAATATTATCCGCAACAATGCTCTTAGGAAGCGCGCCTTCGCACTCCTTATAATCATCTGCAAGGGCAAAAACGGAAAAATGGTTGCCCTCCCCCGAAAATCCGGGAATGTTTACATGGTCTCCTGCGAAATATTTTTTAGAGTAGATAGAGTACTCAGTTCCGTCGGAGGAGCGCATAATATCGCCCGTTGCAAAAAGCTCGTTTGCATATTCGGGAACACAGTTTTTATCGTAGCAGACGTATACCGTTATGTCTCTTTCGGCAAAGAAGTCCACTTCCTGTTTGTCGTCAAAACCGTCGGCGAACGAATTAAAAGTCACAACAAAATCCGCACCGCGGTATTTTTCATCAAGATATCCGACAGTCACATCGCTGTTGGAATATATCTTTGATCCTATATTGAGATCCGTGCTCATATAATACCAGCCGCTCGTGTCCCACGGAGCGACAAAACGGCTCGTTACGGGAACAGGCGGGATATTGTTTACATTGCTTTTATAATAAGATATTGCCATTACAAAACCCTTATCCTTAATTTTATATTTTACTCTGCCATTTTAACACAATAAAAATATAAAGTAAATATCTTTTATAAAACTTACTTTTCTTATAAGAAAAGTAAGCAAAAGAACACACC
>UQXK01000019.1 GCA_900544985.1 uncultured Eubacteriales bacterium
CACCCGTTAAGATTTTTAAAAAGATCCGCACTTTTCACCTTTGCAAAGACGAAATCTATCGTTTCCTCCGAAAAATTCACCGGGCACTCGGTATAGCAAATTCTGTATGAAAGTGAGTTTTTGCATTCTTTCATGCAATCGTCCGCAAGAGCGTCTATATTTTCCGGAACCGTTCCGCGGCATCCGGCATACCGCAAAACTTCTTTCTTGTTTACGGGAGGTTCATTGTAAAATTTCTGAAAAACCATATTACATCACTTTCCGAGTATATCCGAAAGATTATTCTGAATCTTAAAAGCGACATCGGGCTTATTCATAGAATAAACATGGACATTGGTTATATTGTTTGCGTAAAGGTCTATTATCTGGTCCGTAGCATAGGCTATTCCCGCCTGTTTCATCGCCGCGGGATCAGATCCGAACTTGTCCACAATGCTCTTGAATCTCTGAGGAACAAAAGACCCCGAAAGCTTTATTGCACGCTCTAACTGGTTTGAATTCGTTATAGGCATTATTCCCGCAATCACGGGTACCGTGATTCCCGCTTCTCTTATTTTGTAAAGGAAATTATAGAGCAGGTTGTTGTCGAAAAACATTTGTGTCGTAAGAAAATCGCAGCCTGCATCGACCTTTTCTTTCAGATATTTTATATCTTCCTTTTGACATGCGCTTTCGGGATGTACCTCCGGATAGCATGCGCCGCCGATACAAAAATCCACTCCGCACTCTTTTAATTCGCGGACAAGATCAACAGCATGACGGTAATCCCAGTTTTCCCTGTTCTCGTTTTCGCTTCCCGCTACAAGATCTCCGCGAAGAGCCATAACGTTTTCTATTCCGATATTTTTCATCTCTTCGATTCGTTCGCGTACGGTTTCTTTCGTGGAAGAAACACACGTGAGATGTGCAAGAGACGATACGCCGTAGCGCTCTTTTATATCATTTGCAATTTCCAGAGTATATTTACTCGTTCCGCCGCCCGCTCCGTATGTAACACTCATAAACGAGGGGGAGAGCTTCGCTATCTCCTCGACAGCGCTCTTTACACTTTCAAAATTCGCATTCGTCTTCGGCGGGAATACCTCAAAAGACAGAGAAAGCGTTCCTTTATTAAGCAAATCTATTATTTTCATATATTTTCTCTCAAAGTTTTATTTTGGTTTAAGTATAATACTTTTTTCCGATACTTGCAACAAAAAAATAAAAAGAGCTTGAAACTTTACCGTAAATTCAAATGTATTTATCAAAATTCCGCAAAAAAATAAAAAGCACGGCATTGCCGTGCTTTTTTATATGTTCATTGAATGTCGGGAGCGTCGCCCCAAACCCTGACACAAGAAACTTTTCGGGAAAAGTTTCTCGGAACTTCAAAAACTTTGCTAAATGAAGCGGTATATTCAAGGGCAAAGTTTTTTGCTTATTTTACTTCGGGAATATGAGGCATTGTGTTGTCGACCATCTTGGATATTTCGGACTTGCTTGCGCCGAATACCGTCGTATCGAGTATGCCGTGTGTAGGAGCTTTCCAGTATTCGTCTATACCTTTCTCACCGTTTCTCATACCGATGATAGAACCTACCGTAGCACCGTTGCAGTCCGTATCAAAGCCTGTTTCGACAGCCATGCATATGGATTTGCTGTAATCGCCGTTTCCGTAAAGGAGAGCTGCAACAACGATAAGCGCGTTGGAGATAGTGTGGCACCAGTCGTGACCGCTCATATCGTTCCAAACAGCGTGGATATCGGCGAAGCATTCTTCTTGCGTTACGCCCTCGTCAAATCTGTTTATAAGACGAACTACCTGTTCATAAAGTCTTGAAGTTGCGGGGATCTGAGCAAGACCGCCGTAGATTATGTCCTTTATGTTGTCCGTAACAGCAGCGCAGGCTATCATAGCGGAAACAAACATTTCGCCGTATATACCGTTCTTTATGTGGGATATGGAAGCGTCTCTCCAAGCCATTTCAGCGGCAAGCTCCGGATTGCCGGGGTTGATATATCCGAAATAGTCTCCGCGGATCTGCGCGCCGATCCATTCTCTGTACGGGTTCTTGTATACTGCGGAAACAGGGGGGAGATATCCTTCTATAAAGTTACGTATTGCAACTCTTTCAGCCGTGCAGTAAGAATCCTTCGGCTGTCTTGCAAGCCATACTCTGGAAACATCGTAAGGCGTAAAATCGCGTCCGTACTGATTTACAAGTATCTGTGCGATAACCATGTAGTTCGTATCGTCGTCCCACGGAGCGCACTCTATATTGTCGGGATAGCATCTGCCTTTGAGCTTGAATTTATATTTTGCGGCAACCTCGTCCGTAACATCCGTATTCATTATGTAACGGTGCATAGGAGCGTTTCCTGTTTCTTCAAGGAAGGGTTTGAGCTCGTTGTACTTCATACCCTCGACAGGCTTTCCGAGAAGGCAACCGCATATTCTTCCGTACCATGCGCCGGAAATCTTTTCGCGGAGCGCTTCTTTGTCTTTCGGATACTCGGATTTGAATTCATAGGGTTTGCGGAGAGCTTTGATTCCTTCAAGGTCAGACGGCTCGTTATATTTGTAGCCCTCTTTTATTTCGGCAGTTTTTACTATGTTCCAGATAACCTCTGCAAGCTCTGCCTTATGCTGGTTGTTTTCGAGAGCGTGAACAGCATATATAAGGTCCTTATATTTTCCTATGTCGAGTCCCTCTTCTATCGACTGTCTTACCTCTACCCAAAGTTCTTTGCAATACTCTTCCCAATCGGGTCTCTTTTCAACATCGGGATAGAGGTTGTAATCTTTTTCAAAAGACATTGTTATTTATCTCCTTTTTTAATTAATGTGCAAGAAAAATCTTTACAGAATAAGATTATACTAAAATGCCTCTTTTGTCAAGGAAAAGAGAAAATAAAAAACAAACAGAGACGGCATTTTTGCCGTCTCTGTCTGTTGATGCTTTCGGCATCAATTTTTTACGGGGACATATATACGAAGGTGTGACGTATCACTCGAAGTAATAGAGGAAGAATTATCCGCGTTTGAAAGATTAAATGCGCGATAATTGAAGCTTCCCCACCAAGCATCATCGACGACGACAATGTGTTCGGAAACGTTGCCCGGACGGTTGCTTGTTAACGTGCCAAGTGCTGTCCATGCTTCCGGACGATACTGATATCCGTCGTCTACAACTATTACAGAACCTACCGGAAGATCTTCTTTTTCAAGTATCTGGGAAGCGGCAAATCTGTGAGAGATCGCGGAAGTTGTTACGATTTCCGAACGGTATGAGTTGGACTGATAGAACGCGGCAAGCGTAAAATCAAGTTTGATCTCTTTATATTTGGATGTGTCTTTGAGGTCTTCCTCTGTCGGAACTTTTATCTCCTCTTCACTCGGATTTTTTGCAATAAATACATGGAAGTGTTCCGTATCGCTCTCGACAATATTGGTCGTGCTTCCTACAAAAGAGAGATTGAATGCACGGTATTTGAATTTGCCCCACCAGCTGTTGTTAACAGTAACAACTTCCGTTGTCACATTGTCGGGACGGGGTGAAGTAACAGTACTCAAAGATGTCCAGCCTTCCGGGCGGTACTGATATCCGTTATCTATAATAATCAAGGAACCGGAAGGTATAGCGTCCTTTTCGAATATCTGAGTCGCCGCAAAGAAAGGCATATTTGTCGCCGTGCTGTTTTGACTTGTTACAAGGTTGGATACAAAAACGGAAGAAGCAGAGTGGTAGTATGCCTGCAACGTCCATTTCAAATCGAGAGCAAGGAAATCATCAGGGTTATAACCCTTGTTTTTGAGAAGCGTCTTTTCGGCATCCGTAAGCTCTCTTGTATTATTTTCCCCGGGTTCGGGAGTCGAGGGATTTTTCGTAAATGTCGATTGTGTGACCTCATACGGACTTGCAACTGCATTCTTTACAGCTTCGCGTATAGCACCAAGCTCATCTGCCACATAAGGATACGCTGAGGGAACCCATGTTATATTATCTACAAACTCAGGGCCGAGTATCGCCGCAAGATATGTAAGACCCGTAGTGTATCGACCGTCGCTGTATGTCATGTGATATCCGTCGCGTGTAAGATTGTCGCCTATATACGATGTTCTAAGGTTCTGTATAGCAGTGCCGCTCGGAATAATGCCGACGACTCTTTCGTCTTTGAGAACCCCTTCTTTCACGCAGTTCACAATGGCATTGTACATCGTCATCTGATCTTTGTTATAGCTTGCAAAACCGCTGTGCGAAGATCCTTTTTCATATGCCCATGTCATGTGCCAATATATACGCGTCTTTTCGGGAACTTTCGATTTTACATAATCTATGAGTTTTCCGAGGTTTGCATATGTATCGATCTTTCCGCTGTCGTGGCTCGCCTGTTGTATTGTAACGATGTCCCAATCTTCATCCGTTACACCGAAGCCTATATTGGTCTTAAAGCTGTTCCAACGACCATGGGTATTATAATAATAAGTATAATTGTTCGCGCCTGTTTGGCTGTTGTTGTAATGAGTATCTATCGAACATCCGCCTATATAAAGATTTCCGAGAGAGATATGTTCTACTCCCGCCGCTTTGAGAAGATCGTAGAGATATTCCATTGCGTCCTGGCTGAAACTGTTGCCTATTGCAAGTATCTTTATCGACTTTGTTGCGGGGATAACATCTGTTTTCTTTGTTCCGCAGAGCTTACAGGTGTACTCGCCTTCGCCTTCTGTGAATGTCGTGGCGGGTTTTATTTCGTTTGTCACTTCAAAAGAGTGTGTGCAGGTAGCGGGGTCTGCGGAAGTTGCCGTTGTGTTCGGCGGTGTTGTCGTATCCGGGGTAGTCGTCGAAACATCCGGAGGAGTTGTCTGCCCTCCGCCTGTCGTTACATCCGGATCGGAAGTATACGGCTCTTTTTCCCCTCCGCAGGAAAACAGCGCAAGAGAAAGAGCGACAACAAGTATAAGTGCAAAAATACGTTTCATATGTCTTCTCCTGAAAAACAAAATTTTATATTAAAATTATACAATGAAAAAAAGTTGTGTGTCAATAACACAAACCTCATAATTTATATCAATTATTGCCAAATACATAATGCAAAAAATATGTATTAAAATTTTACAATCCAAATATATGCCAAATCACCAATATGAAAATTAAACTCACTATTTTCACAAAGGTATTGAAAAAAACTTTTCTGTATAATATAATGCTCTCGTACAGCGCAAATACGCTTTGACTGTGCATATTTTCAACCTGCAAATAAATATAACGGAGTAAAAAATGTCTTACGAAATTTTATTGCACACACCCGAAAAAACAATAAAAGTAAAAGAATTTTCCGATATTTCCGAATTTAAAGGAAATTTCCAAACGGATATTGACGGATTCTCGGTAAAAGTCGATTTCGAGGAAAAAGGAATCGCAACGCTCGCAAGCATAAAAGTAATCTCCCAAGAGGATAAAAAATGCTATATTTCCCTTCACGGGACAAATGAGAATGCGGATCTCTTCTCCTTCATGAGAAAGTGCGAAAAGGAATGTGTTCTTCGCCAAAGCCCGCATAACTTCACAAGATACTTTTTCAAAATGGACATAAACACAATGCCGCTGATAGCTGAGGATTCGGGCGAACAGGTGAAAATATTCATTTCCGACGCGCCCGCCTTTTCCGATAACTACACAACACAGCACATAATCCCAGAAAAAGGCGAATTTTACCTTTCTTCGGGCGATCCCGGAATATCCCCCAACTTTGAGGGAGACGATTTTTCCGCATACTATCACGATGTAACAGCCGAAAAAGCACACGAATGGAAATTCATAGTGACAACTTGCGATAAAAACGATATGAAATCCATACGCAAAGCCGCATTTCTCGCCGTAGAGTGCGCTTTCGGCGACGGAGATACAAGCTCTGTCTACCGCGCAATGTCTTTTTCCGGCAACTATATGCACTACCGCAGAAACGAATCCGGTTCGAGCGATTATTGGATAGTCCCCGGAATACAGTACGCAAACTGCCAGTACACGCGCGATTCTTTCTATCAGACGGCGATACTTAACGCCGAGATGGAAGAACAGTGCTACAAGGCGCTGCGCCGCGGACACGACACGGAAAGTTTCCACAAAATGGAATACCCGCTTGTATACGTCATATGGTCTTACCGCATAAAAAGCCGCGGCGGAGATCCCGACAAAGAGATATTGGAAGAATGTGTAAAAGTAATGTTCGAAAATTCAAAGGACGGCGCATATTATCCGCTGTGCCTTGAAACCGGCGCATATCACAACTGGTTTGATATATGCTGTTTCGAACGCGACGATATTGACACATACGTACAGGGAATGTACGTAACCGCGCTCCGTGCGGCAAAAGAGCTCGGATATGATATAGGCGACGGCTACGAAAAAGCAAAAGAAAAGTACTATTCACTCTTCAACGGAGAATTTTATCCGCTCAGCAAGAAAAAGCAGTACCTCGCGCTCGACGTTTTCGTCGGCGAAATGTTACATTATATGCTGTTTGACGAGCTTTTCGTGCCCGACGACGAAGTTTTGAAAAATTACCGCAAAATAATGACGAGCAACGCAAAAACAAAATTCGGCACAAAAATAGTCGCCGATGTAAACGGAGACTTTTTGCCAATGGAAGCGTTCGGGGCAAACGGATACATCGAACCGGGAATGAAAGGACTCGATACGGGAAGATATGCCAACGGCGGCTCGTACCATATTTATGAAATGCTATTCCACATTGCCGCGTATCTGCACGGAGTTCCCGAAGCGCTCGAAAACATGAAATGGCGCCTTAAAGTGGACATCGACTACGACGGAACGACGCACGAATATATGCACACGGTAAGAGGTTTCGGCGGAAAAGAAAACCAAGGGTGGAACGCATTCATATACAAAATATGGAGTGACATAATGGCGCGCGGCAAAGCCGACGGCGAATTTTTCGACTTCGCCGAAAAACTTTTGAGCTATTAACCGTACCTTTCTTGAAAGAAAGGTACGCCAAAGAACACACCTTTCTTTCGGAGAAAGGTGTGCCAAAGAACTTTGCTCAAAACACATCACTTCATTTTAGCAAAGCTTTTGAAGTTCCAAGAAACTTTTCCCGAAAAGTTTCTTGTGTCAGGGTTTGGGGCGGAAGCCCCAACATTAAACGCCACACATAAAAAAGCACGGCAATGCCGTGCTTTTTTATTCCCCAAATAACGATAAAAATTGCTCTCTCAAAATGACGTAACAAACTATGTGACAAAGCAATTTTTACCGTTATCTTATATATTCAATTCTCCGATTTCTATACCCAAACCGCGAGCAATATTTATAACTGTGCTCAGATGAGGATCGGCGAGGTTTCTTTCTATGTTGGCAAGCGCTCTCGCACTCATATTGCAAAGTTCAGCGGCTTTTTCCAGAGATATCTCTTTTTCTCTTCTTTTTGCCACAACCAAATCTCCGAAAGAGCAAATTCTGATAGAATAAGAATGTTCCTGTTTCGTCTTCTCGTCGCTCATCTTGTCTCTCCATTCTTTATGTGAAATTTTTAAAATTTGTTTTCCCGAAAGATAAAAGGAGCTGCTGTTCGCATATATCAACAGCTCCGTTTACATCTTCCGATGAGGTCGGTAAAAACCGACCGCGTCTTGAAATCTGCGATGAAAAACAATAAATTTTATTGCTCTCTTGTCATTTACGGACAAACCTTTGTAGTGTTTATACCGAACATTTCGCCGTACGTGAACTCTTCGCCTTCCTTGCGGACTTCGCCTTCGAATATAGCGAGATACTCTACGCCGTGTTCGGCTTGGAATTCGACCACTACCGCCAACGATCCCGTCGTCACATGAGTGATTCCTTCGGCTACGTATTCAAGGTCGTCCCCGACTTTTTTGAACACCGTCAAATACCCGTCGGCAGCGACGATAATAGGCGTTTTAGTAAGATTTCCTATTGCAAGCCCATTCGTACCATCAAAATCTATACTGACGCTCATTGTTATAATATTACTGTCTTCTTTTAGTTCGGTTATATCCGGTTTTTCATAATGCGAAGCGTCCGCCGCCATACTCGAAAAGGCAAAGACGAATATAAGAACTACACTAATGACAAGGAGCGATATAATCTTTCTTTTCTTATTCAATGTATATCCCTCCTTCGCAGATGCGGGATAAAAGCACTTCTATGCCGTTCCATAGACCTATAACGAAATAAATTTCAAAAAGTCACAATATTTTGGAATTTTTTTCTTATTTTTTCCTCTTTCTGCGTTTTGCACAATTTTATTCTTTTTTTCGACGAATTTGTTGTTTATCCTACGCTTTCCGCCATGAGAAGTATGATGTCCGCGCCGATTCCGTAGCCGATGATAGTATATTCGTATTCTCCGTCGGTCCAGTCCAAAACAACGTTGCCGTTTTTGTTTCTCACCAAAACCGCCTCATTGTCGTTCACTGAAATATAACTAACATCCGCATCTTTGCCGTTAATCAGATTTTTTCTTTCTCTAAATACATTCTGATAGAAAGTTATTACAACATTTTCATTTATGCAATAGTCACACGAGAATTGATTAAACCTATCGACAGCCACCGATTCTACCACGCCCTGCGGTAAAAGACGGGGTTTTCTTATCTCCTCTATTTTGTCGGGAACCGTCATTCTTGCACGCCCTTTTTCGTAATTGACGGAGAAAAATTCGTTGTACCACTCTGTAATGGCTTTCCACAAGGATTTTCGCACTGCGGAAATGCTCATTATACCGCCGAACATAAGAGATACCGCAACAAGAATGGCAACTGCCGCCCTGCGCAGAAATCTTTTCGGCATGGGTGTAACGACGGCAGTCTCTTCGCGGCTGTACTTCGCGCTCTTGCGAATGAGCTTTCTTATTCTTCTGTCCGTCTTTTTGCTTATGACAACACCGGAATCGTCAATATTTTCAAATTCCTTTGCCGTTTCGTCTGCAATGGGATTCAAAGATAGTGCTATAAGATAATCCAGATTATCCATAATAGTATCACATCCTGTCCTTCAACATATTATACAAAATTTGCTTCGCTCTTTCTATCCGCTGTTTCGCGGCGCCGACACTGATATTTAAAACTTTTGCTATTTCGTCGAATTTCAAATCATGAAAATAACGTAACATCAAAGTTTCTTTGTATATATCTTTCAATTCGGAAATACATTTGCGTAATATCTTTTTGTTTTCCTCGTCAATAAGTACTTCGTCAAAACTTTTATCTTTATTGGGAATTTCCACTTGTTCCCATGCGTCATCGTCCTCGTCTACCGCAAAATTTTCTATGGACGTTTCGTTTTTTCTTTTCACATACTCCCGCCTGTACTTATCAAGTGCGGTGTTTTTCGTGCTTATATACAAAAGGCTTTCAAGATAGATTTCATCGTCTACTTTGAATCTTTCTATATTTTCCACAACTTTTCTCATTACGTCCTGCACGCAATCTTCCGATTCTTCTTTTTGTTTCAGAATCGAATAAGCCACACTGCACATTTTGCCGCGATATTTTTCATATATACGTTGTACATAATCTCTGTCGTTATCATCTTTTATCGTTTGTACAACAGGCAACATCGCGGGTAACATTATTCGAATACTCCTCTTTTACTTCTTATCATTTTAATTTGTTTGTCTAAATATAACATAAACAGGTAAATAAAACAATACTTTTCGCCTTTAATCTACATTTTTCGATTCATTTCTCGTTTTTATATAAAAAAGGCAGAATTGCTCTTCCTCTTCTTTGTGAGCATTTTTGGGTCGTAACGGTCTGAAAGACCGCTTCCCACAACGCTTTTCGGCAATGAGAGCATTGAATATCGCGGCACGCGCCGCGCGGGTTATGGCGCGTTGAGTGTTGGGGCGTCGCCCCAAACCCCGACCAAAAAGCTTTCCCAAAATAAAGTGATGTATTTCGGTGCGAAAGTTTTGCGGATTTTTAAGGGGCTTTTTTAAAAGCCTCTTAAAGCAAGGTTTGGAACGGCAGTTCCAACATATAATGCCCTAATAAAAAGCACGGTGTTGCCGTGCTTTTTTGTGTTCGTTAAGTGTCGGGGCGTCGCCCCAAACCCCAACCAAAGGGCTTTTT
Source organism: uncultured Eubacteriales bacterium (assembly GCA_900544985.1). Lineage (GTDB taxonomy): Bacteria > Bacillota > Clostridia > Oscillospirales > CAG-272 > UMGS731. Next base: position 10,103 of record UQXK01000019.1, read on the forward strand.
AAAAAAAGTCCTTTGGAATCTCAAAAACTTTCGCAAAAATGAACGGGTTCATTCGGTGCGAAGTTCTTTGGCACACCTTTCTCCGAAAGAAAGGTGTGTTTATTCCAAGAAAGGTAATGCGAGCAGATCGGAAAATTGTTCCAATTTTACATCGGCTCTGTCGTAAAAAGTCGCGTCTCCTATCGCCACGGCGATCATGTTTCCAGCTTTTGCGGCGTCTATTCCAGCAAAAGCGTCCTCTATTACAGCGCACTCCGACGGTGCGAGCGAAAGATATTCCGCGGCTTTCAGAAATACTTCCGGGTCAGGCTTTGAATGTACGATATTTGTGCCGTCCGAAATCTTATCGAAAGCGTCCGTAAGCTCCACGCGTTCAAGTATGAACTTCGCGTTTTTACTCGACGAACCGATAGCAAGAAGAAAACCGCGTCTGCGCAGTTCCGCAAGCGTTTTTCTCACCTCATCGCTCACATCTTTTCGGGTCATCGTTTTAAGATACTCTCTGTAAATATTGTTTTTCTTTTCCGCAAGCTCTTTCTTTTGCTCATCGGAAAGCGGCACACCGTTATATCTTTCGAGGATAATTTCAAGGCTCTCCATTCTGCTTACCCCGCGCAGCCTGTTGTTTATGGTTTCGTCGAAATATATTCCCAGCTCGTCGGCAATCTTTTTCCACGCAAGATAATGAAAATAATCCGTAAAAACAATAACGCCGTCAAGGTCAAAGATAAGTCCTTTTATATTCATATCATACCTCACAAACTGTTATACATTTTCCTCTGTAAGCGCCGCGCTCTGCTTCATCTATCATTGCCGCAGCATAATCCGCATAGCTTATACGGCTCTCCCCGTGTGAATTTTCAATAACTTCTTCCCTGTCGCCTATTTTGTATTTTCCCGTTTTTTCGCCCTCGTAATCGAATATAAGCGACGGACATACATATGTGAATATAACATCTTTTCTTTTCAGAAGATCAAGATATCCGTTCGTCATGCTCTTTGATATTCCGCGCAGAAAATCCGGATGATCCGGTTTTTCATACACGCGGAATTTATGCGTAGGATCGGTAAAGAGCGCTCCCGCGCCGCCGACTATTTGAAGCGCTACTCCGCTGCCTTCCACTACATCCGCAAGATGATTTACAGCGCGTCGGTTTATATCGGGATCCGCATCAAAACCGCTTCCGAAAGCGCTTATCAGAACATCAAGGTCCTTTATATCGTCTTTTTTAAGATCAAAAAGATCGCGTAATAGCACTTCCGATACTTCTTCTATGCATTTTTCCCGTACTATGGCACGGACAAAATGTCCCCTTGACATCGCTTCCTTGCAAAGAAGTCTTCCCTGTTTACCGTTCGCTCCGATTATACCTATTCTCATTTCGGATCATCTCCCTCTTTTCCTTTTCGGCATCTTTTCTGTACCGCCTTACCCACGGATAACGATATGGGATTTGCAATACAGGCAACGATATATCCTACGATAAGCTGGATAGGAAATACCGAAAAAAATGCTTCAATATATATTTTTATTCCCAATTTAAACGGAGAAACATTTACCGCCGTCATAACAGCACCTATAATCACTATATTTATAAATACAGGGACTATATTCCCCACAAGATTTCCGGCGATTCCGTTTCCGTCAATTCCGAATGCGCGGCAGGACATAGCGCTTATCTTACCGAAAGGAATAATAAAGCTCAGTGCCATTCCCACAATAAATCCGACGACTATCATAAGAAGCGTACGTGCGGAAACGGAGCCGTTCTTTATATCCGCCGTAAAGCTCATTGCCACGGACATAAACACATTTATAACGCCGAACATCGCAAACTTTGCTCTGAACGACACCTTTTAGCCCTCCCGCTTTTCAAGAGTTTTATGAAGCCATGTAAGATACAGCCTTTTCCATTCGCGCGTGCCCGACATATTGAAGGCAGGATGTCCGTACATCGGCGGCACATCTTCTTCGCGGACTCCGTAACCGTGACCGCCCTCTCTGAACATATGCACCTCATAGGAAGCGCCCGCTTTTTCCGCGGCGACAGCCATTTCGAGCACATTCATGGGAGAGACTGTTCCGTCGTCTATACAATCCGAAAGAAAAAGAGGCGGAGAATCCTTTTTTACATACTGCGGTATATACATTTCCGAATAAATCTTTTTGTAATATTCCTCATCGGTGTGTATCCGCTCTCCGAACTGCATGGAAAGAAGAAATCTGTCGGCAAGCGTTTCCGGATACAGAAGGGCAAGAGAAGCAAAATCTGCCGTTTCAAAATCCACCTCATCGGGAGTGTATCCCTGTATCCTCTGAAAATCACGGAACCGATACGCCGTTGTCGCCGCAAGATTTCCACCTGCGGAAAATCCGAGCACGGATATTTTTCCGGGGTCTATACCGAATTTTTTTGCATTGTGCTTTATATAGCAGAACGCACGGCGGCAATCGAGCATAGCCGAGGGATAGGTATACGGCCAAACGCGGTATTTAAGCACAAAAGCCGTAATTCCGTTCTCCATAAGAAATTCGCCCGTAGGATATCCTTCGTTGTCGAGCGAAACATCGTAGTACGCTCCGCCCGGAACGACAAGCACGCTCTTTTCGCTCCCCTTTGCAATAAAAGGAACTATATACGGTTCATCGTCGAATTTGTCGCTCACGTGCCCTGTCGGAATCTGAAAGATCCTTGTCACCGTATTTGCTCCGAGCATATCTTTTCTTCTCTTTGACGGTTCGAAAAGCGTTTCAAGAGAATCGAATACGCTGAAATTGGGATTCCACGGTTCAAGCGCGTCATATTTGCTCTTTCCCATATTAAAAGGAATAGTGTCAGCGTAAATTTTTATGTGTTCATGTGCCATTTCTTCTCACCTCTTCTCAAAAAAGCTCCCGCAATATCCGAAAGAGCGATAAACTTCGTATCTTCTGCCAAAGTTTGCGGCTCCGAATGCGGGAGCTTATATTTATCTTTCGATTTTTGCCTCCCACTTTCCGCAGAACGGATCGACAGGAGAATGACCTTTGAATGTACTTCTTCCCGTAAGTTTATCGACAAGCGCCTCTATCACGGTATCGAAACCGCAGTAGCAATTTATAAATGTGCGTACCTGAGGTACATCGATAAGATGATACGGATTTTCAAGGGAAACGAATATAGTCGGTACCGTATGGCAATATATCGGCACATTTGCACCCATAGGATTTGCCCACTCTATACGCACAACGGTCTGATTTGATTTTGTTTGAAGCGCCGCGGAATATATTATAAGATCGTAATTATCCGTTATTTCTTTTATCGGAGTCATCATTCCCTCGAATCCCGCTTTCGGAACAAATTCCGTGACCTCAAACCCTTCTCGGCGAAGCGCATTGCAGAATTTGGCGTTTTCGGAATCGTCTACGTTGAATATCGTCTGTCCCTCCGCTTTGTTTTCAAGAGGATAGAAAAGTATTCTTTTGTATCTTGCGGGAGTTACGGGAAGCACGCCTTTTTCTTCTTTTACAAGGGTTATCGCCTTGTCCGCACATTCGCGGCTCCACTCCATAAACTTTTTCTGACCGATAATTCTTTTTGCGTCTTCTATTTTCGGCACGAGAGTTCCGTTCTTCTGCTTTTCATGAAGGCGGAGCGCCGCTTTTAATGCGAGTATGCGGGTCACAGCTTCATCAAGTCTTTCGGGCGTTATAACACCGTTCTCATATCCGCGCTCCATATATGAAAGATCCTCTTCGAGCGATTTTGTAAATAAGAACATATCACACCCGGCGGCGATAGTAAGCGGCACCATTTTTTCTCTCGGCATAAGAGACGCGATTCCCGCCATTGTTGTGGAATCGGTAACCACAAGTCCGTTGAAACCGAGCTTTTCACGCAAGAGCTTTGTAACAAGCTCATAACTTACCGTCGCGGGCATAATGTCCGCGTCTTTTATTCCGTGATTAAAATATCTTGTATATGCGGGCTGCATTATATGCCCTACCATAACGGTAAGAGCGCCCGCCTCTATCGATTCGAGATACGCTTTTCCGTATGTTTTATCCCACTCCTCGCATGAAAGATCGTTTATGGACGGAGCGACATGCTGATCTCGCTCATCTCTTCCGTCGCCCGGAAAATGCTTTATAGAAGCCGCAAGTCCGTGCTTCTGAACTTCCTCGACATACGCGCGCCCCATCTTTGCCACCGTGTCGGGGTCAGAGCCGAATGTGCGCGTATTTGTTATGGGATTGCGGAAGTTATAGTCTATATCTATTATCGGGGCAAAGGACCAGTTAGCCCCGACGCTCGCGCCCTCCGCACCGCAGACCTCGCCGAGCCTTCGCGCCTGTTCTATATCCCCCGTCGCCGCAACCTCCATGGGTCTTCCGAGCACGGTTCCGCCGACTATCATGCCGTTTCCGCCTGCTTCGAAGTTCGCGGCGACAAGCATAGGGATTTTCGAATATTTCTGCATTTTCTCCGTTGCGGAAATACACATTTCCGCGCTCATAGTCCTGCTCATAAATCCGCCCGGACGTACTTTTTCGCCGATAAAACGGCAGTATTCTTCATCATCGGAATATGTTACAAGGCAGAAAAGCTGATGCAGCTTATCCTCCGTACTCATTGAGGACAATGTATCTTCAACCCACTTTATATCGTCTTCCGAAAGATAAAAAGGTTTTGCTTTAAGATCCATTATATTCTCCTCCGTTTTTCAAATCAGATATATCTTTTATGTCGCCGTATTTTTCCTCTCGGCGCGTTTTTCGCGCAGCTTTTTCAAGGTTACAAATTCGACGATCTTATTTTCGTTGTTAAGGTATATAAGGAACACTACGAGTATAACCGCCTCTACCACCTTGTAAACATCCGACGTAAAGGAAGCGTTTACAAAGCTTAGCTGTCCGAATCCTATCTGGATGAACTCATATGATGCGCATCCGATAAGTATGGCAACCTGTTTGTTGCAGAATTTTCCGGTAAATCCCGAGAAAAAGAGCGGCAGGAAGCAGCTGAACATAGAAGCTATCGTAGAGAAATTTATCGTCGGCGTGACGCCGTTTGTGGAGCATATCGACAGAGCGCCCGCTGCGCCGAATAACATTCCGGCAAATATATAGCATAACACCGCGTTGAGCTTTTCGTTTACTCCGGTGTTTACCGCTATCTTTTGCCCTGTCTGCAAAGCACGGTAGTCATAACCGAACTTTGTGTAATGAAATACTATTATCATAAAAGCGATCGCAATAACGATTATCACGGAAAGCGCCGCGGGATTTACCGCAAATTGGTAGTATGAAGTATCGGTCCCGAAGCTGACAGGTTTAAGTCCGCCCGTTATTATAGCGACAATACCTTCGAGTATGAGCGTCATTCCAAGACCTATTATCATCGGCGCAAGCTTTAAAGTTATATAAAGAATCCCCGAAATTCCGCCAAAGATAGCGCCGAACACCGCGCTTATGGCTATCATTCCGACAGGACCAAGCCCGAGATTATATGATAACTTCGCGCCTATAACTCCGCCTATGAGCATCGTTGCGCCCGTGGCAAAATCAAATCTGCCCGTGTGCATATTTATGGAAACGCCAAATGCAAGAAGAAGAACATAGGTAAGTCCCCTGAAATACAGCTGCCAAGTACTTCTTCCCGTAAACAGAGCGGTACCCGAAGCCGCGCAGGCAACAGACATTATCACAAAACACAGAAGCGGAATTATGATTATACCTATTCCCCTCTTGAAAATATTTTTTATCTTATCGTTTGCAGCCGTCATCTTCAAACTTATCCTTTCTCGCAAATTTTGGAAAAAACAAGGGGTGGTTCCCTTCCGCGCCGTATGACGCGGAAGGGATTAGGAGAATTATGAAAAGATTATTTGTTGTATGCTTCGTGAATGGCAACAGCGCCTTCGTAATCTGCGTTGCAAAGCTTCAAGAACTCGTCATAAGTGTTGTTTATAAAATGATCGAGAACGTTTTTGTTGTAGCAATATCCGGTTTCGGCGTTATCGGAAGCAAGCATTGAATTAAGAGCGTCTTTGCTTGTAGCTACCCAATAGTTCATGCCGACTCTTACCGCGCTTCCGTCGGGAGATGTTATCTTGTGTCCGTTTATGGCGCTGAGCACAAGAACGATTCCGGGAGCCATAGCGGAAGCGAATTTTCCGCAGTCATAGGAATAACCGAGATCAAAGCATTCCGCGTAGTCTGCCGCGATGGAGTCAACGCCGCCGCACATAACATTATTTATAGAAGAGGACGCCTGAGTGATACCGTATGCGATTCTTGCGACAGTATCTCCCGCACCTACCGAGAGTATGCAGACGCCGCCCGCTTCAAGGCTGTTCGTAAGCTTTGTGGAGAAAGCGTCGTCAAAAGCGAAACCGTCCATATATCCCGTTATTCTGTATTTTGTGCTGACGAATTTCGTGGGATCTACACCTGCGCCCGCAAGTTTTCCGACAAGTTCCTCGCGTTTCTTCGCGCCGTCATAATTTGTTCCGCTGTCTTCGCAAAGATAAGCGAGCATTCCCGCAAGTCTCTGAATGTGCATAGAAGCGCCGTAGCCGGTAGCGCCGCCGAATACAGTAAAAGCGCTCTGTCCTTTTTCTTCGACAAAGTATTTCGCCATAGCATAGCCAGCTTCATACTCTGTGTCATCCGTAGGAGCAACCGAACCCAAGAAGTACTCTATGTTTTTGATCTGCTCGTGCTGTTCTGCCGTCGGATGGCCTGTGGGAATAGCTACATAGAGTTTCTTATCCGCAGCCGCGTTTACGGAGGCTACTATATCGTCGTCAGAGAAGAGGAAAATAGCGTCATATCCTCTTGAAGCATATGTGTTTATCGCAGAAACCTCTGCCGCGGAGCTGTCCGTCGTCGTAAAATCGAATGTTATGCCCATCTCTTCGCCTACTGCTCTGAGATATTTTTCCCAAGCCGCAGCCTCGCCGGAGCTGTCATCTTCGCGGAGAACGCCTATCTTTATATCAGAGGCTTTTTTTCCGCAGGAAGCGAGTGCCGCGCAAGAGAGAAGAAGCGCCAAAGCGAGCATCGCCGAAAGAATTTTTTTGAAATAATGTTTCATATCTTCTGTTTCCTCCTGAATTTATATTATTTTTAAATTGACAAATTTTTTTAACGTTCCAAAAGCTTCGCGCGGTTTCCTATTGAAAAGAGGAATACGACCACAACAAAGAGAACGCCTTTTACTATTTGCAGATACCAGCTTCCCGTAACGTAGATATTCATAAACGAATCGAGAAAAGCCATTGAAAAAGAACCGAGAAGCGCCGCATACATCTTTGATCTCGGACCTCCGCTCATGCTCATACCGCCGAAAACAAGCGCGATAAGCATATTCATTCCGACAGAGGAGCCGGAAGAAGACGAAAGCGTCGGCGTTTCCACTATCATTGCAAACGAAGCAAGACCTATACCGATTCCCGCAAGAGCAAAGGATAGTATTGTGAGCTTCTTTGCATTTATTCCGGAGAGTCCCGCGCAAACGGCATTTCCTCCGAGAAACTTTTGCTTGCGCCCTGTTTTCAGAATATAGAAAACAAAGCAACAGAAAAGTTCGAATACAACGAGAATCGCCACACGGAAGCCTGTGTTGTTAAGGCTTCTCACAAGCGACATTGGCACCGATATAGCCGCGTTCGTTCCGAAAGCGGTTATCATGAGCGTCGCCACCGATGTATAAACGTTCATCATGACTATTGTCATTATGAATACCGGAAGGTTGAAAAACGAGGCGAGAACGGAGTTCAGTACGCTGAGCGTTATGGCAACCGCAACACAGACTATAAGCATCAGAAAGATATTGTTCGTCGCCTTTCCCACAAGACCGCCGATTATAGCGGATATAAGCATATTTGCGCCGAGGGAAAGATCGAAAGAGCCTGAGGTAAATATAAACGTTGCACCGGTAGCTACAAGAGCTACTATCGTGGCATTAGCTATTATGACCTCAAAACCGATGGCAAGATCATATCCGTTTATCAGCGCGCTCACAACATATAAAAGTCCGAGAACAACGCACGCCATAAGAGGTATAAGCCCGACTATACGCTGTGTCATAAGCGCTTTTTTGCGACGTTTCAAAACAGAAACATCATCTTGCGTAAGAGCGGCGGGATTGGAGTTCTTTATATTTTCGTTTGTCATTTCTCCGCCTCCTTAAACCATGTATTTGATGATTTCCGCATCGGAAAGATCGGGACTGCGCGGGAATTCTTTTGTTATCCGTCCGTCTTTCATTATTATAAGGCGGTCCGCCATTCCCATAAGCTCCGTCATTTCCTCGGAGATCATAATTATTGTTTTGCCCTCTTTTTTCATCCTGTACATGAGCTGATACATAGTCTGCTTGACGCCGATATCTATTCCTCTTGTAGGACAGTCGAGTATAAGGATATCCGAACCGCAGCCTATCCACTTTCCGAATACGACTTTCTGTTTGTTTCCGCCGGAAAGCTGTGAGACCGACTGATCCATGGAGAAGCATTTTATCTGCATGAAGTCTATCTGATTCTTGACATATTTCCTCTCATTTGCGGAGAAAATAAAGTGTTTTCCCACGGCGTATTCATTCATTCCCGCGATAGCTATATTGTCTCTTATCGACGCCGCGGTGCAGAGAGATTCTATATCCCTGTCCTTCGCCACATATCCGACCTTGTTTTTCATCGCAAACGACGGATTTTTCATTTTTTTGCCGTGAACGAGCACTTCTCCTTTGCTCGGAGAAAGCGCGCCGTAAAGCACCTTTCCGAGCGTATGCATTCCGCAGTGGGAAAGTCCGCCTATTCCGAGTATCTCGCCTTTATGTGCTTCAAGACTCATATCTATGACGCGGTTTTTATAGGTGACATTTTTCATTTCAAGAACGACTTCGTCGGAATAAGACCCGTCGTAATCCGAACGGTAATAATCGCCTTGAAGTTCACGTCCTATCATGGAAGAACGGATCGCGTCCGCGTCAAATTCTTCCTTTTCGAAAGTACGTATTATATGACCGTCGCGAAGGACCGTGAGAGTATCGCACTTTTCCATTATCTCGTCCAGATCGTGAGAAATAAACACAACGGAACGATCTGAATTTTTCATTCGTTCCATAAGATCGTATATTATCTCTCTGCCCTTTTGAGAAAGAGATGTCGTCGTTTCGTCCACAACGATTATCTCGGGAGACTGCATCCATACCTTTGCAACCTCGACAAGCTTTCTGTCCATCATATCGAGGCTTCCGGTAATCGCCCCCGCACGGATATGTCCCGCGCCGATATCGTCCAGTGCCTTTTGCGCGGCACGGCGCATTTCGCTGCCGTTTATAAATCCGCCTTTTGAAAAGCGTTCGCTTTCGCAAAGGAACATATTTTCCGCGACGGTTATACCCGGAACGGTGCCGCTCTCCTGCACTATCATTCCCACGCCTTTATCGAGCGCCCAATTCATAGAACGGGGATTCCATTTTTCACCTTTATAAATCATTTCCCCGCTGTCGCATGGTTGCATACCCGAAAAAATCGACGTGATCGTTGATTTTCCGGAACCGTTCTCTCCTATAAGTCCGCGTATTTCTCCGCGCCTTACGGAAAGATCGACATTATCGAGAGCAACAACCGGTCCGAAAGTTTTCGTCATTCCGGTTATCTGCATTATGATATCGCCGCTTTTTTTTACGTTTTCACTACGTTCGCGTTCCATTTTCTCCCCCTCTTCAAGAATGGCGCTTCCGATTCCCGCGCAGAAAGAATGCCATGAACGGGAATTTTCGGCTGTTTGCTTTTACACTTTTATTTTATTTTTTTCACGCATCTTTTTCAATGCGATATTTTTACATAGACTGTGGAAGATTTTTTCCTTTTCAAATGTCGGAAATCCGCCCAACAGTAAAATATGTCAATTTTTTACACCTTTTTGGGCAAAAAAGTATTTTTTATGCACATTTTATTGACACATTTGACTCAACCATATATAATTTATAATAACAGCCCCGCACAACTTAATGAGATTTGACATAAAACGAGGAGGTGAAGTATCATGCAGTCGATGTACGAAATATGTGAATACAGCCACCCGCTTGATATACGCATATTCCTGCACAAAGTCGATTCCTTCGCTATGCACTGGCACACAGCTTACGAATTTCTCCTCATACTTGACGGAGAATGCGAGGTCACGACAGGCACGGTAAAAAAATACCGCGAAGGAGATCTGTTACTTATAAACGCTTATGAGCCGCACTCGCTTCTTTCCAAAGAAGGCGCCGTAATACTCGCGCTTCAAGTACGCAATAACGTTTTCGGTGACGATGGCGGATTCAATATTGATAGTGTTAGAAATTCCGGCGCGGATTATTCAATGATAAAATCAATAATGGCACGTCTTATAAAACTTCACAGCGAAAAAGCGCCGTATTGCGACGTGCTCATGCAAAGTCTTGTGCTAAGATTAAAATACGAGATCGTTTCAAAATTCCGTTCCGACAGCGCCGACGCGGAAAAATTCATAACATATAAAAAACACATTTCAAAACTCAGCGGCGTTCTCGACTATATACAGAATAATTATCACACCGAAATATCGCTTACAAAAACGGCAAACGAATTTTTCTTTTCCGCCGCTTATCTTTCGCGTCTTTTCGAAAAGACGATGGGAATAACATTCAAAAAATATATAGACAGCCTGCGTTTCACGGAGGCAATGGGACTTCTCCTTTCGACGGATATGTCCATAGACGATGTCGCCGAAAAAAGCGGATTTCCCAACACGCGCGCCTTTGTCTCCATGCACAAGGAAACTTACGGATGTCTTCCGAGCGAGCACCGCAAAAACAGAAATATCGGGGAATTTGCTTTATCCGAAAAGAGCATGAACTATGTGGACTTCAAAAAAACGGATTATCTGGCAAAGCTTGCGAAATACCTTTCCGATTCGGAAAATATCGCAACGCTTCCGGAAAGATCCGATATTTCGTCATTCGAGTTTTCATTCGACGCTTCAAATACATCGGTAAAACTGAAACACACATTCAAAAACTTCTGCACCGTCGGGCGCGCTTCCGATCTGTTACGCGAAAATATACGCCAGATGCTGCGGCAGGCGCAAAAGGATATAGGTTTCAAATATATAAAATTTCACGGACTTTTCGACGACGATTTAAGCGTATATACAAAATCCTCCGACGGAACGTCGATAATAAATTTCGAAAATATAGACCGTATACTCGATTTTCTTCTCTCGATAAATCTGAAACCGCTTCTTCAACTTTCTTTTATGCCCAAAGAGCTTGCAAAATATCCGGAAAAGACCGCATTTTTCCGTCCGCTCATAACAAGCGAACCGAAAAGCAACGAAGAATGGGGAGAATTTATAAAAACTTTTACGCGACATATACTTTCCCGTTACGGAAGCGATGAGGTCGAAAAGTGGCTTTTCAGCGTTTGGAACGAGGCGGAAACACCGCAGAATATGTTCGGATTCCGCGATCCGTCGCTCTTCCCCGGTTTTTACAGGGCGACTTATAAAGCCGTCAAGGAAGTTTTCCCGGAAGCAAAATTCGGCACTACATCCGTCATGTACGAAACGCTCCTTTACCACGACTGGTTCGACAAAATGGCAAAAGAGCTTTCCGACTGTCCGCCGGATTTTGTAAATCTCCATTTTTATCCCGTAAAAACTTCCGTGACATACGATATAGACCATCTTTCGAGCAATTCGATAGAGCTTCATTCAAATCCGTATATATTGGGTGAAACGATAACAAAAGTCAAAGAAAAACTCGAATCCCTCGGTTATTCAGATCTCCCCGTTTATCTTACCGAATGGAATTCCACCACATCCCACAGAGACCTTCTGAACGATACCGCATTCAAGGGACCTTATGTGGCACGCAACATCATGGCAAATTTTGACAGACTCGATTCTTTCGGCTATTGGAGTCTTACGGACGACATATACGAACTTCCGGCAGACGACAGACTTTTCCATGGCGGGCACGGGCTTTTCACCAAAAACGGCATAAAAAAACCGCCATACTATGCTTTCGAATTTCTCGCAAAGCTCGGACATACGCTAATAGGCAAGGAAAAGGGCGTCATTGCGACAAAAAACAGCTCCGGTTTCCAATTCGTTTTTGCAAACTATATACATTATAACGAACTGTACGCCGCAGGCGAACTCTTCGATACGAACGACAAAAACAGATACTCCGCATTCCGCAGCGAACAGATAAAAAATTTCGATATAACACTTCAAAACGTCGCGGACGGAGAGTATATCGCGGAAGAATATATTGTAAACCGCGAATACGGAAGCGTATACGATATATGGGACAGATGCTTCGGAGGAGAGGAGCCGCGCACAAAACAGGCAGAAGAGGCACTTCGCGCCGCCGCAGTTCCGAATTTCCGTATGCAGAAACTGTCCGCCGTCGGCGGAAACCTATGTTTCAAAGTTTCCCTTATGCCGCATGAAATACGGCTTGCGGTCATAAAGAAAATATAAAAGCAGTAGCGTAATCCGAAAATCAATACATTTGTATAATATGCAAATAATCGTTTTACATCAAGAGAAAACGCGTCCGACTCATTTCAGTCGGACGCGCTTTTTAATAGTGGAAAAATATTGTATCAAACTTTATCACGCTTTGACGATTGCAGCAGCACAAGGGGCGTGCGCCGCAAGACCGTTCGGCGGGGATTATAACCACCGCTTAAATTACGGTATATATCCGTCTTTGGAGAGGCAGACATATGCGTTAAGGTCATATTCCCCAAAAGTGCGTTTTTTCTTTTCTCATATATCACTTAAAAATTTATTTCAACATCAAAAAGATATTTCCGAAAGTCTCTTTTCATATTCCGCAAGAGATGTTTTGTCCGCGCCGAACATGGGAAGAGAGCCGAGAAAATGCCCGTTCTTTATTTTGAATTCCTCGTTTTCCCCCGTGACCATCGAATATGCCTGAGGAAGGCATTCCCTCAATGCTTCACGCGCGTTTTTATCGGAGAGGATATCAATATTCGGAGTATTCAGATCAAACGGTCTTATAAGATATTCCGGAGCTTTCATGGAAAATTCAAAATGCCCCGCGCCTACTTTTTGTTTTTCTCCGCCGGGAAGAACGACATCGGCAAAGCACCCTGCCGGAATATCGGCAAAGAGCACAAACTTTCCGTCTTTTATCTCCCACTCCACACAATAAACGCCGCGCGGCGAATCGAATGAGAATTTGATTTTCCTCATTCTGTAATTCGGATGCGGCTCAATACGCGCCCCGAGCCATCCGGGTCTTAAAGGAGAAAGTCCGGAAATATAGGAATATATCGCCTCGCACACAGAACCGTACGCATAATGATTTAATGAATTCATATTTATGCCGCTTATACTTCCGTCGGGAAGCACGGAATTCCAGCGTTCCCAGACAGTCGTAGCGCCGAGATTTACGGCATAAAGCCAACCGGGACATTCTTCGTTGTAAAGTATTCTGTATGCGTCAGAATCCATTCTGTTTTCGAACATTGCGGGAAGAATCAAAGGTGTTCCCGTAAAGCCCGTTTTCATACGGTAGAAATCTTTCGCGAGTCTTTCGCGGAACCCTTCTATAACTTTCTTTTTGTTTCTGTATATTCCGTAATACAAAGACAAAACATATGCCGTCTGCGTGTCGAGAGCGAGCCTGCCTGACGGGGCAAAATACTCGTCGAGCAGAGCTTCATATATTCTTTTTGCAAGAGCAGAATATTTCTCCGCATCGTCATTTTTTCCGAGCTCCCTTGCACTTTCAGCCAGAATTTTTACGGAATTATAGTAGTACACGCTCATTATATAACCGTTATCCGTTCCGCCTGCAAGAGATTGCGGACAAGCACCGTCCTGCGCGAGCCAATCGCCGAAAGTAAACCCTTTTAAAATAAGACCGAGGTCTCCTTCCGACTTATCTTTTCCGATAAGCACATCAACATAATCGCGCATCATCGTATAGTTTCTTTCAAGAAGCCGTTTGTCGCCGTAAAACATATAGATTTTCTGCGGAATTATCGTCGCGGCGTCCGCCCAGACAGCGCCGCCGTTCCCCGCCTCGTGTTTAAGCGAAGGAGAATACATCGGTATATCACCTCCGTAGTACATAGTCTGATCCGCACGAAGATCTCTCATATATTTCTCATAAAAAGGAAAACAGTCCATATTATAGCACGCGGTAGCCGTAAACACCTGAGTGTCCGCAGTCCATCCCAGACGCTCGTCGCGCTGCGGACAATCCGTAGGCACATCAAGAAAGTTTCCTTTCTGCCCCCAAAGAGTGTTTTCTATGAGCTTGTTTATCTTACCGTTGTCCGTAACGCAGCTTGAAACCCGCGGAAGATCCGAATATATCACAACGCCTTCAAACATATCCGCAGAGATATCGTCAATCCCCTCTACAAGAACATATCTGAATCCGAAATAGGTAAAATACGGTTCATATACACGTTCGGTCCCATCGGAAATATAGACGGCACGCGCCTTTGCCGTGCGAAGATTTGCACCGAAAAATTCTCCGTTCTGCAATATCTCCCCATGAGAAAGAGACATACGCGTTCCTTTCGGAAGTTTTGCGCGGAAACGGACAAAGCCGACCATGTTCTGACCGAAATCGAGTATCTTTTTTCCCGATGGCGAAATATATATATGCGGTTTCAGCACAGCTTTTTCCACTATCGGCGCACCGAAATCCGCAACGGTATTGAATTTTTCTTTTACAATCTCGCAACCGCAATATTTCTTTTCTGTCAATGTATAATCTCTTACTTCTCCGTCGTATATGGAATTTTCGGTACAGAAAGACGAATGTGCCCGCCAACTCACATCGGAAAGAATATCTTCCGCCTCTCCGTCTTCAAAGACTATGTGAATGCGCGCCGACAAAATATATTTGCTTCCGAAAACATTTCCGCCGCGCTCCAAAGGCTTATCTATGCCAAACCGCCCTTTATACCAGCCGTCACCCATATGGATTTCTATCTTGTTTTCGCCGCACGAGATAAGATCGGTTATATCATACGTCTGATAACGCAGATACGCATCATAATCGTTATATCCGGGAGTAAGATAGCGATTTCCGACACGATCTCCGTTTATTTCCGCCATGTAAAGTCCGAGTCCAGTTATATAAAGACGTGCTTTTTTGATATTTCCCGAAACGGAAAAACTCTTTTCGAAAATCGGTGCGTACAATTCCGAATCAGACGGCGTTATAAAATCCGCCGAAAGCGCTCCCGCCGTTTCAAATTCGGTCTTTTCCGTTACACCGTCGGCAAAGACGCAATACTCCATTCTTTCTCCGCACGGGAAGTCAAAATCAAAGTAAAATGCGCCCGCATTACAAAAATCCACTTCACGGGAAGCGAGAAGCGCTCCTGTTTCGGAAAAAATCTTCGCGGTATATACAGTGTCCGTATCCGCCTTGAAAGAAAAAACAATATTGTTATTCGCTATTCCCATAGGGCTTTCGCGTCTGTTCACTCTGAGATCGTAAATTTTCATACAGCACCTCTCTTCATAAAACATGAAATTTTATTTTCAATTATATTGTCTCCCAAAAAAGATTTTCGGTCAATGAAAAAAACGGATATCATGACTTCATTTTTTTGATTTTTTTGAATTTATATACAAAAAACCATCCCTTGCAGTTTAATGCAAGGGATTAGCGAAATAAGTATAATGGATCAACTTATTGTATCCCGCAAAAAGTTTTTTTGTCAATCAGTGTATATTCAACTTTTTTACAACCAACGGTTTAATATTTCAATTAAAATATCCGAAAAACAAAAAAATCCCTGAAATACAGGGACTTTTTATTTTAGTAATATTCCTCGGGATCTGAAAAAAGCCGACGTTTATATTTATATCATCCGAATACGGAATTGATAAACGGTCCGTCGCTATGTGCTTCATTGTGTTTGTCTAAATCGAAATCCGTGTAAATAATATCTTCTACAAGCACATCATCTTATTTTAAATACAGTTTTCCGTCCTTGGAATAAAATACTTTATTGTTTTCGTCGCAGGTAACATAACACGTCAAAACATATACATTACGAATTGCTCCGCTCTGATATTCGTTCCGACACCTTGAAAATACAGTCCCTCATACCCCGGCAAAGACACAAACAGAGCATACGGTCGGCTTCCGTCGTAGCTTTCGGGAACATACAGGTTATAGTGAATATCACCATTGCTTTCGGAATGATAAACATTGTCGAGAACAAAACCGCGATAGCTGTCGCTTCCTTCGGTTACAGAACCATAGATCGGTTTTACCTCAGTGGAAGTTTGAAAATCCGAAGGCTGTTCAAGTGTATTTTCGGAATGGAAGTTTTGGGTTTGTGACGGATCGGTAATAGATGTGATGGGTTCGTTGTGACGGGAATATGCAAACGCGCTTTCCCCGATCATGGTTACAGGCTGACCGTTATAGGCCGCAGGGATGATGACCACCGCATTGTCACCCGTATAGCCCGTCACAGTGTAACCGTTACCGTTTTGGGAAAAAGTCAAGCCGGCAGTTTCCGATGCTTGTGCCTGCCAATGTGCATAGATCGTAATCTCTGCTGTTACGGTGTCGGTTTCAAAGTTCCACCGCTCGGCATTCTCGGCTGCTCCCTTGAACCATCCGAGAAAGTCATACCCCTCTTTTGTCGGATTTGCGGGAACCGTCAACAAGTTACCCGACACTACCGTCTGACTTTCTACAACACTGCCGCCCTGACTGTCAAAATTTACGATATATTGCGTATCGGGAACATCGTCGCCCGTGTTTGGCGTATTGGGATGATTTGGATTTCCGATTTGTGATGAATCACTTTCCGATGGCGTATTCGGAGTCTTGCCGCTACAGGCTGTGAATAGGATACCCATACAAAGCACGAGTGCAAGGATCATAAAAAGCCGATTTCTTTTTTTCATTCGTGTATCTCCTTTTCGTTTTTATTGTTTTTTGGCATAGCCCAACTCTGCTACCCACTTTGCAACCTGATCCCCGGCTCCGCTGACACTTCTGCCGCTTACCGAAAGATAATCATCGGTAAGAACCGTGGAACCCGGACAAAGCTTTGCGATGGTTGAACGACTGCTTGCTCCCGACGAGCTGCCGTTGTGTGAGAAAAACGGAATAATGGTTTTACCTGACAGATCATATTCCTCCAAAAAAGTCCAGACCGGCATCGGCAGATCATACCACCAGATTGGAAAGCCCAAAAAGATCACATTGTATTGCGCCATTACTTCTGCGTCAATATGTGAAGAGATGGCAGGACGAGTGCCGTTAGTCGGGATAGTATTCTTCCATTCTGTCACCACCCATATAGATATGCCGTCCGCAATTGCATCCGATGTCCTCATCCGCCCAACTGTGTTCGATGCCGATGTGAGGGTACATTTCCGACAGTTTCTCAATAACCGGGTGCGGGGCAGACCATGCTGTGTCAAATTTCAAAGCGTTTTCCGGTTGGTCATATTCGCAGTACCCATATGAGTTCCATTTGGTACCCCAATGAGAAACATTCCAATCATACCAGTTTTTTGTCCCGTATTTTTCTCTTTCTGCGGGACCGAGGTTTCCACGGTAGAGGTAATCCGGTTGCGGAATGACTTTACCAAAGTCAATGGTATGAACATCGGCTTTTACACCGTGTTCAGACAGATCATCATAGGCAATTGCTTGGAGCATTTGTGCAATTGCTTGCGGATCACCCTGAAAACGGATGATGTTCGTAATATGATTAGGCATTGTGTTTCTCCTGTTCTGACATTTCGTAATAAATATTTTTAATAACCGTTCCTACCGCCGAAACCACAGGAACGCTGACCGCATTACCTGCCATTTTATAAAGCCGTGCATCGGACAGTCCGGTTGCGGCGGCTCTGTCAAACTGTTCGTCGGTAAATCCCTGCAATCTCCAGGCTTCGCGAGGCGTTAATTTCCGCACACGGCCGCTGTGATAGATGCCATGCCTGTCCTGTGCGGTCAGCGTGAACATCGGCTCATTCGGCTCTTTGATTCGTCTCCCTTGCTGTCTGACATTCTCTTTATCTGGGGCGATAACAGCACATGGAGCATCCCCGGTAACCAAAACACCGGAATGTTCGCCTTTACGATGACTGATACCGGAATCATGGCGTGCGGTAATACATCTTGCCACATCCGTGAGATGCGGAGGCGGATTCAGATCGATGAAAAAACACCCCTGCGTATTGCCGGGTGTTACGGTATGTGCAATCTGATACCCGACTCTGCCGCGGCGGGTATTCATATTGGCATAAGCAAGGTCAATGCTGTCGCCCGGACGAGCCAATTGGTAACCGGATTTGGTTTTTACCTTGATAGGCAGATTGAATCCATCCACCTCATACAGTCCTGTGTTTCCGGAAAAGCCACCTCCGCAGCTTGTCAGGGTGCAGGAGAGTCCGTCTGTCCGATAGACCCGTTCGCCTTGTTTTCCGGGTATGCTTTGGATAAGAGTTTTTCCATTTGACTCTGTGAAAGATAATATTTCTCCGGCACATTTGTCTCTAAGATATCCGACAATATACACTCTCTGCCGGGATTGGGGGACACCGAAATCTTTGCTGTTAAGCACCTGCCATGCGACATCGTACCCCAGTTCATCCAGCGTAGCGAGGATGGTCGCAAATGTCCTGCCGTTGTCATGCGACAGGAGTCCGGGAACGTTTTCATGTGGGTCTCTTAACTTGAGCGATCCGGGCAATTTCAAAAAACAGTGTTCCGCGTGTGTCATCAAATCCACGGCGCCGACCGGCGATGGAAAAGGATTGACAGGGGAACCCTCCGCAAATAAGGTCGATATCCGGCACGGCACTCGGATCGATTGTTCTTGCATCGTTAAAATAGATCTCTCCTTTCGGTTGATAGATTGCTGTATACGCTTGGTTAGCATACTTGTCGATCTCACAGTGACCGACAAAAGAAAAGCCCCCGATGCGGTCAAGTCCGGAACGGAAACCGCCGATGCCGGAAAACATATCCAATGTTCGTATGTTTCCCATCGGTGCCTCACATTCCGGGCACCATGCCGTAGGTTTCGCCTGTGGCGTTCATCAGCATGGTCTTGATCTCATCGGGGGCGTTATTCTTATCTGTATGGATGTCACCTAAGATTTCAGGTGTATAGTAGTAATCGTATGGAATAAAATTTTCTTTCATGTATTTTGGCAATCTGCCAACACGATCTTCTTCGAAGCTAAACATTCCGTAGGGAGTCAAAAAGTTGGTACCCCAATGTTCACCTGAAGAAGAAAGATCGAGTTCGACCAGGCCGACAAGGATATCTCCTGTTTTTTCTGATTGAAGAACGGCGGGAAGAATGATCCATTCGGCATCCCGCCCGGTCAGCAGATCATCGCCGTAGATTTGAACGAATGCTTCATGGAACATTTTAAGCAGTTCTGTCGGGTATTCGAGATCGTGGGTTTGACAGGCATGGAGATATTTCTCATAATCAATTTTCGGAAAAACTTCAGTATCCAGAACATGAAGAAAAGCCGCAATGTTTTTGTCATCACGGCTTTGGTATTTGGTTTCTTGTATTTGCTGTGGTTCGTGCGGATAGACTTCAAATTCCATCAAAACGCTTCCGTCCTTTGCACGATTATTGAGAAGTTTTATGCAGTTTCCCTCAAAGAGATAATCTCCCGCTTTTTCAAAGTCTGTACGAAATCCTTTTCCGTTGTTACAGACAGACCATCTGTGACAAGGCTGATCCTTAATGCTTGAATAAAAGCAGTTGGTATGCACTTCATTGACCACACGGGTAAGACCGACCATATCCGGGTGATAGGCATGGGACAGCGTTTTCATCTCGGTGCCGGGGACGATCAGACGTTTGAGTTCGGCAAGATTGCGGATCGCATACGGTTTTCTTTCTGTTTCTTTCTGCATGTTATCACCCCAAATCACATACTCATCCCGCAATCCTGATCTTCCGAAGAGACTTCACCGTTTTCTTCGGCAATTTCATCTGAAGTCAGTCTGCGGAATCGGTCTTCGCCGGGGATGAGTCCGAGATCACTTCCCGTGTCCCATTTCATGTGGATCGTACCTGTGTCGTCAACATGAAGTACTGTTCCTCGGGTACCCAGTGGAATTTTAGAGTAAGGATCGTCCATCGATTGAAGCTCGAGGCGAGTACCGGGTGGGTAATTGGCTTTCATTCGCTGTACAAATTGTTTTTCGTATTTGTTCATTTCGTTCCTTTCATGATTGATTATTAGTTCGGGGAAGTCAATCGGTGGGGTTACGACAGTGGATAAAGAATATTTCAATCACCTCTTTTCAGACACAAAGATTTAACAAATTCAGGGAACAAAAAAAGGGCAGATTCTCATGATTCACTCATGAAAATCTGCCCGAGAATAATAGTCAAATGGCACTTCGCCGGTACAATTCCGGTTGATATGCCGTTTTTGCCCAAAAATATCTATGAAAATCAGTACCGGAATCAGGAACGAAAAAAGTCCAGAAACCCTTATGGTTACTGGACTTTTTCGGTGTATATCTATTTGTACACACAGACTTGGAGGCACCACCCGGAATCGGACCGGGGAATAAAGGTTTTGCAGACCTCTGCCTTACCGCTTGGCTATGGTGCCGGAGAATGAAAAAACGAAAAGATGCTTCTTATGAAAATTTCTACATCATTTTCGTTTTTGCAAACCGCTATTATGGAGCGGATTACGGGGCTCGAACCCGCCACCTCGACCTTGGCAAGGTCGCGCTC
>UQXK01000020.1 GCA_900544985.1 uncultured Eubacteriales bacterium
CACGGCAGACGCCCCAACATTCAACACGCGAAGAAACAGCACGGCGACGCCGTGCTGTTTCTTTATATAAACAAAAAACAAGCCGACATATGTCGGCTTGTCGTATTTTTGATTAGTGGCAGATGCACTGCTCGGTATCTTTATCGAAGATGTGAACTCTTGCGGTATCGATAGCAATTTTTATTGTATCTCCGCCACGAGCTGTGGATCTTGCGGATACACGTGCTGTGAGTTTCTGTTCGCCGGAACGGTCGATTACGACGTTCTTCTTCTTTGCAACAGCTTCGTCTATTACTACTTTGTTTGCAACGAGGTAGAGATAGATTTCAGCGCCCATAAGCTCTGTAACATCAACATAAACTTCGAAAGATGCATCTTCGAGAGCTGCGATCTGCATGGGGGTGTCAACGATAGCTTCGGGACGAACACCTGCGATAACTTCTTTTCCCATGTAGGGTTGAAGTTCGGGGAGGTTGCCTTTTTCTTCGGGGAGTTTTATCTTTACATCGCCAAAGTGGAGATATGCGTTGTTTCCTTCTTTTTCGAGCTTGCAGTTGATGAAGTTCATCTGAGGAGTGCCTATAAATCCTGCGACGAATACGTTGCAGGGATTATCGTAAAGGTTCTGAGGAGTATCTACCTGCTGGATGATACCGTCTTTCATAACAACGATACGGGTAGCCATTGTCATAGCTTCTACCTGGTCGTGCGTAACGTATACGAACGTTGCGCCGAGCGTGTTGTGAAGCTTTGTGATCTCTGTTCTCATCGCTGCACGGAGTTTTGCATCAAGGTTTGAAAGCGGTTCGTCGAGAAGGAATACCTTGGGTTCACGAACGATAGCTCGTCCGAGAGCAACACGCTGCTTCTGACCACCGGAAAGAGCCTTCGGGTATCTGTCGAGAAGGTGAGATATATCGAGTATGCGAGCTGCTTCTTCAACTTTGCGTTTGATTGTTTCTTTCGGTACTTTGCGAAGTTTAAGACCGAATGCCATGTTATCGAACACGGTCATGTGAGGATAAAGAGCATAGTTCTGGAACACCATCGCTATGTCACGGTCTTTCGGTGCGACATCGTTTACAAGACGATCGCCTATGTAAAGTTCGCCTTCTGTGATCTCTTCAAGACCTGCTATCATACGAAGCGTTGTGGATTTTCCGCAACCGGAAGGTCCTACGAAGACGATGAACTCTGTATCGCGAATTTCAAGACAGAAATCCGAAACAGCCGTAACGCCTCCGGGGTATTTTTTGTAGATGTGTCTGAGTGATAAACTTGCCATAGAAACTCCGTTCCCGGCGACAATAAGAAAGATTTTTTAACCTCCCAGTCGCCGATGAGAGGAATTTTATCGGGAAACTGTTCCCGAGTAATATTTCAAAAATTAAATAAGCATTCTATTGTCTTAAATATTATATCAGAAAACACTGTATTTTGGAAGAGTTTAAATGTCCAATTTTTCAGAAAAATATTTGGACAATTTGCACAATAAGTAAAAGGCGCGATTTTGAAATGGAGAAAACGATGATGATTTTCTAATTTATTAAAAAATTATATGCCTTTCATAGTGAGTCCGATTCTGCCTTTTGCCTTGTCGATGCTTTTTATTTTGACGCGTACTTTGTCTCCTACCGAAAGTGCTTCGGCGGGGTGTTTTATAAATTTTTCGCATATCTCGGAAACATGAACAAGACCGTCCTGATGAACGCCGATGTCGACAAAAGCGCCGAAGTCTATAACGTTTCTTACAACTCCGGAAAGGACCATGCCGACTTCAAGGTCATTCATATCAAGAATGTCGCTTCTGAGTTCGGGCATGGGCAGGTCGTCGCGTATGTCGCGGCCCGGTTTTTGAAGCTCTTTTATGATATCTTTTACGGTGGGCACGCCTGCCTCTATCTCTTTTGCGAGTTTGTCTATACCGTATATCTCCGCGGTCTTTTCAATGCCGGAAAGACGGCAGTTTTTGACGTCGTCTTCGGTGAATCCGAATTTTTCTATTATCTTTTTTGCCGCTTTATATGATTCGGGATGTATACCCGTGTTGTCGAGTATTTCCGTTGATCCCGATACTCGAAGGAAGCCTGCGCACTGTTCGAACGCTTTTGCGCCTATTTTCGGAACTTTCAGTATCTGCGCACGGCTTGTGAATTCTCCGTTTTCTTCTCTGTATTTTACTATATTTTTTGCGGCTGTTGCATTTATGCCGGCTATATGCCCGAGAAGCGCATGAGACGCTGTGTTTATATCGACTCCGACAGAGTTTACACAGTCTTCAACGACACCGGAGAGAGCTTCGTCGAGTCGCGCTTCCTTCATGTCGTGCTGGTACTGACCTACGCCTATCGATTTCGGATCGATCTTTACAAGCTCTGCCAGCGCGTCCTGTATTCTTCTAGCAATGGAAACGGCACTGCGCTGTGTTACGTCAAAATCGGGAAATTCCTCTGCGGCGAGCTTTGACGCGGAGTAGACGGAAGCGCCCGCTTCGCTCGCTATTATATACTTTGTATTTCCGCCGAGCTCTTTTAAAACATCTGCGATAAATATCTCGCTTTCCTTTGACGCGGTTCCGTTTCCTATCGATACGACGTCGACGCCGTATTTTTTAATAAGCGATTTTACCACCTTTGCGGCTTCTTCTTTTCTTTCCTGCGGTTTTGTGGGATATATTACCGCGGTATCGAGAACTTTACCCGTTTTGTCTACGACGGCGAGCTTGCAGCCCGTTCTGTATCCGGGGTCGAGACCGAGAACGGTCTTGTTTTTTATAGGGGCCTGCATGAGGAGATTTTTGAGGTTTTGAGAGAAGAGCTTTATTGCCCCCTCCGACGCTTTATCGAAAAGGTCGGAACGTATCTCTCTTTCGATAGAAGGAGCGATAAGTCTGAAATAGCTGTCCGCCATTGCGCGCATAACGTAGCGGTACGCTGGGCTTTTTGGATTTGTTACAACATTTAAGGAAAGATAATTCAGCGGAATGTCCGCGGAAATATCTATGTTTACTTTGAGAAATTCCTCTTTTTCTCCGCGGTTGAGAGCAAGAACTCGGTGAGATGGAACAGAGGATATCTTT
Source organism: uncultured Eubacteriales bacterium (assembly GCA_900544985.1). Classification (GTDB taxonomy): domain Bacteria; phylum Bacillota; class Clostridia; order Oscillospirales; family CAG-272; genus UMGS731. The sequence goes on from UQXK01000020.1 coordinate 3,080, forward strand.
TCGTTGTAGTCATAGTACATTTCATAGACGGATTCGCCGTCTTTTGCCTTTTTCGATGTTAAAAATCCGTATTCGTTTGTAAGCGCGCGGATCTCTTTTCTGTAATCCGCATTGTCGGAAATGTTTTCGGCTATTATATCGAGCGCTCCGTTTATCGCTGCTTTGACGTCCGGAACGCCTTTTTCTTCGTCAATATATTTTTCCGCTTCTTTTTCTATCTGTTCTGCATATTCGTCTTTCTGTTCGAAGATAAGCTCTGAAAGGGGAAGAAGTCCGCGTTCTCTTGCAACGGAAGCGCGCGTTTTTCTTTTTTGCTTATAGGGTCTGTATATATCTTCCACTTCCGCGAGTATTTCGGCGGCGACAAGAGCTTCTTCTATCTCTTCTGTCATTTTTCCTTGCTCTGTTATTGCGGCTCTTACCTCATCTTTGCGCTTTTCAAGACCGCGAAGATATGAAAGTCTTTCGTTTAAAGCGCGGAGCTGTTCGTCGTCAAGAGATCCCGTTACTTCCTTGCGGTAACGCGCTATAAACGGTATCGTATTTCCTTCGTCGATAAGTTCGACTGCCGCTTTTATCTGATTTTCTCTTATATTAAGCTCTTGCGAGAGCTTTGAAATAATGTCCATTTTTTTCTCCGTTAAATCAATATTTTTGTTTTATATGTCGTTGTTTTTGCATTTATAACCTTGACGCAAATGTCCGCGCGTCCTCTAAACGGTTTGATACCGCGGGAATAAATTCCCGCCGAACGTCTTGGGGCAAAGTTTCTTTGCGTCGTCTTAAACATATAAGAATATTTTACCATAAAACAAAGTAAAAGTAAATATTCGGCGTTCTGAAATAAATCTTTTTGCCGTGAAAAAAGAATGGAAAATTGTAGATATATTTTGAATTTTATGCTATAATAATTATAGAAAGAGCAGCTTTATATTTATAAAATCCGAAAGTCTTAAAACGGCATAGCCGATAGATAAAATGAACTGTATTTTGGAGGTGTTTCCGATGATAATAACATATACCTGCGGGAATGGGCTTTATGTCAATATGACAAACCGCTGTTCGAATGCCTGTGATTTTTGCGTGAGGTCCCACGGAGATACCGTTTACGGCAATCTGTGGCTCGACCGCGAACCCACGGTGGAGGAGATAGAAAAAAGCATTTTCGAGCGTGATCTTAACGCTTTTTCCGAGATCGTTTTTTGCGGCTACGGAGAGCCTACCGAAAGGCTTTCCGATATGCTTTCGATCTGCAAGAAAATAAGAGAAAGATCGGATATAAAAATAAGAGTCAATACAAACGGACATTCCGACCTCATAAATTCGCGTGATACTGCCGCCGAATTCAAAGGACTTGTCGACGTCGTATCGATAAGTCTTAATACATCCGACGCAGAAGAATACGAGCGTATGTGCGTTCCCGAATTCGGAAAAGAAGCTCATGCGGCTTTGATAAAATTTGCGGAAAACGTAAAGAAATATGTCGGCGAAGTCGTTCTTTCCGTTGTTGATACGACGATACCGAAAGAGGATATAGAGAAATGCCGTAAGATAGCGGAAAATACAGGCGTTTCTTTCAGACTTCGCGAATATATTTAAAAGTGATGACATAAAGCGGTAAAATTGTATTATTTTTTGTTTTTCGCACCGTACATGAATTGATTGGGCAATCTTGATTTTCAGCTTTGCAAATCCGATGTATATTGTTTAATGCGGGCTTTTTCGGATTTGCATTTTTGTGCAGGAGGAGTTATGAAAATACGCAATATTATAGATCGCAACGAGGTTATATGGTTTTCTCTGATGGCTTTACCGCTTCGCCTTGTCAGCACTTCTTTTACTAAAAAATATGAGAATTACATATTGGGCAGCGTAAAACTCAGCTACATTCTATGGGAATACAGCATATTTACAATATTCTTGATATTCGTATACGGAATAATGTTTAAAAAGACGGCGCGTGAAACTACCGGTTACGCGAAGATCGAAAGCTCTCACAAAATACCACTTCTAAAATCATTTTTTATATATCTTGGGATCGGAGAGGTTCTGAATTTTATTGCGTGCCTTATACCTTACAGCATCACGATGTTCGGTCGTTACACGGCATATCCTGCATATAGCATGTATATAATTTTTTATATAAAAAGCTATAACCGATACACTGCAATGTTTATTGAACACGCATGGACACTAAAAGATTTTCTTATGTTTATACCGTTCTATCTTATATGTGAAATATTTTTCATAATTGCTCTTATATTTGTTTTCAAAATCTGTTGCAATAGATATATGCACAAGGACAGTAAAAAGATAATGGCTTATGACAATTTTGAGTATACGGTTTATTCTTTTTTCGGCAGATTTATAGCGTTTGGTTTGTATTACTGGGCTATAAAGAATTATGTGGAAGATGTGTTTACCGTATATTCCGTTGCTGTTTCCCTGATAATTCCCATTGTGATTTTAAGATTTTATCTGAAATATTACAAAGAAAGATTTTTCGAAGCAAGAGACAACAAGAGCATTTTAAAAAGTGTTATAAAGCTTATATTGCCGGGCGAGATCTTCATGTTTTTTCTCGGTATAACTGCTTTCGGAATAGACTATGTATATCGGTTCGGTAAAGGACTCGCATATCCCGCGTATGCGCTGTATCGATTTTTATACGGTACTGTGAGCGGCAGAATGGGAGAGATAAATGCGGGAAATATTATTTTCGCCGACTATATTTTCTATATTCTTTGTTATTCGGTCTATCTTGTTTTATTTACATATCTAATGTATCTCACGGCAAAGTCTGCTATAAAAGTCAAATACAGATATGCCTGAACTATTGTAATATCATCGGAAATCGACAACAAATTTTTTAAATGCGGAGGTGCTTTTATGAAGACGAAATCGAAATGCGAGTATTGTGAATATTATGATTACGACGAATACACCGATTCCTATTACTGCACCGTTTCACTCGATGAAGATGAAAAGGAAAGATTTTTAAAAGGCTTTACAAAAGAGTGTCCGTATTATAAATTTTACGACGAGTATAAAAGCGTTCAGCATCAGAATTGAAAAATGACGGCAAAAAGTGTATTCCTTAGTGATAAAAATCAAGGAAAGACAGTCGGGTCTTTCCTTGATTTTTTAATATTGATTGGATATAATGATATTGGGTAAAGAGTAATTTAAGGAGGAGTAAAAAATGATTACGGATTCATTTGATAATATAACTCAGCCGATTTTAACTTTGAAAGATTTTTACGGTGAGCGCAAACACCTGGCGGATATATGCTTGATTACTTTTTCAAAAAATATTTCGGATTATATTCTGTCAACTTTTCGTTGTGAAAAAATAACCGTAATTAAAACCGTTAACGGAAAGTGTCCCATTTATAAATTTGCTTATCAAGGGAAAGATATAGCGTTCTATTTATCGTGTATTGGCTCTACTATGGCGTCAGAATATTTAATTGAGGCAAATTGGTTGACGGGTGTTTCAAAGTTTATAATGTTCGGTTCCGCAGGTAGCTTAGACAGCGAAAAAACTACAAATAAATATGTAATCCCTACGGAAGCATACCGCGACGAAGGAATGTCTTATCACTATGCGCCGCCGAGCGATTACATCAAAGTCAAAAATAGCGACAAAATTAAGACTTTATTTGATATGTGGAAGATCCCCAGCGTGCAGGGAAGAGTTTGGACTACGGACGCGATGTTGAGAGAAACCGTCGGACAAGTTACGTTACGCAAAAATGATGGCTGTATTGCCGTCGAAATGGAAGTTGCGGGAGTTCAGGCGGTCTGTGATTTTTACAATTTCGAACTGTATAATTTCCTTGTAACAGGCGATGTGTTGTGTGAAAATAGTTATGATAATACCAAGTTGTCGGATGCAAATCACAATCTTGATAAATTACATATTGCATTAAAACTTGCGGTGCATATATAAACCGTAAATTTCAATTTATCATTTCGGATATGAAAAGATGTAGCCCCCTATACTTCGTAAGCGAAGATAGGGGGATTATTTTAACAGGAGAAAGTCACTGTAACAGATATTGTGCCGCCATTTTTTATATCATTCGGATTTTGCGGAAAAACGGGAGAGCAGAGTGTTGATTTTTTGTCTTTTTACAAGACTTTTATATGAATTAAAAAATCAAAAACGGATTGACAAAAAAACGATTATATAATAAAATCTTATAACATAAATAAGTGGAATTCGATTAAATCGACGGTGCGGATTTTCGCAAAGTATTCTACACAAAAATGCAAAAGTGTTCCGCAGAGAAAATGAAATATCTTTTTATAGAAATCGTCGCAGGTTTAAAAATAATGCGGCTTGATAACAAAATCAAAACATATCAGTGAAAAACCAATTTATAAATATTTGTTCAGGAGAATTTTATGCCGAATTACAAAAATCCGAAGGAGAGGGCTTCTCTTTCAAGAGAAATCGCAAGAGAGGGAATAATCCTTTTGAAAAACAACGACAATATGTTGCCGTTGGGAACTGAAAATGTCGCCGTTTTCGGCAGAACTCAGATAGATACTATAAAATGCGGCACGGGTTCTGCTTTTTGCGAAAGCGAATATATGTCCGATATTCTTTCCGGCATGGAAAATGCGGGAATAAATGTGGACAAAGAGCTCGCACTTAAATATAAAAAATGGTGTGCCGAGAATCCTGTTCCTTCTTTCGGTATATGGGGCGGTGGGTCTCATATAAATCCGGAAATGCCCGTGAGTTCGGAAGAGATCGCGGAAGTTTCAAAAAGGGCGCGCAAGGCGTTTTTTGTAATAGGAAGAACAGCGGGCGAAAACGATGACAGTATAGTCGCCGAGGGAGATTATCTTCTCTCCGCGGAGGAAAAAAGGATAATTTCCGATCTTTGCGAATATTTTGACGACGTCGCGATAATTGTAAATTCGGGGAATCTTATTGATCTGTCTTTTTCCGAAAATGAAAAGATAAAGGCGCTTATACTTCTTAATTTTCCGGGAATGGAGGGGGGGAACGCTCTTGCCGATATACTTTGCGGTAAGGTCTCTCCGTCGGGTAAGCTTACCGATACTGTTGCGAAGAGTTATTCCGATTATCCGTCTTCTAAATTTTTCGGTAAAAAATCCGGAATAATACAAAATTATACGGAGGACATCTTTGTCGGATACAGATATTTCGAAACGTTCGAGGCGGCAAAAGAACGTGTGCTTTATCCTTTCGGTTACGGGCTTTCTTATACCGATTTTGAGATAGAAGCGAAATCTTTTGCGGTGGATAAAAATACAGTACGCATTTGCGTAAATGTAAAAAACAAAGGCGAAAAATATTCCGGCAAGGAAGTGGTGATGGCATTTTCTTCGACTGCTTCCGAAAAATATTGCGCGCCCAAATATGAGCTTCGCGCATTTAAAAAGACAAAGCTTCTTTCTCCCGGAGAAAATGAAGAAATAGAACTTACATTTGACACAGACGATATGGCGCTATTCGACGACACGGGAAAGTTCGGAGAAAAAAATTCATGGATACTTCCGTCGGGAAATTATAAGATTTACATAGGAAACAATGTCGAAAATCTTGCTCTCACGGGCGTTATAAAGAACGAACACGATACTGTTTTATCTACCGTTACGGAGATAAAAACAGAGCTTTCCGAAAGACTTACTTCTGTCGGAAAGACGGAAAAGCTTCCGAGCATTCCGGAAGATCCCGAAAACGGCGTGCCGATAGATCCTATAAAAAAGACAAAGATAGATGCCGGTGCCTATTTTGATAAAAAGGATAATTATACTGTATACAGACTGAACTTTTCCGCGGCGGGACTTTACAAAGTTCATTTTGAGACATCTGAAAGGAATTTTGTAAGTGTCAAAATAGGCGATTCGGAAATTTCCGATATAGAACCGTTTTTGAACGGTACAGGGGAGGATACGGTTTTCCCGTTCGGTTCAACAGATATAACATTTGTTTCCGGAAATAAAAAAGATATCCTTGTCGGTATAACCGTAGAGAAGAACGACGCGCCTATTCCCGTAAAAGATGACGGTATGTCGATAATAGAGGGCGGAAAATATGACGAGTGCGCGCTTTATGTTGTAAACAGGCGCTTTGAGGATACCGATCCCGATTCTAAACTTGCTTCGGGCAGGGGACTTTACAGAATGCACACTCCCGCACGTTATGCGCTTTATAAGCTCGATGTAAAAAAAGCGGGATATTATGATGTGAGACTTCGTTATAGCACGACGCATGAAACGAGCGTTATTTCGGATGTGTTTGCTTTCGTTGTGTCAAATGTTATACAGGATACGGAAAAGGTTTTCATTGAACATACCACCGACAATGAAAGAAAACCTGTTTTTAAAACGAGCGAGCCTGTAAGACTCTCTTTCCCGTGCGGAGAAACGTATCTTAAAATTATTTCATGCACGACAAAATCTCCGTTTTTGGCGTATCTTGAAATAAGCCCTTCTTATCGCGACGATATAAAGACAGAAAAGAGGAAAAACGAAGAAAACGTTTTTGAAAGCGGGGATGTGATTAAAAGAAGAGAACTTCCTCCTATTTCACGCGAATATGATTTCCGCAATGTTCTTGCGGGAAAAATAAGCATGGAAGAATTTGTTCGTGATCTTAATGACAGAGAGCTTGCATCTTTGACGTGCGGAAACGACAACGGACATATAGGATATTTGCCGGAACGTGGCGTTCCGGAGGCTTATTGGTCCGACGGGCCCGTAGGATTCAGACAGAATTTTAAAGTGACGGTCTATCCTTCGGCAACGATGGTTTCGAGCACGTGGAACACGGAACTTGCATATGAGTTCGGTTCGTCTGCGGGAGAGGAAGCGAAGCTTTACAATGTGGATGTATGGCTTGCTCCCGCCATGAACATACACAGAAATCCCTGTTGCGGAAGAAATTTCGAATATCATTCCGAGGACCCGTTTATAACGGCAAAAATAGTTTCGGCAATAGTAAAAGGCGTACAGGAAAAAAATGTTGCCGCGACGGTAAAGCATTTTGCCGCCAACAATACGGAATATCGCCGTCTTCGTTCCGACAGCCGCGTTTCCGCAAAAGCGCTGCGCGAGATATATATGCGCTCTTTTGAGCGTGTTATAAAAGAGGCGTCGCCTTATTCTGTAATGACTTCGTATAACTTTATAAACGGAATAAAAGTTTGCGAGGATCCGACGCTTTGCCGCGATATTCTTCATGGAGAATTCGGATTTTGCGGCGTTCTTATGACGGACTACGGTAACGATTCACTTCATGTAAAGGAGCTTGCGGCGTCTCACGATCTGAAAATGTCAAGGGGCGATGTCGAAAGCGTCGTTGCGGCGATCGAAAGCGGAGCGCTTTCGCGCACGCTCGTGAAAGAGAGCGCTATGCGTGTGCTTGAAATGATAAAAAATACCGTTTGCAAAAATTCGGAGATTTAATAGGGTTAAAAAAAAAGCACGGCAACGCCGTGCTTTTTTGTGTGGCGTTGAATGTTGGGGCTGTCAGCCCCAAACCCTGACCAAAGGACTTTTCGTGAAAAGTCCTTTGGAATCTCAAAAGCTTCACAAAAATAAAGTGGTGTATTTTGAGGGAAATTCTTTGGCACACCTTTCTTATAAGAAAGGTGTGTGCGTCCGCCTACTTTTCTTTTAAGAAAAGCAGGACCCGAATATGCGCAAAAACTGAGAAGCTTTCATTCCGCGCCATGCCAAATTCCGCGGAACACGAAAACTCTCATACGACAAAAACGCATTCGGCTTCTCCGTCGTAAAAGCCATTTTATATCCGCACGCTTTCGCCGCCTCTATCTCGCGTTTCCCGTAAACTCCGCGCGGATAAGCAAGACAAGTAACGCGCTTCCCCGTTATACGCTCTATTTCCGATTTTGAATCGTAAAATTCATGAAAAAGCTCTTCTTCATCGCATTCTATCATATCAGTGTGTGAACAAGTATGGCTCTGAAAGCTTACAAGACCGCTTTCCGACATCTCTTTTATTTCTTCCTCATTCATATAGCCGTCTTTACCTATATAATCCGAAATTATAAATATCGTCGCTTTCATACCGTACTTTTTAAGTATGGGAAACATTTCAGTATAATTGTCTTTATATCCGTCGTCCAACGTAATGGCGACGCGCCTTTTTGCCGATGGTTCGTTTATCTCTTCCGCAAATACAGTCTCTACTCCCATTTTCCCGATACAGGAAAGCTGAAAGTCAAACTCCGAAGGTCTTACATATAGGTATTCTCCCTCCGTCGGCGCGTCATCATCTATAAGATGATACATTATAACATTGCACTTTGAAGTTCTGTAAAATTTATTTTCAATAACTATGGAAAAAGCAAAAAACGCTGTCACCGCAAGTATCGCGATGAAAAGCGTTTTTTTTACTGATACGTATCTCACTTCGCGTCGCTCCTGACATCCGGCAGTTAAGACAGACTCTGCCGTTTTTTCGGTTCGGTACCCATGGCGAAGTTTTAAAAGAATTCTCCGAACGGGTATTTTCACGTCCCCATTACAAAGTATTCGCTTTTATTTTTCTTATATTCGCACCGACAAAACGAAGTTTTTCCACAATATCGTCATATCCGCGTTCCACATAGTAAAAATCATCTATTTCGGTCCTGCCCTTTGCCGCAAGTCCCGCGATTATCATTGCCGCGCCCGCACGCAGATCCACGGCGCGCACATTTGCCGAAACAAGCTCGCTTACCCCGTCTATCACCGCGGTGTTGCCGTTTACGTTTATCACAGCGCCCATTCTCTTCAATTCCTCGACATAGCGGAAACGGTTATCCCAAATAGTGTCCGTAAGCTGGCTCTGCCCTTTCGCAATGCACATAAGCACCGCTATCTGCGGATTCATATCCGTGGGAAATCCCGGATACGGGCGTGTCTGTATATTTATTTTTTTGAGTTCGCCTTTTCTTGAAACAAGTACGGCGTCGTCAAATTCTTCAACGTCAACACCCATTTCGGTAAGCTTTGCGGTTATCGCTTCGAGATGCTTCGGTATAACGTTGTCTATGTAAAGTCTGCCGCCCGTCGCAGCCGCCGCGACCATAAACGTTCCTGCCTCTATCATATCGGGTATAAGAGTATATGTACAACCGTGAAGCTCTCTTACACCCTTTATTTTTATAGTATCCGTTCCCGCTCCCGTAACAGACGCGCCGCAGAAATTCAGGAAGTTTGCAAGGTCGACTATATGCGGCTCGCGCGCGGCGTTTTCTATAACGGTGACGCCGTCTGCCGTTGCCGCGGCGATCATCGCGTTTATTGTTCCGCCGACCGTCACACAGTCAAAAAATATATTTCCTCCGCGAAGCACGCCTTCTTTGGCTCTTGCTTCTATAAGATCAGATTTTACAACTATATCTGCGTCAAGCGCCTGAAAAGCCTTTATGTGCTGATCTATCGGTCTTACGCCGAAATCGCAGCCGCCGGGATATCCTATCGCGGCGTGACCGAATCTGCCCAACGACGCGCCTATCAGATAATACGAAGCGCGCATCTTTTTTGCAAGCTCGTTCGGGGGCATTTCATCTCTCGCGTTTCTCGCATCGATTCTGACTTTGTTTTTTCCTATGACATCTATTTTTACGCCGATACTTTTTAAAATATAAATAGAGATCATGCAGTCGTTTATATCCGGCAGATTCTCTATTATGCAGACATCGTTCACGACGAGTGAAGCAAAAAGTACCGCAACCGCGGCATTTTTCATACCGCTGACCGTTATCTTCCCGTCAAGGCGTGCGCCGCCGTCTATTATAACTTTTTCCATATAATGTACCTTTCCATGAAGACCATTCCCAAAATATATATTTGTATAAAACCGCAAAAAGCGTCATAGGAACGTCATTCTCTGTTTCCCGAAACAAGATTGTATATGCTGTGATTTGTTGTATTTTCGTATTCCACGCGGCACATGGGAATAAAGTATCTTTTCCCTTCCGCGCTGTCGTAGACTTTATAAAAATAAGATATATCGGAGATAATTCCGCCGACATTCCCGCTGTCTTTGAAATATGCCTTTTCGGAAAATACGACATTCAGCATATCTATACAGTCCGCAAGTATTTTTTCCGTTGGATAAATAAAGGAAAATTCTCCCTTTGCGCGTATCACTTCCCCGTTGCGTATAACGAAAATTACACCCTCCTCTGAAACTTTCTCTTTTTCAAAGGTCTGATATCCGTAGACGATATATGTTACGGAAGAAGAATCGAAAAGTATTTTTTCTATTTCGATATCGGTTTTCACGGAACTTTTCGAATTTGAAAAACACTTCGAAAGGTCCTCTGTCCTCAAAAAATTGTCTATTATCTTTTTCGCGTTCTTTTTTATCCTTCCCGTTTCCGAAACATCCGGAAGCGTCATATCTTCATACAGCCTGTTCCCGTCCTCTCCGTCTTTTGTATAATCGAATGTACAGTCGGAATGAAAAACAAATCTTCCCTCTCCCGACACCACGCTGACATCGCCGGAAGATGACTTTTCAAGTTCTCCGTAAACGGAAATTATATCATCGAATAAAGATATATACATTCCGCCGGTGTAAACATAAAATTTTTTCTGCTTTCTTTCGAGTATACCGCGTGAAATTTTCATGCCGTCGCGTTCTATTATGTTGTACGCCTTTTCCACGGTGTTTCTGTCATAGTAGTTTCTGTGATGAAAATTAAGAGAGATCATAACTATAAAAAAGATATTCGCCACAGTGAGAATTGCCGCTATAACTATCTTCAAATTTTTTACATTCATTCTCCCACCTCCGCATTATCACGAAAGAAAAGAGAATATTCCGCAAAGATTTCAGAATCGGTAAACGTTTCCCCGACGGAATACACGGGCATAAAATCCGCCTTTTCGCCGCCTGCCACAGCATATGAAACAAAATTCCAAAGAGCGTCCGGCAAAGAGCTCATATTTTCCGTTTCAACTATATTCGGGACAAAAGCTGTCGCTTTTTTGATATGTTCCCCGACAATATTAAAGACGAACGCCGCTCTTTCAGTTTTCACCAAAACACCGTCGTAGGTAAGGTCGTATGATACAGAAAGACTGCCGTCTTCATCGTAAAAAATTCTCGAAAGGCGTATGCCCACTCTGTCGGAAAGTCCCTGTGCGCGGATTATGCTCCTCGATATAAGGACCGTCGCCCCTATCTTATCCCTGAGAGAAAAAACGTTGTTTTCGGGATTATACCCTATAACGGCACCGACATCTATCCCCGCGAAAGAGCCGACGGATGAATATTCAATGCTTCCGTCGGAACCTACGCGAACATTCTGCCCCTCTTCAAAATAAGTTTTCGCTCCGTCAACATCGGTAAAAACGGAAACTTTTTCGGGATTGAGTGTAAAATTCGCAAGGACAGACGAAACAACATTCTCCGAAATAAGGATATTATACGGATTTTCCGCCTTTATACCGCGCACCGCTATATTCCCGGTCGGTATTAAAGCAAAAGAGGAGACCGAGGATAAAAACCGTTCTTCTTCGATGAACGGATATGTTTTCGCATCCTTTGCAAGGATAAAAGAAAAAGTTCCTTCTGCATTATTATATTCATCTGCGATTTTATTGTTAAATCCTATTTTCTCGGGCTCTTCCGCGGAATAAACATAATATTTTCCTCCGTCAGAGAAGGCAAGAGTCACTACCGCGCCGTACGCTTCATCGTAAAAAACGAAAAGTTCGCTTATATACTCGTCGGAAATATTATTCGTAAATGTATTTCTGTCGGAAAAATTCACTATTATCGATTTGGGATATGCAAAAGGATATTTAATGTAAATATAATCACCGAGTACCGCCGCTTCAATCATTTCGCGCGCGCGGTATTCGCCGATACTCTCCGCCGTTCCGAAGATAAGATATTTTTCGACGATACCGAAAGCGTCACGGTAAAGGCGTTCTTTCGCCTCTCCCGAAAAAGCGCCTACGCTTGTCCCATCGAAAACAGAGCCGACAAAGACAGGCATTATATTGTCCGCGCCAATCGTATCCACATATCCCGCCGCGGCAAAATTCTGTTCGAGCGCCTTCATACCCGCGGCGCCGAATTTCGACTCATTTCTGTTCTGAATGGAAAACATATAAATAAAAGTAAGGCATGTAAGGCTCACAAGAAGCGCAAAAATAAGGAGCGTCCCCGTAATGTTTAATATTTTCTTTTTCATACGGTTCCCCTCCCTTATTTTTCATCAAACATTTTCAAGCTTTGTTTTATACGGTATGAACACATCGACGTGCGTTCCGCGTCCTATTTCGCTGTCTATTTTTATATCTCCGCCGTGCGCGTCGATGATCTCTTTTGCAATGGCAAGACCGAGTCCCGTTCCTCCCGCGTCGGAGGTACGCGATTTTTCCACGCGGTAAAATCTTTCGAAGATCCTCGGCAGATCGTCTTTCGGTATACCAATTCCGTTATCCGAAACGGATATAAGGAAAAATTCACCCGAATTTTTCGCCGTGATAGCGACGTTTCCGCCCTTCGGCGTGTATTTTATGGCGTTTGAAACGATGTTTATTATTACCTGCTGTAATTTTTCTTTGTCTGCCGTAACATCGGGAATATCGCTCTCGCATTTCATAGTGAGTGTCTGGGCTCTTTCCTTTGCGCTGACGCTCATGACATCATAGATGTGTTCAATAAACCGTTCTGCGTCAAAGGTCTCTATCTTCCACGACGTCTTTTTATTGTCAAGACGGGATAATACAAGAAGATCTCCCACAAGTCTCGTCATTCTGTCGCATTCTTCTATCGCCATTTCAAGGAAGTTGTTCTTTGTATCCTCGTCAAGCGTAGGATTTTCGAGCACCGTTTCGACAGCGCCCTTTATACCCGTCAAGGGCGTTCTCAATTCGTGGGAAACGTCCGCGACAAACTCCCTGCGCGATTTGTCAAGCTCGTATCTTCCGGTAACATCATGTATAAGGCACATTATACCGCGCATTGTCTCCCCGTGCTCTGCGTACTTGAATTCCGCAAACGTCACATCGAGCGCCTTTCCGTCGTACATAACGTCGTTTACGACATAGTTTTTGTTCTCTTTGTATTTTACTGAAACCTCGCGGTAATTTATCTGCAAAACGTTTATCATGGAAGAAAAGTTGAAATCCTTCATGTAATCGTCGGATTCGGGAGAGAGAAAACCGAAGAGGCGTTTTGCCATCTTGTTTATATGCATTAGCTTTCCCTCTTTGTTGAAAGCCACGACCGCGTCTTTAAGGTAAAGGAAGAGCGTTTCGAACTTTTGTCTTTCGCCGCTTATCTCGTCGAGAGTATTTTTCAGTACGTCTTTCATGTTGGAAAAAGTTTCCGAAAGAGCGCCTATCTCGTCGTTCCCCTTTACATCTATCTTCTCTGAAAATTCGCCGTCGGCGATCTTCTGCGCGCCGACAGTCAACTTCCGTATCGGTTCCGTTATGGCGCGGGCAAGGAAAAACGACAAAAGAAGCGCGCCTGCAAGGGCGATGAGCATCGCCTGTATAGTCATAATAAATATCATCTTCGTAAAGGAACGCACTTCTTCCTGCGTATCTTTTACGTATATTATGCTTGATTTTCCGTTGCCGGAGACCCTTACAGCGTAGTCTATATATTCGGACCAAAAGCCGCTGACAGCGCCGATCTCTCCATTCATGGCGGAAACTATATTCGGTGTGATTTCAAGTTCCGAGCCGAGGTTTTTATCGGAGCCCTCTTTAAAATTGCCGTTTATATCGAGAACGTAGTAGTTTCTGTGCTTATCTACGCCTATGGAGCTGGCGTAAGCCTTTAAAATTTCGTTCTGCATTTCATACGAATCTTCACTGTCAAAAGCCTCGCGAAGTTCTATTACAAGGTTGCTTCCCTCTCCGAAAGTCTCGCGCATCTGCGACATAAATTCATCGTCGTAAAAGTTCACCGTTCTATGTAGCATTATGCCTCCGACGGATGTTATAACGGCTATCGTAAAAACGACAAATATAACGACTATTTTGAATTGAAGATTTTTATACATCTCGGCTCCTTATTATTCATTCGGGAATATAGTAACCTTTTGTCCTCTTGGTAAAGATATATTCGGGCTCGCTCGGGTTTTCTTCAACCTTGGAACGCAGTCTCGACATCGTGACGTCAACGGTTCGAAGATCCCCCAGAAAGCCGTCATAGCCCCAGACCTTCGTAAGAAGATCCTCGCGCGACATAAGCTCTCCGACGTGTTCGGCAAGATAAAGAAGGACTTCGTACTCTTTTTTTGAAAGCTCTATCTCCGCCCCGCCCTTTGTCACCTTATAATTTTTTGTATCTATCATAAGCTCGCGGATCTTTATCACGCCGACATCGTTTTCGGGTTCGGAATCGCTCATCTTTGCAAGCTCTCCCGAAAAACGTCTTATGTTGGATTTTATCCTCGCAAGTAATACTTTTACGGAAAAAGGCTTCGTGACATAGTCGTCTGCTCCCAGGTCAAGTCCCATTATCTTGTCTATATCATCCTCTTTTGCCGTGACCATTATTATGGGAGTGTTGAGCTTTTTTCTCACTTCGCGGCAGACCGAAAAGCCGTCTCTTTTCGGAAGCATTATATCAAGAAGTATAAGATCGTAATTTCCCGTCAGCGCATGGGAAAGTCCGTCCTCTCCGTCCGCGCACAAATCACACGCATACCCCGCCATTTTCAAATTTATTTCAAGCACTTTCGCAATGCTCTGTTCATCTTCTATAACAAGTATTTTTTTGCCGTTGTCATTTATATTTTCCATTGTTGCTTCCTCCTGGTGCTGTTTATTTATTATATAACGCCGTCTTTGTGACAGCGGTATCAAAAACCGTCTCACGTAAAAATCATTCTATTACTTAACTTTGTGCGCGGTTATTATCGTATAGCTGTGTGCATTGACCGTTATCTTGACCCCATCGGCAGTCGCATACCAATTTTTCCGACTTTTTCGATTTTTGTGCTATTTTCAAGTATCTTCTTCCTGCACCATAAAACGACATCGTTATCTTCGGGCTGTACGTTCCTTTTTATACGGTCTTCTCCCATCTCTGTTGTATGGAGTTTATCGATATTTTCAATCAGTCCGTTCACTCTGTTCTCCCCGCAATCTCAATTTTGTTTATGATTGACCGACAACACAAAAATCCGCATAAGCACGTCAAAAACGTATTTTTGCTTATAAAATTCATTCTGTTTTCTCGTTGGTTCCGAATATTCCGACAGAATTTGCCGCGGCATAGTCAACAAGCTTCTGAAATTCCGAAAGAGTATTTTCCGAAAGAGTGAGCTTTACTTTGATATCTCTTTGCAAATCCGCCATTATCTCCGGATTTTCGATGTCAGAAATAACGATATCGAAATCGGTTATTACAGAATATCCAAGTTCGGCGAAAGTCGACGGAGAATCCGTTATTACAAGTCGCTCCGATATCTTTGTCACATATTTTATATAATCTCCGAGCTCGGAAGCGATTACGGCGTCCCCCGTATATTGACCGAAACGATAGTTTTTAACCCTGAAATAAAGAAGCGTTGAGGCAAAGTCTTTGTTTCTTTCCGTGTTGCCCGTGTCAAAATAAAACGTGACGGCAATATCGGGGTTTGCATTCAATATTTCCGTAAAACTGCGCAAAACACCCTCGCCTTCGGAAAAACCTTCCATGTCATCAGCGTCTATTATAATTGCCACCCTGAAATTGCCCGCGGTTTCGGCGTCCGCAGAGGAACAGACAAGTCCCGCACATATAAATACCGAAATAGCGACAAGTACGGAAAAAATTCTCTTTTTCATAGAATAAACCCTTTGTCTTGATTATCACAGCGCGATTTTCAAAAATCACGTTCGTTATCGCGTCTAATATACATTTGTATAATCAGCTGTAAAGCATATACGACACTACAAGATCAACTACCATACCGTAGCTTTTTATTCCCTCCGGCTGACCGTGGTCTTTTATATAGCCGTCGTTTATTTTATCGGAGACATCGGCGGCGACATTATCGCGGTATTTTTCAAAAAATTCGCCGTACGCCACAAGGTCTCTTTTTATTTCGTCGGGAATCTGAGAGTAGAGTTTTGCATAAAGTTCGGGAGAAGCCCCTGCAAGGCTCGATGCAAAATTGCCGTACATATCAAGACAACCTGCATATCTCAAAAACGGATCGTCGCTCATCATACAAACGACAAAAGCGACGAAATTCGCTTCGTCTTCCGTGGCAACTCCGCGCTGGTGCGCCATTTCGTGCGCCGCAGAGCTTGCGATTATAAAATCGGGATAATTTGTGTTTACATTCGCCTCTCCCGTGAAGAAAGAATATACACCCGAAATATGCGTGTAAGTCCAATACGGGCTTAAAATAACGGGTTTTGTCCTGGAATAAAGCGAATCTATTCCGTCATATTTTTCACAAAGTTTTTTATATGCAACGTTTAATTTTCTGTTCATTTCCGAATACTCGTAGGGCATGGAGGAATATGTTCTTTCGGGATACATTATCTTGTCCGTCTGCTCTGCGGCGATATCTATAAGCATTTTCGCGGTATCGTAGAGTTCTTCCGCCGATACATCTCTTCTGGGAACGCCCATTTTGTCTGCAACCGTTGTACCGTAATATGCCGTTCCCATTGTAAAAACAAACGCCGTGTAGACCAGAGAAACAAGCGCCAGAAATCCCGCGACAAAACGCGAAAGCGCCTTCCACGATTTTTTCGAAAATTTTATTACAAACACTATAAGCACTATAAGAAGGACAGGAGAAAAAAGAAGGAGCATTTCCGCTACGGAAAAAGGAAAAATAAAAGTGAGATAAGAAAATCCGGCGCGAAGAACTCTTCCCGTCGTCTCGTTTATAAAATCGGCAAGCGCCACGCTGTGTTTTGATATAAGCTCTATTATCCCCGCCACCGCGGCAAGAGCAAAAAGCACTATCGTCCAGACAGGAACATACGCAAAAAATCCCTTTTTTTCCGTTCTTTCTCTTTTCATTTCAACAGCTCCGTGTAAATATAATTATACATTTTTATGATATCATAATATATCGTTTTTTTCAAGTGACTTTGTGTTTTTAACTTTTGCTCATGCGAATTTTATTCCGTTTTTCAAAATTCAAAGAAGCAAAAGAGCATATAAAAAAGCTTTTTTCTCCGTGACAAAAAGAAGCAAACATAAATATAATGTAGATTTTTTGCTCATTTTGTGGTATAATAGCCCTACAAACGCAAGCGTTTGTATTGATGAAAATAAAAAGCCAAGCCAAACTAAAAACGGGTATAGCCATACTTCAAAATTTTGTCTTATAATCCCACAAACGGGACGTTTGTGTTTTTCTTTATAAAAAACGCGTACAAACTACAAAAGGATATAGCCGGACTTTGAAATTTTATCTATCTTACTGTTTTTATAAAGCTTTTGAAGATTTAAAAGGAACTTTTCGGAGAAAAGTTTCTTTTATCGGAAGCCCGCGGCAAAAGCCACGCTCCCTTATATATAAAACCATGACGATAAGCCGCATCGGATCATAACAGCGGCAAAAATCTTTTTTACGGGTGAATATAATGCACGAACAACACAGACAACGCATGAAAAATCGTTTTCTGAACGAAGGTCTTTCAAATTTCGAACCTCACAACGTACTTGAACTTTTGCTGTTTTATTCTCAGCCGCAAAAAGATACAAACGAAACGGCTCATCTTCTGATAGAGAGATTCGGCTCTCTCAAAGGGGTGTTCGACGCTCCGTTCGAAAAACTCATAGAAGTGCCGGGAATAAAAGAGCATTCCGCCACGCTTATAAAGCTCATTCCCGCGCTTGCGCAAAGATATATAGAGGAATCAAACGACATAAGCGGAGAGATTCTTTCCTCCATATCGAAAATCGGAGAATATTTCAAAGCAAAATATATCGGCGTCACATCGGAGACGGTCTATCTTTTGCTTCTCGACAACAAATTCAAGCTTATATCATGCGTAAAAATGCACGAGGGCTCTGTAAATTCCGCGGCGATAACCCCGCGAAAGCTCGTCGAAACGGCGATGGAGAAAAAAGCGTCCATGGCGGTGCTCGCGCACAATCATCCGTCGGGGCTTCCTATTCCCTCTCCCGACGACCTTATAACGACAAATTTGATAAGAAACGCTTTTGATACAGTAGGAATAACACTTCTTGCGCACATACTCGTCGCAGGCGACAGATATACGAATATTTTAAAAGGATAAGATCATGGAGAAAGCAAAATTCGAACTTGTCAGTTCTTTTAAGCCGACAGGCGACCAGCCGGAGGCTATATCCGCGCTTTCCGAAGGAGTAATGCGCGGAGAAAGAGAACAGAGCCTTGTCGGCGTTACAGGCTCCGGAAAAACTTTTACGATGGCGAATATAATAGCGAACTGCAGAAAGCCCACGCTCGTTCTCTCGCACAATAAAACGCTCGCGGCACAGCTTTGCTCCGAATTCAGGGAATTTTTCCCCAACAACGCCGTGGAATATTTCGTCTCATACTACGACTATTACCAGCCCGAAGCATATATCCCCGGAAAAGATCTCTATATAGAAAAGGATTCCTCCGTAAACGACGAGATAGACAGACTCCGCCACAGCGCGACATCAGCGCTTTTCGAACGCCGAGATGTGATTATCGTTTCCAGCGTATCGTGTATCTATTCGCTCGGAGATCCGATGGAATACAAAAGTCTTGTGACGGCGCTGCGCCCCGGCATGAGATATTCCAGAAACGACCTTATAAAGAAATTCATATCGATAAATTACAACCGCAATGATACCGAACTTACCCGCGACCATTTCAGGGTAAGAGGAGACACCGTTGAAATAATGCCCGCTTCCTCAAACACGGCGATAAGAATAGAATTTTTCGACGACGAAATAGACAGAATAACAGAGATAAACACCGTTACGGGCGAAGTTATGCGCGCTCTTTCCTATGTTCCGATATACCCCGCTTCCCACTATGCGACAAGCGATGAGAGGCGCGAGGCGGCGCTTCACGAAATAGAAGAAGAAATGAAGGAAAGAGTGAAATACTTCGAAAAGGAAGGCAAGCTTATCGAAGCGCAAAGGATATCCGAAAGAACGAGATACGATATAGAAATGTTAAGAGAAGTCGGCTTCTGTTCGGGAGTCGAAAACTACTCGCGCGTGCTTTCGGGGAGAGAGCCTTATTCCACGCCGTACACCCTTCTCGATTATTTTCCCGATGATTTTCTTCTCTTTGTGGATGAATCCCACGTAACGCTTCCGCAGGTACGCGGCATGAGCGGCGGCGACAGGGCGAGAAAGAAAAACCTTGTCGATTTCGGGTTCAGACTTCCCTCCGCATACGACAACAGACCGCTTTTCTTCGATGAATTCGAAAAAAAGATAAATCAGGCAATATACGTTTCCGCAACGCCGGGAGAATATGAAAAGAAGCACTCTTCAAGACTTGTGGAGCAGGTGATAAGACCGACGGGGCTTCTCGATCCGATAGTGGAGGTGCGCCCGATAAAGGGTCAGATAGACGACCTTATAGGAGAGATAAAAAAGCGCGTGGAGAAGAAAGAGCGCGTGCTTATAACCACGCTTACAAGAAAAATGGCGGAGGATCTTTCCGAATACCTAGAAATGAATCTTATAAAGATAAGATATATCCACTTCAATATCGACACTATTGAAAGGCAGGAGCTTATACGGGACCTTAGGCTCGGCGTTTTCGATGTTCTCGTCGGAATAAATCTACTGAGAGAAGGACTCGATATTCCCGAAGTATCGCTCGTTGCGGTGCTCGACGCCGACAAAGAAGGATTTCTGCGTTCCGAAATGTCGCTCATTCAGACGATAGGAAGAGCGGCGAGAAACGCAAACGGTACCGTCATAATGTACGCGGACAAGATAACCGATTCCATGAAGCGCGCCATAGAAGAAACGAACAGGCGCCGCGCAATACAGGACAAATATAACAGAGAGCACGGAATCACGCCGAAAACGATAATAAAAGAAGTCCGCGACGTCATAGATATGTCCTCAAAAGAGGATATTTCAAAAGCGCAGAACAAAAAGCTCTCTCCGAAGCAGAAAGAAGAGCTGCGCGAAAAACTTACGAAAGAAATGCGCAAAGCCGCATCCGAGCTTGATTTCGAGCGTGCGGCATTCCTTCGCGATTCGATAGCGAAAATAAAATAAAAAAACAAGTTAAAAGGACAAATAAAACATATGCCGGCAAAATATATTCATATAAAAGGTGCAAGAGAACATAACCTTAAAAACGTAGAGCTGAAAATCCCGCGCGACTCGTTTGTGGTATTCACGGGGCTTTCGGGTTCGGGAAAAAGCTCTCTTGCATTTGACACGGTATACGCAGAAGGTCACAGGCGATTTGTGGAATCCCTTTCCTCCTACGCCCGTATGTTCTTAGGGCAGATAGACAAACCCGACGTGGATTTTATAGACGGACTCTCCCCTGCGATATCGATAGACCAGAAGACCACATCGCGAAATCCACGTTCGACAGTCGGAACAGTGACGGAGATATACGATTATCTTCGTCTTCTCTATGCCAGAATAGGTATACCTCACTGCCCCATATGCGGAAAAGAAATACGCATGACGACAACGGAAGCGATAATAGAAAAAATACTTGCGCTTCCCGAAGGCGAAAAATTCATGATAGCCTCCCCCGTCGTCAGAGAAAAAAAGGGCATGCACGAAAAGACTATCGAAAGCGCCCGCAAAAACGGTTATTCCAGAGCACGCGTAGACGGAGAAGTTTATCCTCTCGAAGAGATACCCGCGCTTGATAAAAACAAAAAGCACAGCATAGATATAATCGTAGACAGACTTGTTATGCGCGACGGTATACGTTCGCGCCTTGCCGATTCTGTGGAAACGGCTCTTTCTCTTTCCGACGGACTTCTGACGGTTATATTCATGACCGAGGGAAAAGAAGATCTCCGTTTCTCTCAAAAATACGCCTGCGAAGAGCACGGAATAAGCATAGGCGAGCTTACGCCTAGAATGTTTTCATTCAACGCGCCTTTCGGTGCCTGCCCCCGCTGCTCTGGGCTCGGTGAGCTCGAAAGTCTTTCCCCGGACAAAATAATACCCGACCGCTCGCGCTCTCTGCGCGACGGAGCCATCGTTGTAAACGGATTCAAATCTGTTTACGAGGACAGCTGGTACGGTCCTCTCTACGAAGCGGTGGGAAAAGATTTCGGATTTACGATAGACACACCAATACGCGATTATTCCGAAAAAGCGTTCGACGCTCTCATGAACGGCGTGCGCGGCAAACTCTATTATGTGGAAAGAAGCTTCGACGGAAAAAGCAAAAACGGAGATGTCGAATGGCTCGGCGTAATACATCTGATAGAGCAAAGGCGCAACATGACCCACAGCGACTATTACGATGAATTTATGGATTTCACCCCATGCCCCGAATGCGGGGGAAAAAGGCTTCGCCCCGATATACTCGCGGTCACCGTCGGCGGAAAAAGCATTTACGATTTCTGCGCTATGAACACGGAGAGCGCACTGAAATTTGTAAACGAGCTCTCTCTTTCTCCGACAGAAGAGCAGATATCCCATGAAATTTTAAAAGAGATACGCGCAAGACTGAACTTTTTGATAAGCGTAGGACTCGATTACCTCACGCTTTCAAGAAAAGCCGCAACGCTTTCGGGCGGCGAGGCACAGCGCATACGCCTTGCAACGCAGATAGGCTCTTCCCTTGTAGGCGTGCTGTATATACTCGACGAGCCGAGCATAGGTCTTCACCAGCGCGATAACGGGAAACTGATAAACACGCTTAAAAAGCTTCGCGACGCCGGAAACAGCCTTATCGTTGTGGAACACGACGAGGAGACAATGCTCGCCTCCGATTATATCGTGGATATGGGACCGGGCGCCGGAGTAAACGGAGGAAACGTAGTGGCTGCGGGAACGCCGAAACAGATAATGGCAAATCCGCATTCGCTCACAGGCAAATATCTTTCCCACAAGCTCGAAATTCCCATTCCCGAAAAAAGAAGAGGGGGCAACGGAAAGTTTCTCACCGTTGTCGGAGCCTGCGAGAACAACCTTAAAAATGTCACAGTATCATTCCCTCTCGGAACGTTCATATGCGTCACGGGCGTTTCCGGTTCGGGAAAAAGCTCGCTTATAAACGCGGTGCTTTTACGCACACTTTTAAGAGAATTAAACGGCGCAGGCGTCTCCCGCGGCAAATGCGAAAAAATAGACGGAATAGAAAATTTAGATAAGGTTATAGCGATAGACCAGAGCCCGATAGGACGTACTCCGCGTTCGAATCCCGCGACATATACGGGTCTTTTCAACGATATAAGAGAGCTTTTCGCAATGACACGCGACGCAAAAGCACGCGGATACACGGCGGGACGTTTTTCATTCAATGTCAAGGGCGGAAGATGCGAAGCCTGCGGCGGCGACGGCGTAAAAAAGATAGAAATGCACTTTTTGCCCGACGTATATGTAACCTGCGAAGCGTGCCACGGTCAAAGATACAACAAAGACACACTCGAAGTAAGATACAAAGGCAAAAATATATTCGAAGTTCTCGATATGACAGTCGACGAAGCGCTCTCGTTTTTCTCCGATCTGCCCAAATTAAACCGCAAGATACAGACGCTTTACGATGTGGGGCTGGGATATATAAAACTCGGTCAGGCGGCGACAACGCTCTCCGGCGGAGAAGGTCAGAGAGTAAAGCTTTCAACAGAGCTTTCGCGCCGCGGCACGGGAAAGACAATGTATGTGCTCGACGAGCCGACGACGGGTCTTCACACCGCAGACGTCGCAAAGCTTATAGAGATGCTCCAAAGGCTCTGCGAAAACGGAAATACCGTAATTGTAATAGAGCACAATCTCGACGTAATAAAAACGGCGGACTATATAATCGACTTAGGTCCCGAGGGGGGCAGCGGAGGCGGAACGATAATCGCAAGCGGAACGCCGGAAACGGTCGCAGAAAATCCCATATCGTACACAGGTCAGTTTTTGAAAAAAATATTTGAAAATCGGAAATAACAGACTCTTGCGGATAAAAATATATTATTTTTTCTATGTATGTTAATAAAAAGTTACAAAATTTCAATATAATGATTATATTGTATTTGATATCATAGAAGCGGACTTTAAGATAATGGCAATAATAAATCAAACATTTGAAACGGAGCGAGAGAAAGAAGAATGAGAAGTAACATAAAGACGATAATACTGTATGCGGTGCTGATCATAGGGATAATCATAGTAGCGTCAAGCGTATTACGGAATATCAATGCAGATACAAAGCTCGAATACAGCGAGATAATCGATCTGTTCTACGAAGACAAGGTAGAGAAATTCGAGATAAATTCGAGAAATATTCTCACGGTAAAGACTATCCCGGAGAAAACGGAAGACGGGCAGATAATCGAAGGAAAGACATATACAAGAACACTCCGTTCTCTCGAACTCTTCCTGTATGACATAAAGGATTATCTTGACGGACACAGAGAAGGAAAGATACAAAATCTGAAAACCTACGATATAGCGGAACCGGCAAAGACATCGTGGCTCTTATCATTCCTGCCGTATATAATAGTCATCGTCGTAATGATAGTGTTCTGGATATTCATCATGAACAAATCCGGAAGCGGAATGGGTAATATCGCCAATTTCGGAAAATCGAGAGCGAGAATGGCAGAGCCCGACAAGAAGAGAGTTCTCTTCTCCGACGTAGCGGGAGCGGACGAGGAAAAAGAAGAGCTCCGCGAGATAGTCGAGTTCCTGAAAAACCCCGATAAATACAGAAAGCTCGGGGCAAAGATACCTCACGGCGTTCTTCTTCAAGGACCTCCCGGAACAGGTAAGACGCTTCTTGCCAAAGCCGTTGCGGGAGAAGCGGGAGTTCCGTTTCTTTCGATATCGGGTTCCGACTTTGTGGAAATGTACGTCGGCGTAGGCGCTTCCCGTGTACGCGACCTTTTCGAAACGGCAAAGAAAGCACCCGCCTCTATAATATTCATAGATGAGATAGACGCTGTCGGAAGACACCGCGGTGCGGGTCTTGGCGGCGGTCATGACGAAAGAGAACAGACATTGAACCAGCTGCTTGTAGAGATGGACGGTTTTGGAAGCCATGACGGTGTCATTGTAATAGCGGCGACAAACAGACCCGACATACTCGACCCTGCTCTTCTCCGTCCGGGAAGATTCGACAGACAGGTAACGGTAAACTATCCCGATATACAGGGGCGCGAAGACATACTCAAAGTCCATTCGCGCGGCAAACCGTTTGAAGAAAGCGTAGACTTCAAGAAGATAGCGCAGACGACCGTAGGCTTTACGGGAGCTGACCTTGCAAACCTTTTAAACGAAGCGGCTCTCATCTCGGCAAGAAAATCAAAATCGCTCATTGGTCCCGGAGACATAGATGACGCGATGATAAAGATAACAGTCGGCACACAGAAGAAGAAAGCGAACATCAAACCCGAAGAAAAGAGAAAGACAGCTTATCATGAAGCAGGACACGCGATACTCGCACACCTTCTTCCCACACAAGACCCTGTAAGACAGATATCCATAATCCCCAGCGGAAGAGCCCTCGGATACACTCTCAATCCTCCGACAGAGGACAAATACAGCGTATACAAGAGTGAGCTTTGCGAGAACATCATGATGCTTCTCGGCGGACGCGCTGCTGAGGAGATAGTATACGGAGACGTATCGGGAGGAGCTTCAAACGACATAATGCGTGCGACACAGACGGCGCGCAAGATGGTAACAGAGCTCGGCATGAGCGACGTTATAGGAAACATCCGCCTTGGTTCCGACAGAGACGACGGAGAGGTATTCCTCGGAAGAGATTTCAACTCCACCGTAAATTATTCCGACACAACGGCTTCCCTTATTGATTCAGAGATAAAGAAGATCATCGACGAAGCGTATATGAAAGCGAAAGCGCTTCTTATCGCGAACCGATACAAACTCGATTTTGTAACCGATTTCCTTTGCAAATACGAGATCATGGACGATGAAGAATTCAGACTCGCGATGGAGGACGGCACAACACCCGAAATGCTCGACGAGCTTGTAAGGCAGAAACGCGAAAAGAGCAGAGCCGAAAACGAAGCAAGACGCGCTTCCGAGGAAGAAGCAAAGCGCCGCGAAGAAGAGGAAAGAAGAAAACGCGACGAAGAACTCTCCCACCTCGACAACCCTTTCGGTGATGTGAAATAACTTACCTTTCTTGAAAGAAAAGTAGGCAAAAGAACTTTACTCAAAAAACATCAATATTGTTTTGTTGAATTTTTTGAGATTCCAAAGGACTTTTTATAAAAAAAGTCCTTTGGTCAGAGTTTGAGGCAGATGCCTCAATTTAATATGCGCAACAGAATGAAATAAGGAAAAATGGAAATTTTCATAAAAATAATCGTATGTTTTATAGCAGGTGCGGGCGCGGGTATAGGCACCGGTTTTGCGGGAATGAGCGCCGCTGCCGTTATAAGTCCCCTGCTTGTAACATTCCTTGATATCCCTGCTTATACCGCTGTCGGCGTAGGTCTTGCGAGCGATGTACTCGCAAGTGCCGTCAGCGCCTATACATACAAGAAAAACAAAAATATCGATATAAAAAACGGACTTATCATGATGGCGTGTGTTCTCGCCTTCACAGCTGTGGGAAGCTACGTTGCGAGCTTCCTTCCCAACGCAACCATGGGAAATTTCTCTGTCATAATGACAATGCTTTTGGGTATCAGATTCATTTTGAAACCTGTCTCCACAACAAAAGAAAAAATGAACGAAATGCCTAAAAAAACGCGTATTATAAAATCCGTGATCGGCGGCATACTTATAGGTTTTATATGCGGATTCGTCGGCGCGGGCGGCGGAATGATGATGCTACTTGTTCTGACCTCATTCTTGGGATATGAACTCAAATGCGCCGTCGGAACGAGCGTATTTATAATGACATTCACGGCTCTGACAGGCTCTGTAAGCCATTTTGCAATAGGAGAATTTCCAGATATAACGACACTTCTCCTTTGCATGGTATTTACGCTTATTTGGGCAAGAATCGCTTCAAAGATAGCAAACAAAGCCTCTACAAAGACACTTAACCGCGTCACGGGTATTGTTCTTCTCATTCTCGGAGCGATAACTATAACGGTAAATCTTATAAAAAAATAAAACGCGCAAAACTCACTATTTAAATTAAAAAAGCACGGCAATGCCGTGCTTTTTTGCGTGTATTAACAATTTGGGCTATCTGCCCCAAACCCCGACCAAAGGGCTTTTGTAAATAAAGTGGTGTGTTCGAGTGAAGTTTTTGCGGATTTTTAAGGGGCTTTTTTCAAAAAGCCCCTTAAAGCAAGGT
>UQXK01000021.1 GCA_900544985.1 uncultured Eubacteriales bacterium
CTCTTCCGATGCCGCGGCAACTATAAGAGCGTTAAACATACTTTTCAATACTTCGCTTTCGGAAAAAGAGCTTATGGAAATAGGCGCGCGCGTCGGGGCTGATGTGCCTTTTCTTATTCATCGCGGCACTGCCGTCGTTACGGGAATAGGGGAAGAACTTCTTGATTGCACGCCGACACCGACGGCAGCGGTTCTGATTGCATTTCCGAAAAAAGAAAAAATATCCACGAAAGAGGCGTATTCGAAAATAGACAAGATCGGTGCCTTTTCGGAAGACGACGCTTTTGAAAATATGAAATCTGCTATGAGAAGCTGCGATATAAAAAAGATTTCCGCCGCGTCATACAATGTTTTCGAGAAAGTTATAGATGAAAATTCTTCGGTTTTCGATATAAAGAAAACAATGCTCGAAAACGGCGCGGACATGAGCCTCATGAGCGGCAGCGGCAGCGCTGTTTTCGGTATTTTCGACAGCGCCGCAAACGCAAAAAAGACAAGAGATATACTTTCTTATTTCTGCGAGACGTTTATAAGCGGAATGTTTTCCGAAAATTCGTCTTACATCGAAAGCTGAACGGCGAGAAAAGCTATTGCCGTGATGAGCGCGCATATCCCCAATCCGGAGAATATACCTATAAGCGCCGCGGAAAGTCTGCGGCGCGTTTTTTTGTTTCCCTTCGGAGAACATTCGCGTATTATCCTTTCCGCTTCGTCCGCTATTTTGTGCTCATCGGAAATATCCGCCCTTTCGTCTTTGAGGATAAAATAAGCTTCTCCTATTATATCGGAATCAATGTTTTTTACTATCATAAGATTTTTTTTGTATTCTCGGATTATCATTTTTTTCCTCCGCATGGGATGTTTGAATCTATTATTTGTCACATGGGAGGAATTATATTCGCATACATTTAAAAATCGCGTGAATAAAAATGTCGCATAATGAAAAATATAAAAAATAAAAAAGTGTTGCTAAAATAGGTAAAATAAGTTATAATTAAAACAGCTTAATAAAAACTATGAGAGTTTTGCGCTGTTTTAATTGACGGCATAACCCTGCAAACGCGTATGCGTTTGTATTGATGGGACTTAAAAAATCGGCAAAATCAAAAAAGGGTATAGCCGTGCTTGGGTTTATGCCGAAAAATGGTTTGCCGTGCAAACCATACGGCTCACGCTGTATACAAATGCTTCGCATTTGATGAAAAATTCGGAATCAGGCAAAAATAAACGGAAAAATATGTTTTTGCCTTTGAATTTTATAAAACACGATCGATGAGCGTTTTCGGATTTATACGCTGAAAATAAAAATCCGGAATTTTTATTTTGTAATAATTTGAAATTTATATATATTTTTGTCGCGATATTTTTCGGAGAGGCGCGGAAAATGTTGCGTCGTTATCTTTAATTTTAAGGCGCGTTTATGTTTGGCGGCATTGTGTGGCTCGCCGGGCATTTTGCGTGATTTCAGATTGTTTACCGTGATTTTGTGATCACGGATTGCGTTTTGCGCTTTTTTTGCAAAAAACGATTTATACATAATTAAATAAGACCGTTTTTCATGATATCCGTAAAGTGATATAAGATTACTTTTTTTGATAATTTGAGCAGATACGGCTTATTTATGATTTGCGGGGACAGATTCCCCATATGAAAACAAAATGTGAAAGGATACCGCATTTTAGGTATGCGGTACACGGAAAAAAGAATGCCTGTACAAAAAAGACAATCATCAAAATCATCATCACAAAAGGGAAAACTGAAAAAGCTCAGAGTCATTCCTCTCGGCGGACTCGGTGAAATAGGAAAGAATATAACTGCTCTCGAATACGGAGACAATATAATCGTAATAGACTGCGGACTCGGTTTTCCGAGCGACGATATGCTGGGAATAGACCTTGTCGTTCCCGATGTAACATATCTGCAAAACAATATAGAAAAAGTAAAAGGAATCGTCATAACTCACGGACACGAGGATCACATAGGAGCGCTTCCCTATGTTTTGCAAAAACTCCATGTTCCGGTATACGGAACAAAGCTCACTCTCGGAATACTTTTAAATAAGTTTTCAGAGCATGTTTTCGAGAAAGAACCCGAACTTCACTGTGTGAGCGCAGGGGACCATGTAAAGCTCGGCATTTTCGAAGTGGAGTTTATAAGAGTAAACCATTCAATAGCGGATTCGGTTTGTCTTGCAATAAAAACGCCTCTCGGCACGGTAGTCCATTCGGGAGACTTTAAAATAGATTCAACACCGGTAGACGGGGAAATGATGGACCTTACAAGACTCGGAGAAATAGGACGCTCTGGTGTTAAACTTCTCATGTGCGAGTCCACAAACGTCGAAAGGGAAGGCTATACACATTCCGAAAGACGTGTCGGAGAATCGTTTATACGTTATTTTGACGAATATAAAAAGAAGAGAATAATAATTTCCACGTTCTCGTCAAACGTTCACAGAGTCCAGCAGATAATCGATATAGCGGTAAAATACGGCAGAAAAGTTGCCATTACCGGACGCAGCATGATAAATGTCATAGGCGCGGCAATAGAGCTTGAATATATGAAGGTTCCCGAAGGTACGCTTATCGATATAGCCGATATAAAAAAATATCCTCCGTCCAAAATAGTCATAGTTTCGACGGGAAGCCAGGGCGAGCCTATGAGCGCGCTTTACAGAATGGCTTTCAATATGCACGATAAAGTCGATATAAAATCCGACGATGTTGTAATAATAAGTGCGTCCGCAATTCCCGGGAATGAAAAGCTTGTAGGCAATATTATAAACGAGCTTTACAAGAAAGGCGTTACGGTGCTTTCGGATTCCGTTGCCGAGGTCCATGTTTCCGGACACGCCTGCCGCGAAGAGCTGAAAATATTCCATGCGCTTACAAAACCGGAATATTTTATGCCCGTTCACGGAGAGGCAAGGCACTTATATGTTCACAAAGAACTTGCGGAGCATATGGGTATGCCCGCGTCACATATATTTGTTTCCGAAATAGGAAAGGTGCTTGAAATAGATTCAAAGGGCGCACGTTTTTCCGGAACAGTGCCTTCGGGTATTGTTCTTGTCGACGGATACGGTGTAGGAGATGTCGGAAACGTCGTCCTGCGCGACAGAAAGATACTCTCTTCCGACGGCATTATAACGATAGTGACGGTTATAGACTCTACGTACAACGAGATAACATCGGGTCCCGAAATCATCTCCCGCGGATTTGTCTATGCGAAAGAATCAGAAGAGATAATAGAAAATATAAAAGTTATCGTCAAGGACACCGTAAACATGTGCCTGAACAATGGCGGCAAGGATTGGAATCAGATAAAATTCAAAGTCAAGGACGAAGTCGCAAAGTTTGTGTATGCGCAGACAAAACGCAAACCTATGATAGTTCCGATAATAATGGAAATATAACCTACTTTTCTTATAAGAAAAGTAGGCAAAAGAATTTCCCACCGAAGTACATCGCTTTATTTTGGCAAAAGCTTTTGAAGTTCCAAGAAACTTTTCTCGAAAAGTTTCTTGTGTCGGAGTTTGAGGCGGAAGCCTCAACTGATAACGCATAACAAAAAAGCACGGTAAAAACCGTGCTTTTTATATTTACATTATAATTTGCATAAGATTATCGAAATTCTTTTCTTTTGTCTTTTTCTGTATCGTGCAAACATCGATAAGCCAGAGGATTCCGCAAAGACCTCCCGTAAGAAGCTTTAAAACTCCCATACCGACATCACCGAGCATAAAACGGTCGACACCGAGTTCTCCTAAAAATATAGAAATGAGGAGAAAGATCGTAGGATCTTTGAATTCTGTCATTTGTACAAAAGAAAATTTGTTTTCTTCTATTCCGAGAAGCTTGCTCTTTATAAACGGCAGCTTCTCTTCGGGAAAGAATTTTTTGTTTGAGATGAGGAACATATCGACTCTTTGTTCATCCATGGTATGATTCTCCTTTTAATATGTTTTTTATTTCAATGGGAAATATATAACGCGTAAAATATTATATATTGCGAGTATAACGGCAAAAGATATAAGAAAGATATATCTGTATTTAAAGTGCCTTTTGAAAAAATCGGTCTGTGCATGCACGGCAAGGAGAAGAAAAACGGGAATCAATATAAAGAATAAATTATATCCGAAAGCCTCGCGGAAATTCCCTTTCAGTGCGCACAGCCATGCTCTCGTAGTTCCGCAGGCGGGGCATGTTATATGGAATAATTTATAAAAAGGACATCCGATTATCTCTACTACCGCAATCGCCGCAATATAGATGATATGTTTTATCAAAATAACGTATTTTTTTCTCATAATCGATTTTTTTCTTACATAAATACATTTTTATTATATTCTTCTTTTTGAAAATGTCAATATAAAAAATAAAACGGTAAAAATCGGAAGAAAAAACAAAAAATATTGTACTTGATTTACAAATATATTTGAATTTGCTTCCTACATTATATTTAAAATTTTAGAGAGGAAATGATGAGAGCACCGCATTTTGGTAAAAAATAATGCTTTTCTATGATATGAACAAAAAGTTAAGCGCATGAGATTTTTTATAAAATTATTATTTTAAGGCGCAAAAAAACACCGTATAAAAGTTGCAGCTTTCATACGGTGCTTTTGTTTTTTTATTTAGGTTTTATCGTATCCGGATTTTTTGAATCTGAAAAATGAGACTATCACGGATATCATATTGAATATTTCGCACAGAACGCCTCCGACGCTTCCGTTTACGGCGTCATATATGAGCCAGAGCGGAGAAATAAACGATATCTGCGCTATGCGTATCGTTTTGCCGTTTCGTGTCCACATTGCGAGCGTTCCGCCGACTTGTGCAAGAAAGACGATGAGCGAAAGATACCATGCTTCTTTGAACACAAAGACGGAGAGTAAAAATGATATCAGGAAGAGAGATTCTGCAATGACGAGATAAATTTTTTTCCTGCATTTATCTCCCATCATAAATATCACTCCGCGGAATATTGAGAATATGTTCAAGAACATTCCCGTCCATGAGTGAAGTATTGCAAATTGTATGGAAAACGATACGGCACACATTGTTTGCATGAAAAAGTATGTTTTGTTTTTCTTGAACTGGTAGGAGATAAGCGCAAACGCCATGCCGATATATCCTATTATCTGTATCCAGCTGAAATATTCCGCAAAAAATTCTGACATATAAAATAACCCTTATATAGAAAATTATGATATTACCTGCTTTTCTTTCGGAGAAAAGCAGGTAAAAGAACTTCGCACCGACCTACTTTTCTTATAAGAAAAGTAGGCAAAAGAACTTTGCACCGAATACACCCATTTATTTTGGCGAAAGTTTTTGAGGTTCCAAGGGACTTTTTACAAAAAGTCCCTTGTGTCGGGGTTTGGGGCAGACGCCCCAACCGATTATGCTTATACTAAAACACGGCGACGCCGTGTTTTTAAAAAATTTAATCAGAGGGATTTGAGTGTATCCATTACATAGTTTCCGAATTCTGCGCAGGTAGCGCCCGTGTCGCGTCCGGTTATAGCTATCTTCTTTTCTTCAAAGCAGCATATGTCGAGCGCGCGGGTGAGTTTGTCTGCTCTGTCTTGGAGTCCTATGTGTGAAAGGAGCATAACGCAGGCGCGAAGCATAGAGCAGGGATCCGCAAATGCCGCTCTTCCTTCCGTAACCATTCTCGGAGCAGAGCCGTGGATCGCTTCGAACATGGCGTATTTTTTGCCTATGTTGGCGCATCCCGCCGTTCCCACGCCGCCCTGGAATTCTGCGGCTTCATCGGAGATTATATCGCCGTAGAGATTGGGCGCGAGAAGGACCTGAAAATCGCGTCTGCGCTTTTTGTCTACGAGTTTTGCCGTTATTATGTCGGCGTACCATTCGTCTGTGGTTATTTCGGGATAATTTTCCGCTACTTTGTGGCAATCTTCAAGGAAGTTTCCGTCCGTTGTCTTTATTACGTTTGCTTTGGAGATAAGGGAAACTCTGCTGTATCCGTTCTTTCTCGCGTAATCGTAAGCGAGGCGTGCGATTCTGTCAGAGCCTTGTTTTGTCGTTATTACAAAGTCTACCGCGATATCGTCGTCTACGTTGAAGCCTTCTTTTCCGACTGCGTATCCGCCTTCCGTATTCTCACGGAATATTGTCCAGTCTATTCCTTCTGCGGGAACTTTTACGGGACGTATGTTTGCAAAAAGGTCGAGCGCTTTTCTCATTGCGACATTGGCGCTTTCTATATTGGGCATGCCGCTTCCTTTTTGAGGCGTTGTCGTCGGTCCTTTGAGGATTATTTCGCACGCTTTGAGCTTTTCGAGAACGTCGTCGGGAATTGCTTTTTTGCAGGCGATACGGTTTTCGAGAGTGAGACCGTCTATGTCGCAAAACTCTATTTTTCCTTCTTTTACAAGATCGGAGAGCATGAATTCGAGGACTTTTTTCGCTTCTGCCGTGATCGTGGGTCCTATGCCGTCGCCGCCGCATACGCCGATGTGTATTTTCGGCATTGAAGCATAGTCTACAAAGTCGCCCTGGGATTTCATATCTTCAACGCGCGCCATCTGTTTTTCGAGAATTTTTCTGAATTTTTCGCACGCCGAATCGAGCTTTTCGTTTACAGATGTATCTGCCATGTTATTTTGTCTCCTTGTTTTTTGTGTAATTTAAAAGTCCGCCGGAAAGGAGTATTTCTCTCTGTCTTTCCGTTGCGTTGAGGTTTAATACTATCTTTTCATTTGTTGTTTTATCCAGAAGAAGGATTTCGTTCTTTGTTCCGATGGAATCGTTGAATCCGGATATTTCTATGTCGTCGCCCTCGTTTATCTTATCGTAATCCTCGGGATTTTTGAATGTGAGAGGAATTATTCCGAAGTTTATAAGGTTTGCCATGTGTATTCTTGCAAAGCTCTTTGCGACAACGGCTTTTATTCCGAGATAAAGCGGAACGAGCGCCGCGTGTTCGCGGGAAGAGCCCTGACCGTAGTTTGTTCCGCCCACGATTATGCCGCCGCCGAGTTTCTTTGCTCTTTCGGGAAATTCTTTGTCGCATACCGTAAAGCAGAAGTTAGAAAGATACGGAACGTTTGAACGGTAGGGAAGTATCTTTGTTCCCGCGGGCATTATATGGTCTGTTGTTATGTTGTCCCCGACTTTGAGTGCCGTTTTGCAGACAAGGTCTTCTGCCGGAGCGGCGCCTTTGGGTATCGGCTTTATATTCGGACCGCGTTCTACCGTTATGCTTGCGGCGTCTTCGGGCGCTGCGGGAAGCTCTATAAGATTGTCGTTTATTTTCATCTTTTCGGGAAGAGCTATCTTCGGAGCGTTTCCGAGCTTTCTCGGGTCTGTGAGGACTCCCGCAACAGCGCTTGCCGCCGCCGTCTGGGGAGAAACGAGGTAAACCTTTGCGTCGGCGGTTCCGCTTCTCGCCTCAAAATTGCGGTTGAATGTACGAAGGCTTACTCCCGCGGATTTCGGGGAAAATCCCATTCCTATGCAGGGACCGCAGGCGCATTCGAGTATTCTCGCTCCTGCCGCTACCATGTCGGAGAGCGCTCCGCATTCGGAAAGCATTGTGAGAACTTCCTTCGAACCGGGGGAAACGGAAAGCTCTACATCGGGGTGCACCGTTTTGCCTTTGAGCATTGCCGCAACGGTGAGCATATCGAGCATTGATGAGTTTGTGCAGGAACCGATGCATACCTGGTCTATCTTCATGCCCTCTATTTCGCTTACGGGGCGTACATTGTCGGGACTGTGAGGACATGCCGCGAGCGGAACGAGAGATGAAAGGTCGACCGTGAGAGTTTCATCGTATGTTGCGTCGGGATCGGGAGAGAGCGGAACAAAATCCTTTTCTCTTTCCTGCGACTTTAAAAATTCGAGCGTTATTTCATCGGAGGGGAATATGGATGTCGTGGCACCGAGCTCCGCGCCCATGTTTGTTATTGTCGCTCTTTCGGGAACGGAGAGTGTTTTTATGCCTTCTCCGTAATATTCTACGACTTTGCCGACGCCGCCCTTTACGCCGAGCTTTGAAAGAACGTAGAGTATGACGTCCTTTGCTCCGACATAGTCGGGAAGCTTTCCGACAAGCTCTACTCCGAGTATTTTCGGCATATTTATGTAGTAAGCGCCGCCGCCCATTGCGACCGCAACGTCAAGACCGCCCGCGCCCATTGCGAGCATTCCGAGTCCTCCCGCCGTCGGCGTGTGGCTGTCGGAGCCGATTAGCGTTTTGCCCGGAATTCCGAAGCGTTCGAGATGGACCTGATGGCAGATTCCGTTGCCGGGACGTGAAAAACGTATGCCGTGTTTTTTCGTTACAGTCTGGATATATCTGTGGTCGTCGGCGTTTTCGAATCCGGCTTGGAGCGTGTTGTGATCTATATATGCGACGGAAAGCTCTGTTTTGACTCTTTCCGTTCCCATTGCTTCGAATTGGAGATATGCCATAGTACCTGTGGCGTCCTGCGTAAGCGTCTGGTCTATTTTAAGACCTATTTCCGTTCCGGGTATCATTTCTCCGCTTACAATGTGATTTTTTATTATTTTCTGTGCGATCGTAAGTCCCATATTATTTTCCTTTCATTTTTGTATTATCGAAAGAAGATTGTCAAGAGCGTGTTCCACGTGACGCGACATGAGTCTGTCGGCGTTTTCCATATCCTTCTTTTCTATGGCGTCGCAGATCTGTTTGTGTTCTTCGAACGATTTTTCTATTCTGCCTTCTACTGTGAGAGATAGCTTTCTGTAAGAGGCTATGTATCTGTGAAGCTCCGAAAGCGTCTTGCACAGCATTCTGCTTTCACACGCGCGGTATATTATATCGTGAAAGTCGGAATCGAGGTCTTTGACGCGCTCTACATTTCCTTTTGATATAAAGAACTCCGTAAGTTCGGTATTTTCTCTTAAATGACGGACCGTTGAATCATCTGCTTTTTCCGCAGTTATGCGCGCGGCAAGACCTTCCAGACGCATTCTTATCATATATATATCTATAAGATCTTTTTCCGATATGCCTATTACGAAAGCGCCCTTGTTTGGTATCAGCTTTATAAGCCCCTCACGGTCGAGGCGTTGCAGCGCTTCTCTTACGGGCGTTCTGCTTACGCCGAGCTCTGCGGAAAGCTTCATTTCCGTAACGGCTTCTCCTGCCGTGAGTTTTTGAGAGAGGATTTGATCTTCGAGAGTTTTATAAACTTTTTCTTCAAGGCTTGAATTTCCGTTTTCCTGAAACATCGTTTTTTCCTCCGTCTCTTTTGTTTTTCGGAAATCTCTTAAATTTTAAATTTGCCGGGAGCGAGCTTTTCGATGAGCGATTCGAGCTCTTCGTCGGTCATTATCGTGACTCTTCCGTCGGTGTAGAATTTGTCTATCTCTTCTTTCATCTTTACGACGAGTTCGTCTTTTTTGCTTACCGCGTCGTTTTCGGGAAGAGAATAGTGCGTGTTTATCCAGTACGCGATTCCTGCAAGTCCCGACGTGTTCGATATCGAAACTGCGGCGGGAACGCCGAGCACGCTCTGCGTATCGAATATATTGTATATCTCCGCGTCCTTCATAAGACCGTCTGCGTGTATTCCCGCGCGTGTCACGTTGAAGTTGGAGCCTACGAACGGCGTCATAGGAGGAATATCGTATCCGAGAACATTTTTATAGTATTCGGCAATCTCTGTTATAACTTCCGGGTTCATGCCGTCAAAGGAACCGCGAATGGAAGCGTATTCTATAACCATTGCTTCAAGCGGGATATTGCCCGTTCTTTCTCCTATTCCGAGCAGGGAACAGTTGACGGCGGAGGCACCGTAGAGCCATGCCGCGGTGGCGTTGGGAACGGCTTTGTAAAAATCATTATGGCCGTGCCATTCGAGCATATTGCTCGGAACTTCCGCGTAGTGATGAAGTCCGTAAACTATACCGGGAACGCTTCTGGGGAGCGCTACTTCGCTGTACGGTATACCGTAACCCATTGTATCGCACATACGTATTTTTACGGGGATTCCCGCCTGTTCGGAAAGCGCGGTAAGCTCGTTTACGAAAGGAACGACGAAACCGTAAAAATCGGCGCGCGTTATATCTTCGAGATGGCAGCGCGGACGTACCCCCGCACTGAAAGCGTCGTATACGACGGAAAGATAATGTGCCATCGCCTGCGAGCGCGTCATGCCGAGCTTTTTGAATATATGATAGTCGGAACAGCTTACAAGTATTCCCGTTTCCTTTATTCCGAGGTCGCGGACGAGGTTGAAATCGTCTTTTGAGGCGCGTATCCATGTTGTGACTTCGGGAAATTCGTATCCGAGCGCCATGCATTTTTCTACGGCTTCGCGGTCTTTTTTGCTGTATACAAAAAATTCGCTTTGTCTTATAATGCCTTTTTTGCCGCCTAAGCGGTTTAACATTTTATATATATCAACTATCTGGTCGGACGTGTATGGCGCGCGGGACTGCTGTCCGTCGCGGAACGTAGTGTCCGTTATCCATATATCTTCCGGCATGGCAAGCGGAACTCTTCTGTGGTTGAAGGGAATCTTCGGTACCTCAGTATAAGGATATATATCGCGGTACAGGTTCGGATCTTTGACATCCTGCAACGAGTATTTGTATTGTGAAAATTCGAGAAGATGGCTTGCGGAGCTTCTTTCCAGCATTATTCTGCCTCCTGTTTCATGTAATTGTATACAATTATACAAATATACCTCGTTGTTGTCAATAGTAAAATAAAAAATAATCTTATTCAATTTTCTATATATATAAAAACCTCCGAAAACAAAAGCTTTCGGAGGTTTTGGATATTTTTATCTGTCGATACAGTTTCTTTCCAACGCGCCCAAGAATCCGTTTGAGCTGAATACCGTATATTCGCCGATTTTTTCGCCTGTATCGATTTCACGCATATGTCCGTTCGAATCTTTAAAGTAACAATGTAAAGGAATACAAGTTATAATAATACATTTTTTTACATCGCTTTCAAATGCGTAATTTTGCTTTGAATAAATTGAAAAAAGTTCCTTTTTACCTATATGTACTGTTCGTTTGAACAGCAAAAAATCTTTGTCGCTGAATATTATAGAAATATTTTTTCTTTTACCCGAGATCATTTTGCATTTATAATCTTTTCCGTATGCCGTGACGGTGAATGATTCTCCCTCTGTTTTTTTGAAAACAGAGAGGTACGGTTTTTTTATATTTGACAGTTCAAATCCGCATTCCGCAGATACTTTTTTGAGTTTGGAAATAAAATTTTTTCTTTTTTTGAATCTTTTGAAATTTATAAGTAAAAAACTTACTGCTATTATAACTATAAGTTCAGATATTATCTGCCAAAAATATTTTTTGATGATGTATGCGTATGTATAAAGTCCGGGAACATAAGCCATTGCTATATAGAACCCGATCGTATAAATTAAAGTTATTAAACATAGGTATGCAAAAATTATCAATATCTCGTTTTTTGAGGGAAGATCTTTGTTTCGTAACCATCTTCTTCTTAT
Organism: uncultured Eubacteriales bacterium; assembly: GCA_900544985.1. GTDB lineage: Bacteria > Bacillota > Clostridia > Oscillospirales > CAG-272 > UMGS731. The sequence continues at coordinate 11,489 of UQXK01000021.1, forward strand.
ATCGTAAATTGTAAACCAATTAACTAATAAAAAAATAAGACCGATGAAGATGCCAACCAAAAGTTTTTTTATATCTTGATTCAGACCTGCGTTTCCGAAAAGCAGTGTTTGAATATCACTGTAATCAAATGCGAATGAGCTGATTAGTGACAGAATCAAGCAGACAACGGTATCCGTTAAAAAATCGGAAGAGATAAAAACGCGTACAAAAGATTTGGTTTTACCGGAATTATCAGATAAATTGCAGGATTCGGTGAAATGTTTTTTTGCGCGTTTGTTATAGTTATAAAATGCCCATGTGACGCTGAGAGCAACAAAAAGCATTATTGCAAGGCTCCACCCTGAAATATTTTCTTCATTGAATTTTTCCGTAAATCTTTTAAAGAGTAGATTTACAATATTGAAGATGGCAAAAAAGCAGAAGAATTTTACAGTTGCCCTTACAGCGGATAAAAATATGTATTTGATTTGTTTGTTCATTGTCACATCTCCTCGAAAGTATTTTATATATCAACTACATTATACAGGAAATTTTTTGTGTTTTCAAGGTATGAGTTTTTTGATCGGAAAAGGGGAAAGGCATATGAAAAATTTTAAAAAAATGTGATGTTTGCGACCGGTAGTAAGCGTTTTTTTACGGAGAAAAGTTAACGCACGGTTTCACTGTTACTTATAATTTTGCGCCAAAACGCCTAATAAATGGAGAGAAAAATAAAACTTCCACGCTGACGCGTGGAAGTTTTGGCTGGGATAGCTGGACTCGAACCAGCGAAATGCAAGAGTCAAAGTCTTGTGCCTTAACCAACTTGGCTATATCCCAATATTCGATATTTTGATGCAGGTTTGCGATTTGCAGGAGTTTTGTGTTACGGCTATACCCGTTTAAAACGAAGAGTGAATTTATTTATTTCATCAATACAAATCTGCGATTTGTAGGGTTATTATATCACACTTTTTCTTGCATTGTCAATAGAAAAGTGAAGCTTTATACATAAAGTGTACAATAATGGTTTAAGACAACCGGGAAAGCAAAAACGCCGACGGACCTATAAACGACCGAGGCGTTTTTTGAATTGTTTATGTGGATTTTGCAGTTTTATCTTACTTCCGCTCCGAAGGGAAGGAGCGCAAGTTTCATGAATTTGAACGACTGGATTCCGAAGGGAATACCTACTATCGTTATGCAGTTGAGTATTCCGGAAACAAGATAGCTTGCCGCCATGCCGATCCCGAAAAAGACAAGCCATATGAAATTTACTATCGGGTGTCTGTCAAAATGTATATGGACTTCTTTTCCGAACGGCGCAAAATTCAATTTTGCGAATTTAAAGCATTGCATTCCGAACGGGATTCCGACTATTGTTATGCAAAGCACAAGACCGCCCAAAAACCACAGAAGACTGTTTATAAATCCGCCGAGAAAAAACCATATTATATTGCCGATAAAGCGCATTGAATATCTCCTTTTACAAACAGATGATAAGGCAAAGACCTCTTTATAGATTATTATAATATCTAACCTTTCGGTATGTCAATATAAGATAATGTTTTATACATTTTTATTCTTTCATATTGCTTACAATAGAATAATATGCGCTTGATGTTATATGATACATTATGAAATAGAGCAAAGCGAAAAATACAAATGTTGCGCCTGTCGTTATCATAAGCAGAGTTTTGTTTGTCAGATCCATCAAAAGAAGCAGCTTATAAAGCAGAGGAAAGGCAAATATAAGATGTATTCCCGCCGCCAGAAGAGGCATGAAAAATACTATCAGAATCTGGGAATTTATACTTTTCTTTATTTCTTTTTTTGTCATGCCGACCTTTTGCATTATTTCGAAGCGCGATTTGTCCTCGTATCCTTCCGATATCTGCTTGTAGTACATTATAAGCACCGCGGCAAACACGAAAACTATTCCTAGAATAATTCCCAAAAACAGAAGTCCCCCGTAGGTCGCATAAAAATCAAGTCTGCCTTCCTCTTTGCTTCTTGTGGAGTAAGAGCGCAAGTCCTCGCGGTTTTCCGCCGCCCTTGCGAGAAAGTAAGACGCCGCGTCCTTTGCGTTGAGTTTTGTCTCGGAATCGCCGTCTATATCGAATCCGCAATAGTAATTTATCGTTGCGGTGGCGTGTTCCGTTTCTTCGCTTTCGGGAATTTTGTATGTGATATTTTCTATATCTTCGCAAATATTGTTTATATCGAGAACGATTACAAAATAAGCGGAATCATATGATGTCATGTAGAGGTTTTCGTCTTCTTTTGAAATTTCCGCAGTGCCGCATACGCTTAGAACGGAATCCCCTATTTTTATGCTTTTTATGTTTTTTTCTTTGTTGCTTGTATAGATGAGCGCTTCTTTGTCGGAAAGAACATTGTTTTTGCCTGTCATTCTGTTGTAATCGGAAAGAGGAATGAAGCGTATATGTTCGGATTCTTCGTATTTTGAAAATCCAGTTATAATCTTTTCGTCTATTATGAGTTCTCCGTCCGACGAATAGCAAGATGTATTTACCACTCTGTAATCGGTGACGGAGTAATCGTCTGTATTCGCTTTTTTCAGAGCGTTTTCAAGACCGTCTTTATAAAAATTTATCACTTCATCGCTTGCGTCTTTGTAATCTTCGAGAATTATTCTTGTCGAAAGCTCATGCGCATAACGTAAATTTATGCTGTCCTCCGCTCCTATATAAAGGCACGTTGTGGAGGAGAGCATTACAAGGCACATTGTAAGAAGTATGCATATGGAAGCGAGTCCTGCTCCGCCGCGTTTCATTCTGAACATCATGGAGGAAACGGAGACAAAATGGTTCGGTTTATAATAGTATTTTTTCTTTTTTTGAAGAACGCGGCAGAGCATTACCGAACCCGCGATAAACAGAAGATATGTTGCGAGTATGACCATTATAACGGCTATAAAGAACATTACAAGCGCTTCTTCCGGTCTTTTTATCGTTACGGCAAGGTAGTATGCAAAAAGAAGAAGCGCTGTGCCGATTATTCCGAGGAGAAAATTTGCTTTCGGCGGTTTTTCGCCCTGCTTTTCGCTTTTTATAAGGTTTATCGGATCGGAAAGATGTATCTGACGAAGGGAATTGAGATACATAAGTCCGAATATTACGAAAAACAGAACGACGGCGCTTAATATCGAGCCTGTCGATATATAGAAAGAAAATTCCGGCATGCCGTTTATCATTTTTACGAGCAGAAGCTCTGAAAATTTTGAAAAGGCTATGCCGAAAACAAGCCCCGCCACAAGCGATATCATCGCCGTTATAAGCGTTTCGAAGAAAAGCAGGACGGAGATGTTCTTTTTGCTCATGCCGAGAATGTTGTAAAGTCCGAATTCCTTTTTTCTTCGGCGCATGAGAAAGGAATTTGTATAGAAAATAAATATAACGGAGAAGATGCCTATAACGTAAGTGCCGAATACAAGCGCCTGCTGCGCCATTGTTCCGCCTCTTATATTGGATATGAGCGGGGAGCATGCGAGGGCGGAGATGATATAAAACATCATGACCATCGCCGAGCAGGTGAGTATATACGGCTTATATAACTTCTTGTTCTTTTTGATTCCTGTCCATGCAAGTTTTAACGAGAAAGAACGGTTCATTTCGCGTCACCGCCTGTCGTAATTACGGTGAGCGTATCGGATATCTTTTTGTACATCTCCTCGTTGTTTTCATCTCCGCGGTATATCTGGTGGAATACCTCGCCGTCCTTTATAAAGAGGATGCGTCCCGCATGGCTTGCGGCTTTTACGGAGTGGGTTACCATAAGTATGGTTTGTCCTGCGTTGTTTATCTCGGAGAAAAGACGCAGAAGCTCGTCTGTCGCACGCGAATCGAGAGCGCCTGTCGGCTCGTCCGCAAGTATTATTTTCGGCTCTGTTATAAGCGCCCTTGCGACGGCGACCCTCTGGCGCTGACCGCCCGATATTTCGTACGGATATTTTTTAAGAATCTCGGTTATTCCGAGCGTTTTTGCTATCGGAACTATTCTTTTGGACATTTCCGCGTACTGTTTTCCCGCGAGCACGAGAGGCAGATATATATTGTCCTCATTGGAAAAAGTATCGAGCAGGTTGAAATCCTGGAAAACAAAACCGAGGTTCTCGCGGCGGAATTTTGCGATATCGGCTTCCTTTATGGAGGAAACATCCATTCCGTCGAGAATTACGCTTCCCGACGTCGGTTTGTCGAGAGAAGCGAGAATATTAAGTAATGTTGTTTTTCCGGAGCCGGATTCGCCCATTATCGCCACATATTCGCCCGCCTCAACGGTGAAATTTACATTTTTCAGTGCTTCTGTTCCTTTTCCGCCGAAAAGAGAGGTGTATATTTTCTTTAATCCTCTCACTTCAAGTATACTCATTATAAAAATCCTCCTTTTGGAACTTACACACTTATTATAAAAGAAAAGGGGAATGTAATTCCATAACTTTGGCTTACAATTCCCGCTTATCTTCTTTCATTTTTGTAAGAAATCATTCTGTTGCCGAAAGCAAGTGTCTGTTTTTTGCAGGTATGGTTTTTCACTTGCTTTTCAAAACGTCGGTATCCACTGTTTTGAATATGGAATGATGTGTTGTTTTTTATTAAAAACTTTTTTCGCGATACAGGTCGAGTTTTATCGATGTACCGTGCTCGTTCGATTCCGCGCTTATTCTGTGACCGAGGTTTTTCATTATTCTCGCGCAGAGGTATAGCCCTATGCCGCTTGCTTTTTTGTCTGTGCGTCCGTTGTATCCGGTATATCCTTTTTCGAAGATTCTGGGAAGGTCGCTTTTGGATATGCCTATACCGGTATCGCTTATTACAAGCGTCAAAGGCTCTTCAACGCTTATTTTTATATATCCCTCTTTTGTGTATTTCAAAGCGTTCGACAAGACCTGCTCTATTACGAACATCAGCCATTTTTCGTCGGAGAGAACGCGTATTCCCTGCGGAACATCGTATATAAGGCGCAGCTTTCTGGCGATAAATTCACCGGAAAACTTTTTTGCCGCTTCTCTTGTGACGTTTTCAAGGTCAAACTCTTTTATGACATAGTCGTTAGCGCCGTCAGATGTGCGAAGATAAGTCATTACCATGTCGGCGTACTGATCTATGTGCAGAAGGTCGAGCATAAGCTTTCTCGAAAGTTCGGAATCCTCGTTTTGGAGCGTCAGACGCATTGCCGATATGGGCGTTTTTATCTGGTGCGCCCATACCGTGTAATACTCGATCGTGTCGTTCAGACTTTCATCATATTCCGTCTTTATCGTTTTTATCTCTTCCAAAAGAGAATTTATGACGTTTATAAGATCGTCCTCGCAACAGTTCTGCGGTTTTATAAGCGCATCCGGAAGAGCATTTATATTTTCCGATATAAACATGAGCGTATCATGCCTTTTTTTCGATCTTCTGAAATCGAAGAGCGCTATATATACGATATACAGAAATATGCAGACAAAAAACGGATAGATTACCGCGCGAAGGTCTATATTGTAAAGTAAGAACGAGATGAAAAATATCGAAAAGAAAATCAAAAACGGAATGAGCTTCTTTGATTTATCTTTTAAATACGTAAAAAAGTAGCGCACATTTATTCTCTTTCTTATAGGCTCAAACGGATTCGGGTACTATCTGGATTTCCGCCCAGTGAGCCATGCCGCGTCCTTTTTCCGCGGAAAGCTCAACGACCGTTACGGGTGGAAGGTTTCCGTCATTCTCTATTTCGAAGGCGTAGTATTCCATGTCTTCATACTGAGGATAACGGGAAGGAAGCTTTCCGAGCGGCGTGCATTTCTTTGCATTTGCAAATACCGTGAGCGTATCGCGGTCGACTTCTCCGTTTATGCCCATTATGAATTTGACAGAGCAGTTTTTCGGAATGTTTCCTGTGGGAATTCTCAGATGAGAATAGGATCTTTCTCCGAACGATACGGGAAGTTGTTTCTGCGCGCTTGTGCCTATCGCGCCTACATCGTTGAATGTGACGACATTGCGGCGTTCTGCTTTGTCTATGGCTTCTCTGTCCCCCGCTATTTTGTAGAGAGTGTCTCTGCCGCGGTTAAGTATGCAGTCTTTATCTCTGTCGTCGTAGGGAATGAGCGCATCCATGTAGTTGAAAAGGTATATACCGTCGGCACCCATATCGAGATAAGCCGCGCAGGCGCCGAGCGTTACTTCAAGAGAGATTATACGGTAAACTCTCGGAGTTCTGTGGTACGCTATGCTCATGGCTTCAAGCCCTGCGAGAATCTGTACGTTTTTGCCTTCGAAGGTGTTTTTCCAGATATCTATCGGCATATTGTCGTCAATAGTTGCCCAGCGGGAAGTTACGGTTATATAGTCTACAAGTTCTTCTCTTACCCAGGTGAACACGTCGAATCCGAGGCGCACCGCTATCTCCGGCGTTGCGGGAACACGGACGGCTCTTTTTATCTTGTGTCCGTATTTCTTTTCAGCCGCATTTATCTTGCGGTTTGCTTCTCTCATAAATTCGTTTATAACTTCAAGCGCTTCGTATTCTCTTCCGATACATACCGAGTAGATTTCGCGCATAAAGTCGAGCTCGATTCCGTACACGTCGAATGTGTCGAGCGCTTCCTCTATTATGTCCATGTAGTATTTGCGGACTTCTTCCTGCATATAGTCGAGCGCGAAGTCATAGTACCCCTCGGGTTTTCTGTAAGGTGTGCGGCAATATTCGGGATGTTCGTCCGTGAGAACGCTGTTTAAAATGTTTCCGGGCTCTGCTGCGCCGTGGATGTCGTTCATTCTTATGCTTACCCACGGATTGATTCCGTCCTCGCGAAGGCGTTCGATCCATATTTTGTGAACTTCAAGACCGCTTTCATATGTTTCCGCCATGAGCTTTGCGCCCCAGGAGAGTCTGAGCCCCTCGGCAGACGGGTCTTTTGCGACGAGCGCTTTGTATTTGTCTATTACGTTGTCTGTTTTTTTAGAAGGATACCAGCAATTTCCCGCGTTGAGAGTAACAAGGAAATCCGTAACGGATGTGTTTTTGTATTGGTCGATAAAATCCGTAAGGTCTTTTTTTGTGAGCTTTGTTTTTCCGGCGCGGATTCTTTCGAATACAAAATGGTTGGGGTCTTCGTTAAAGAATACTTGTTTTTTCATGTGTGCCTCCATTTATAAATATAAAAAATTTTAAATGATTATATAGCCTATGCCGAATTTTGTTGATATAAAATCCGAAAGCCCGACCGCTTCGAGTTTTTTCCGAAGCCTTGCCACATTTACGGAAAGCGTATTTTCATCTATGAATGAATCCGTTTTCCAAAGGCTTTCCATGAGCTTTTCGCGGCTTACCGTTTTTCCTCTGTTTTCCATAAGTACGAGAAGTATACGGTATTCGTTTTTTGTAAGCGGTATTTCTTCGTCGTTGTAGATAAGAACATTTTTGTCCATATCGAGAACGGCGCCTTTGTGCTCCATCATCGAAACGGATGAAGCGAAATCGTATGTTCTACGCAAAAGAGCCTGTATTTTTGCTATCAGAACGTCCGAATCGAACGGTTTTACTATAAAATCGTCGGCGCCCATGTTCATTGCCATAACTATGTTTATGTTGTCTGATGCGGAAGATATAAATATTATCGGAACTTTCGATATTTTACGTATTTCGGAACACCAATGGTACCCGTTGAAAAAGGGAAGTCCTATATCGAGTATAACAAGAGAAGGGGAGACCTTTATAAATTCCGCTTTTATGTCCCGAAAATCTTTTGCGCATACGACATCGAATCCCCAAGCGACGGCTTTTTTCTTTATTGCTTCCGAAATTCCGGTATCGTCTTCTGCCAAAAATATTTTATACACTTGTTTTTCCTCCGAATGAAACGAAAGATTTATGTTGTTCAGATTTCGTTGTTTGCGGAAAGCTTTGTTTTAGCGTTTTCAATACCGCCGTTTACAAGTGAGTCGACGCATTTTACAATATATTTCGGGTCTTCTTTCATGCCGTTTTGTATCCAGTTTATCATGGTCGTCATAAGCGCGCTTGTATAAAAATCGTTTATGAGTCTGCGTCCGCATTCCGGAATGTTTTCGAGCGTTTTCGGGTTGTCGGTGTTTACCGATGTCATGACCATCAGTTTTTTTATGAAATCTTCGGCGCGCCCTCTATCTATCGATCTGTATATATCCGTCACAAATTCGCTGTTTTCTTTTATAACGAAAAGAAGCTTATAATATCCTTCCTGCCATTTTTCAAAATACAATTCTTCACCGAGAGTCTTTTTTGCTTCGTCGAGCAAAGACCATTCCACAAGGTCGTATATATCTTTAAAATGGTAATAAAAGGTCATGCGGCTTATTCCGCACCCGTCGGTTATCTCGCTTATTTTGATCTTTTCTATCGGTTTTTTGTGAACCGTTTTTTTCAACATTTCCTTCATTGCCGATTTTGTGGAATACGACATAAAAAATATACCCCATCCTTCTTTTGGTTGTTATTTAAAAGATTTTTCGGATTATATACAATGTTATAAGTCTGTTATAAATTTGTGTTTTTTACTTTCTTCGGCGGTTTTGCGTCAAATTCGTATATATAATCTTTGTTGTGCCCCGTGGCTCCGTGTTTTTTTGCTAGATCGAAAAGATTTGAATTTTCGATTTTGCATATCGCTTTTGCCACATTCATCGCCGCTCTTGCGTCCTCGTCGCTTCGATGCAGGATCATGGTGTCTTCTATTCCGAGCATACTGTACGCGCGCTCTATTCCTATCTGATTTTTGCTTTCGAAAAACGAATCCGCAAGCATCTGTACGTCCATAAACGAAAAATCGAACGACGGGAGAGAATATCTTTTACATTCGCTGTTGAGATATTTTAAATCGTTGACGATGCTGTATCCGCAGACAAGCGTGTCCTTGTCTTCCAGCAGAGCTTTTATCTTACCGTAATGAGCGTCGAATTTCGGTTTTTCCGCAAGAGTTTTTTTCGAATAGGACAGAAGGTTTTTGACGACATACCAATCGTATTTCGAATCCGGATTCATAAGTATATCTGTCTTTTCTTTGATATTGAATTTTTCATCGGAGATGACATATCCGAAGGTTGCGACAGTGCAAAGTTTCGGGCATGCGCCTTCTATGTCAAAAAAGAGATATTTCATTATTTTTTCTGTTTTTTCCTGTGGATTTATTTTTGTTTGCAAAATAAGGATTTTGGTTTATTTCGGTATTAAAAAGCCGTTTTGCTTTTATCCGGAATTATTCTAACATGAAACGTACAAAATATCTACATATTTTTGTTTTTTATAAAAATTTTTTTGTTTACTGAAACTCTGTTTGGACCTCTTGTGAAATACGGTTTTGAAATGTTTTTGCAAAAGAAAATTTCATTTCGGCGTAAACTACATGGCAAAATGTGTTGCAATTAAAAGATATTTAGTATATAATTTATTTAAATATGTGAAATTGCTCGATTGCCGCCGTAAAAGCGCGGAGAAGAGGAGACAAAAATGAAAAATTTTATGGAAGACGATTTTTTGCTTGACAGCGATCTTGCCGAACTGCTTTATTACAACTACGCTTCGGCTATGCCGATAATCGATTATCATTGCCACATGAGCCCGAAGGATATAGCGGAGGACAGAAAGTTCGAAAATATAACTCAGGTCTGGCTTTACGGCGACCACTACAAATGGCGCGCCATGCGTTCATGCGGCATATCGGAACGTCTTATAACCGGAGATTCGAGCGATTATCAGAAATTCGAAGCGTTCGTAGACGCTATGCCGAGCCTTATAGGCAACCCGATATATCATTGGTCGCATCTCGAACTCAAAAGATATTTCGGATACGACGGCGTTATCTGCCCCGAAAATTGCGAACGCATATGGAACGCGACAAAGAGCGTTCTTGCAAACGGACTTTCCACGAGAAAGATAATAGAAAATTCCGGTGTCAAGCTCATATGCACGACGGACGACCCTGCGGATTCGCTGGAATATCACATAGCGCTTCGCGACGACAAGAGCTTTCCCGTCAAGGTGCTTCCCGCATTTCGCCCGGACAAGAGCATGAATGCGGACGCTCCCGGCTTTAAGGAGTATATAAACCATCTTTCAAATGTTGCGGGAACTAAGATAGATTCTTTTGAAAAGCTTCTCGATGTGCTTGACAAGCGTATAGAGTATTTCGCTCTTCTCGGTTGCCGCACATCGGATCACAGCTTTGACAACGGAGTTTACTTTGACCCGTCCATACCGGAAGCGCAGGTCTATGCCATCGCAGACGTTACATTTAAACGCGCTATGGCGGGAGAGAGCGTTCCGAAAGATGTTGCCGCCGTATACAAGAACGCGATGATGCGTTTCCTGGGTCGTGAATACGTAAAGCACGGCTTTGTAATGCAGATACATTTCGGCGCGATGAGAAACACAAACTCCGTTATGGCGTCAAAGCTCGGTCCCGACCGCGGATACGATACGATAGGCGGCAGAAACTGCACGGCGGATCTTGCCGCAATGCTTGATATGCTCAATTCGAACGGAGCTCTTCCTCGCACGGTCCTTTATTCTCTCAATCCGTGCGACAACGAGCAGGTAGCCGCTCTTGCGGGCTGCTTCCAGTATGCCAGCGACGAATCCGAGGGACTTATGGGGCTTCCGAATGTGGTCCAGGGCGCCGCATGGTGGTTCAACGATCATCTTGACGGAATGCGCGCGCATTTCGCTTCTTATGCGAACACCGCGGCTTTCGGGAAATTCCTCGGAATGCTCACCGATTCGAGAAGCGCGCTTTCCTATACAAGACATGAATATTTCCGCCGCGCGCTTTGCTCGTTTATAGCGGGATTTGTCGAAAGAGGAGAGTATCCTCTCGACATAGAAGCGCTTGCCCAAATGGTCTGCGATATATGCTACAACAACACAAAGGATTTCTTCGGATTCAATTTGACTTAAAGTTTTTTGTCTTACTTACCGTATAAAGGTCGTGTTTCGGTTATGAAACTTATTTCTCCGGAATGAGACTTTATTTTACGGATATTATATAATTGTATAAATTAAGGAGTTTTTAAAATGTCAGAAGAATGCACACACGATTGTTCCACCTGCTCGGCTAATTGCTCGGAGAAGAGCAGCGCGCCCTCTTTTGCGCCTGTAAACCAGTTCAGCAGAGTAAATAAACTCATAGGAGTCGTAAGCGGAAAGGGCGGCGTCGGAAAATCGCTTGTCACATCGCTTTCGGCTGTCGAACTTAACCGCCGCGGACTTAAAACCGCAATACTTGACGCCGATATAACAGGACCTTCCATACCGAAATCCTTCGGTCTTCACGGTATGTGCGAGGCGGCGCCTCTCGGCGGAATAGTTCCTATGGAAACGAAGACGGGTATCAAAGTTATGAGCGTAAATCTTCTTATGGAAGATGAAGAATCTCCTGTTGTATGGCGCGGTCCCGTTATATCCGGCACGGTTCAGCAGTTCTGGACGGATGTCGTATGGGGAGATATCGACTGCATGATGATCGACTGCCCTCCCGGAACGGGCGATGTTCCGCTCACGGTGTTCCAGTCTCTTCCTCTTGACGGTATTATAATCGTTACAAGCCCACAAGAGCTTGTTTCCATGATCGTTGCGAAGGCTTACAATATGGCGAAGCTCATGAATATTCCCGTAATAGGAATCGTGGAGAATATGAGCTATATAAAATGCCCCGACTGCGGCAAAGAAATAGAAGTTTTCGGAAAGAGCAACGTTGCGTCCGTCGCGGCTGAATACGGCGTCCCCGTACTTGCAAGACTTCCCATCGATCCGAATCTCGCTCATCTTTGCGACAACGGCACGATAGAGCTTTGCGACAATAACATTGCCGCAGGCATTGCCGACGCAATAGAAGCTCAGCCTATGAGAGCGGAGCTTAAATGACATACGCGGAAAAGACAAAAGTTCTTTTCGTCTGCTCTGTGAACACTTGCCGCAGCCCTATGGCCGCGGCAATACTTTCCGAATTCGGCGGTGACAGATACTCTGCGTCGAGCGCGGGAACGTTCGTGTTCCGCGAAGCTCCGATATCGCGCGCTGCCGCATTCACTCTCGAAAGCGTCGGAATAGCAAAGGGGAATTATCTTATACACCGTTCGCGCCCCGTCACAAAAGAACTCATGGGAAAGAACGACATCGTAGTCGCCATGACGGCGGGACACCGCGATATACTTCTTCGTCTTTTTCCTGAATACGAGGAAAAAACAGTTGTTTTTCCGGAGGAGATAGAGGATTTTTCGCGCGGGGATATCGTGGCGTTTCAGCTCGCATGTGTCAAACTGAAAAAGGGAATCGAAAAGATGTTTCTTTCCGATGATGTAAAAAAGGAAAAAATATGAATATCGAGATAAGAAAAATCGATGCTTTTTCGGCAAAACTTGCGGCGGAGCTTGAAAAGGAAACGTTTTCTTCTCCATGGGACGAAAAGAGCATTCTCACGGAGGCGTCGCGCGGTTATTTTATTGCCGCTTTTGACAAGGATGTTTTCCTTGGATATGCGGGAGCTTTATCGGTCCTTGACGAATGCGATATATGCAATGTTGCGGTAAAGGCGGATTTTCGTGGCCGCGGCGTCGGAAAGGCGCTTGTAAGCGACATAATAGATTTTGCAAAAGAGACAAAAAAGAGCGTTGTCATGCTGGAAGTAAGAAGGTCCAATGCGCCTGCCGTAGCTTTATATGAAAAGCTCGGATTTGTAAAAGTCGGGGAAAGAAAGAATTTTTATGATTTCCCGCGCGAGGACGCCTTGCTTTACAATTTATATATAACTTAAAGAAGATGTCTCGCGTGTTAATTACGATATTATACACTTTTATAAAATTTGATTTTTGATGAAAACGCCGATGTTTGCGGGGGGCTGTAACTTATGCAAGATGTTCCTTTCTTATTACGTCGGATTTATCGGTCCTCATCTGAATTATGGCTGTACCGACTCTTGGCACGTTGCGGCGAGGCAATCCTCTTGTCTGAATTTGTACGCTAACTTAAAAATAAAAACAGGAGCATTTTGAAAATGCATATATTGAGCTTTGAAAGCTCGTGCGACGAAACGTCGTGCGCTGTTGCGGAGTACCGCGACGGAATTTTTAATATAAAATCGAATATTGTCGCGTCGCAGATAGATATACACGCGCGCTTCGGCGGAGTCGTTCCCGAAATCGCCAGCCGCGCCCATTGCGAAGCCATAACAAAGATAACGTATGAAGCTCTTTCGGAAGCGGGAGTTTCGCTTGAAAAAGACATAGACGCTATCTGCGTCACAAGCTCTCCCGGACTTATAGGCGCGCTTCTTGTGGGCGTGAACTTTGCAAAATCCCTTGCATATGCGTATAATAAGCCGCTTGTCCCGGTAAATCATATGAAGGGGCATATAGCGGCGAATTACATAACGCATCCCAAACTTAAACCGCCGTATCTTGCGCTTATCGCGTCGGGAGGGCACACTTCTTTTGTAAAAGTGAGCGATTATACAAAGACCGAGGAACTCGGCGGTACGCGGGACGACGCCATGGGAGAAGCATTTGACAAAGTGGCGCGCGTTATGGGTATGCCTTATCCTGGCGGCGCCGCACTTGACAAGCTCGCATATGAGGGAAAGAATGTATTTCATTTTCCGTCGTCGGCGATAGCGGACGATACGCTCGATCTTTCTTTTTCCGGTATAAAAACTTCTGTTCTGAACTTTATAAATTCCTGCGCGCAGAAAGGAGAAGAGATACCTCGCACCGATATTGCCGCGAGCTTCGTTCACTCCGCTGTGTCGGGAGTCATAACAAAGCTCGAACTTGCGCTTGACAGGTACCCGGAATTTACATCTATCGCGCTTGCGGGAGGAGTTGCGGCAAATTCGCATCTTCGTGCGGCTGTATCGTCTCTTGCAGAGAAGCGCGGAATAAAACTCTATCTTCCGGATCTTAAATATTGCGGAGACAACGGCGCGATGATAGCGGTCGCGGGAATATTCGAGTATTTAAACGGAACGCGTGCTGATGAATTTTTGAATGCGTCCGCGTCCGATAACTGATAAATTGTCAAGAGTAAAATTGACGAAAGTAAAAAATCGGTAAAATGCCCTATGATTTATATATTTTATTAAAATGTATAACATTGAAAACCTATAATTTGTTTTGAAAAAAAGATGAAATGAAATTTTCCACATGCGGTGGAAACCCAAAATGAGCTTTTTTGGCTATATAGATGTCTAAAATGTGAAAAATCTTTAAAAACAGCGGTTTTTTAGCCCTTTTTGGTGGAAAACCATGTTGAAAATGTGGATAAACCGACCTCTTTTTTTCAATAAAACGATGTGGAAAACTTGTTTTCGGCGGATTACAGGTAAAAAAACAAAGCGTGAGAATAAATATTTCACGGAAAAATGATTTTTAATTTAATTCTAATGTTTCTTGTCGAGGTGTCCCGATGAAATACACTCTTTTATATGAAAGATCTGCTTTCTGCCTGCCCGGAAGTGCTCTTGACGCGTCAAAAAAAGCGTCGCTTAACGATATGCGCGTGCTTCTCTCGCTCGGCTCGGGCTCTTTTTCCGAAGAAAAAGAGATTGCTTCTTTTTTGGGAATATCTCTTCCAAATGTTGAAAAGTCCCTTGAATTTTGGAGAGGCGCAGGTGTTGTCTGTCAGAAAGACGATGAAGTGCCGGAATCAACCGAAAATGCGTCCGAAAAGGGAACTCCCAATCAAAACTTCATTAAAAATGATGTCGGCAGAGATGTCTACACGAGCGAGCAGATAAGCTCGATATGCAAAAATGACAAAACGGTAAAGCCTCTCATAGAAGCTTGCGAGGAGATACTCGGAAAGCAGTTTACAAAAACGGAAATAACATCGGTGGTGTATCTCTATGATCATTTGAGACTCGACGGAGAATACATAATGATGCTTTGCACATACTGCAAATCAATAGAGAAGCCGTCTGTACGATATGTCGAGAAAACGGCGATATCCCTTTATGATGCAGGCGTGGACACCGTGAAAAGTCTCGATATATATATAAGAGACGAAGAAAGAAAAAAAGACGGCGAATACAAGATAAGAAAGCTTTTTGGTATAGGCGAAAGAGCGCTTACGCCAAAAGAAAAAAGTATTTTAGACAAATGGATAAAAGAGTGGAATATCCCGTTTGAACTTATAGAAAAAGGGTATGAAGTCATGATGGGCGCGGTAGAGCGTCCGACATTTGCGTATGAGAACGGAATACTTGAAAAATGGCGCGAATCGGGAATAAAAACATTATCCGAGGCGGAGGAAATGCTGTCTTTGCACAAACAAAACTCTGCAAATAAGGCGGGCGCAAAAAAAGCGGCAGACAAAAAGAATGCCGAAAATACAAGCTTTGATCTGGACGAGTTTTTCGAGCTCGCGGTAAAGCGCGGGGCAGGTCGCGCCGACGGTATAAAAACGGAAAAATAATTCGGGAGGAGACATTATATAAATGAGTTATAATGCCGAAAATTTCAAAAAAATAGCCGAAGAATATTCGAATAAAAGCAAAATTGCCGAAGAAAAAGCAGATGAGAGAAAGCTTGAACTTCAAAAGCTTTTCCCGGAGATAAAGGAAATAGATACGGCTTTGTCAAAGGTCGGACTTAAAATCCTTTCCGCAGCCGTTTCGGGCGATGGCGACATCGAAAAGAAGATTGCGGAGCTAAAAAAAGCCAATGACGAGCTTTTGGAAGCGAGACGCATAGTTCTCATTTCGCACGGATATCCGCCCGATTACAGCGATATAAAATACGAGTGCGAAAAATGCAGAGACACAGGGTATATCAACGGAAAAATGTGCTCCTGCATGAAGGAAGCCCTTATTATGGCTGGCTATAAAAGCTCCGGTATAGGGAAGCTTATCGGAAAGCAGAATTTTGAAAATTTTGATCTCTCTTATTATTCAGGTGCCGAGCGCGACCAAATGACGCGTGTATACGAGAGCGTGCGTGATTTTGCACAGACGTTCTCTCAGAATCAGGAGAGAAACCTTCTTTTTATAGGTAAAACGGGTCTTGGCAAAACTCATCTTTCCAGCGCCTGTGCCAAATCGGTTATAGAGCATGGATTTGATGTTGTTTATGAGAGCGCACAGAATATTTTTTCGGATTTTGAATTTGAACGTTTTTCGCGCGGATACAATTCGGACTCCTACGGAGAAAAAACGAGACGCTATTTTGAAACGGACCTTCTTATAATAGATGACCTCGGAACGGAGCTCTCAAATCAGTTTACAACAGCGTGTCTTTACAATATAGTGAATACGCGCATGTGTTCCGGAAAAGGAATGATAATAAATACGAATCTCGGCAAAGAGGAACTTGTCACAAAATATGCCGACAGAATAACGTCAAGGCTTTTCGGTGAGTTTGAAATATGCCTTTTTGTCGGAAAGGATATAAGAAGCCAAAAGCTCGAACGCGGAAAGTATTGATACGGTTGTATAATATAAAAAAGCACGGCTTGTGCCGTGTTTTTTTACGTGTGGCATTGAATGTTGTGGCGTCTGCCGTGGGACTCCGACACAAAGGACTTTTCGTGAAAAGTCCTTTGGAATCTCAAAAGCTTCGCCAAAA
>UQXK01000022.1 GCA_900544985.1 uncultured Eubacteriales bacterium
TAAACCAGTTTTTGATACCCGCCACATCATTGTCGGTGCTGTTGGGGTCGATGGTGTCAAAGTGGTCGTTGATGGCAATATAGCGGACGCTGTATTTTGGAAAAGTGAAGTTGATATACAGCCCGGTCAACGAGGAATTACGCCCAAGTCGGGAAAGGTCTTTCGTCAGCACTACTACTACTTTTCCCGCTTCGATTTCAGACAGCATTTGCTGAAAGCCGGGGCGGTCATAGTTGGTGCCGCTGTACCCGTCATCTACGAAAAAGGTCGGGTTGGGAAAGCGGTGTTCTTTGGCGTAGCGGAGCAGGATGTCTTTCTGATTGGTGATGGAATTGCTATCGCCCTCGTTGGCGTCCTCCTGCGAAAGTCGGCAGTATAATGCGGTGATTTTTTCAGTTGCCCGTAACATTTCTGTTTCCTCCTTTAATGGGGCAACTGCCAGTACAGGATTGGTTGGTTCTATTGTACCAAGATTTTGTGAATTTGTCATTCCTGTTCCTCCTTCTTTTCTGTAAACTTTTCGCCCATAATGCGCTCCATTTTCTTGTCAAGCGTTTCCGTTCCGTCATAGCTGCCTGTGACGGTGTAGAGTGTGCCACCGATCTCCTTTTGCAAGGTGAATTCCGGCAGCCAGAAAGCGGAAAGATTTTTCACGCAGAGATGCCCGTCCTCGTTAAAGTAGCAGTTGTGGCGTACATGGTCGGGCGGTAGGGGCTGCGGTTTGAGATAGGGGTCAGAGCAGGAGAAATAATATTCTGTCAGCTCATCGTGGTCGGCTTCTTCCCATAGCCGGATTTCCTCTAACAGCTCCGGGTCGATTTCATGTTCAAACTCTTTGTTCTTGTTCATGGTGGTTTCCTTTCTCCGATGGCTCATCGGTCTATATTGTGATTTCTGGTTTTGCTCTGCTGCGGTGCGTCCTCTTTCAGCGCAATATCCACATAGCGGTGGATTTTTTGCAGATCGGAAACGACTTCCCGCTGTGCTTTCAGCTTGGCGCACTCCGCTTCGTTCTCGGCGGTCAGCTTAGCAAGCTCGGTCTGCCACGCTTTAGGGGTCAGTTTCATATCCGGCAAGTTCGCCCGCAGATAACGGTTAGCCGCTTCCCATATCGTGAGGTCGGCTCGATGCGTTTCTGCAAACTTTTCCTGCTTGCCTTTCCAACGGATTTGCTTGTATTCATCATGGACGGGCTTTGTCTTTTGGAAGTTCTGCGCCTGCTCAATCAGCTTTTGTAGCTGCTTAATTCTCGCTTCCCTCGGCTTCATAGCACCACGGATTTCGCTTGCCTTGTCGCTGACAGAGGACAGGGCAGCGTCCAATTCCTCCGGAGTGAAGATACCTTTTTCCGCAAGAAGATTGACCGCTTTGGAAATGGCTTTGAGTTCATCGGCGGTGTGCTGTTGCTGCCAACTCTGCGAATACTTCCTGCCCTTTGCTTTCTGAATATCCAGATAGCGGAACAGCAGCGTTGACAGGTCGGGAGATTTCGGCTGTTGCGGCTCGGCTCGCAAGGCTTCCTTTGCCTTGAAAATCTCGGACAGCCATTCTTTCAGCTTGCCGATCTGCGCCCGGATTTCACGGAGCATACGATTAGCCGCCTTGATACTGCGGTTGAGTTCGCCACGCTCGGTAACGATGCCTTTCTTCTCCATCTGTGATGCCGCCACGCCGATGTGAACAGTCGGGATTTGCTCAATGCCCTGCCGTTCATAGCTGCGGTGGTCGATGCGTTCCGGGCGGTTACTCTGCTCCAAAAAACTGTTGGCAAGGTTAGCCCACGCCTTGCGCCAGACCTCGGCGTTGTCGTGGCTGTTCCAGTCCACAAGGTCAACTTTTCGTGTCTTGTATCTGCCGCTTGCAAGACGGATGCGCTCGCCGTTTTCATCAAGCACATATTCCTTTTTGGATTTCGGAAGCCACTTGCCCTGCTCGTCCATCGGGCGCATCGTCAAGAGGATATGGGCGTGGGGATTGCCGCTGCCTGTGTCGTGGATATTGAAGTCGGCGCACATTCCTTTGGAAACAAATTGAGAGGAACAGTATTCACGGACAAGCCGTAACTGTTCCTCTCTGGATAACTCTATGGGCAGGGCAACTTCCAACTCTCTTGCCAGTTGGGAATTGCCCGCCTTTTCGATTTCCTCCACGCTGTTCCATAGCGTTCCCCGGTCTTTGAAGCATAGTGGAGCATTGGGTGGCAGCAGGATTTCGGAATGGACGATGCCGCCTTTCTTGGTGTAGTCGTGGGTTATGCCGTCCCACTCGTTTGTGATTTTCTCGCCGCTTCGGTAGGCAGCTGCTGCGACTGCGGATTTACCGCTGCCACGGCTGACGATCTTAATGCTGCAATGGTAAATTGCGATAGTACCACCTCCCGGTTTCGGTTATTCAGACTTGTGGAAAGTAAATAGCTTGCGAAGCAAGGTGTTCGCTTTCCGCAAGTGCGCTAAAGGGTAGACAGCGTAAGCTGTCGCAGGGAAAATGCAGTTTTCCCTGTGCGGCGCAAGCCGCCAATGTGGGAGTGTGGATTTCCCACGCTCCCACAAAGCCCTCGGCAGAGCGCACGACACCCGACAGGGTGTATAAGTGCGCCCTTGTAAACAAGGGTATTATTCCGTAACCCCTCCCTCGGCTCGTTTTTTCAAAAATGCTTTTGCTTCCTCGCTGTGTACTGCGTGGTAAAGGTAGTCTTTCGCTTCCTCGTCCGTCATGGCGATCAACTCCGGCACGATGCTTTCCAGATAGCCGCCACGGGCGCAAAGGCGGTGCGTTCTGATGCGGCGTTCCTCTACGAACAACTTCCGTGTCAGCACTTTCTCCCGGTTTTGATACTGTCGTAGCTGCTTTTGTGCAAGCTCCAATTCGGCGTTACATTCTGCAAGGGTGGTCGGTTGTTTTCTCGGCATATCGTTCCTCCTATGATTTTGTTTTGGATATGAAAAGACCGCCTACCTTTTTACGGTAGACGGTCTGTCATTCGTTTTATCGGCAATCTTTACACCAAGACTGGTTTCTGACTTGCCCATTTTCGCCTTTTTTCATTTTTCTATAACCAAAGTCGCTCAACGGTTTTTCTTTGCCACAGTGAGGACAAATACGAGTAGGCTCGCTACCGTTGTATCCACTTGATTGAATAATTGGTCTTTGCTTATTGTCTGCCATGCTTTCCACCCTCCTTTTCAGCGGAGAGTTATTCTTCAACAATTCCCAAAATCCAGTTTATCCAACCTATGACTGTGGAAGAACGCCGCAAATATGTGCTGTCAGCTTCAACATGATATAGGCTTGAGTTCTTCATAATTTGGATGATGGTTTGTTTATCCGGCATTTCTCCGCATTGTAGATGTAGTTTTAAGGTTTCGTTGAATACCTTGTGCATCAATATCTGTGTCACAAGAGCAAGTTGGCGTTCCTTGTACTCCAACCCCATTATATGATGTCCACGGGCAGACAACTGGAAAAGAATGTTCCCATCTTCGTCATGCCCTTTGTCGATAAGCCCAAGGTATCGTCCTGCATCAGTATAATAATTTGTCTGCCGCTCATCAAATGCGTATTCCGATGTTATATCTTGCTTTGTCATCGGTTTCTCATTTAACAACTCGATAAGGTTTACTATCCGGGACATACGGTCAGCTTGGGGAAATGAAATTTCAGGCTCAGTTACCAACGGAACAGTTGTCAAAAGGTTTTCAATATCTGACAAGCAGATTTCAGTTGCGATCACATAATTCTTCTGCTTTACCAGTCTAAGCGAATTATAGTTTTGAGGATCGTCAAACTGATATTGATACAAGTTAAACATACCGTTTGAAAAGATAAGGAACACAGGCTTGACCGGCTTGGTTACTCGGCTACTCCATACACGGAAAGGGTAGTAGAGCTGCCTTACAAGAAAATCATCAGACAAGTCTCGTTTCGCTTCAAAAAGAGAAAGATAGTTAATTCCCTCGTATGCGGCATCAATCTCTATTTGAGAATTTGATACAGCGACATATTTAGTGCCGGTGTCTGTTTCAATATTAAAGCCAAAACCGCCGGAACTCATGCGACCGCTTACTGTTGACACGAGAGCATCATCTTCCAAAAAATCACTCAATATGCCACAAGCATTTGCACAATTCAAAGCAATGGCTTCGCTCACAAGAAACTGCGGCATTAGGCTTTGGATATGAGCAGGAATTGAAATTCTCTGTGCATCAGCAACAGGGGGTTCAAATTCTTTATATGCAGAGAATGATGAAATAACATAATCGCCACGAGTGATAGGCAAGATCGCTAATCCGTTGTCTGCAAAAACAGATGGGAGATTAACTTTGTGGTCAAACTTAGTCATTAGCCTCGGCTCACGAAATTCTTTGATTTGGTTTGCCGATATTACAAATTGACCACTCCTTTGGATTTCATCAAGAATATCGTACTTGTCAAAGAGGGCTTGCCAAGCAGTATCATTCAGTCCCATAATTTCTGATTAGCACCTCCTCTATTGCCCCTCGCTTGCTTGCATCTGCGTTGATTGCTCGCTTTGCCTTTACGATTGTAATATCGTAATCCTTATACAAATCCTTGATAAAATCGGTGGCTGAGTTAGAAAGCATGAATTTTACTCCACGCTTCGTCAGCTCATCACAGCACTGCTTCAATCTAATCTGCTCATTTCGGTCAAAGCCGCCCTTGTTATAACCTGTGAAACTTGCTGTATCTGAAACAGGATCGTATGGGGGATCAAGATATACAAAACCGCCTTTATTTACTCGTTTCAAAGTTTCAGCAAAATCCTCACTATAAAATGTGATATTGCTTGATGCAAAATATTTGCTAACAGCCCGAAGAACAGGCTCATTAACTATATTGGGGTTTTTGTAGTGACCAAACGGAGAATTAAACTCACCAGAAGAATTAACCCGGAAAAGCCCATTGAAACAAGTTTTGTTAAGATAGATCAATCTGGAAGCTCGCTCAACCTTCGTCATCGCTTGGTATGCTTCCTTATCTCTATCCATATCTCGCAGTGCATAAAAATACTCTGAAGTGTTTTCATGTTTTTTCAAATCTTCAAGCAGAGATTCGAGGTCATCACGAATTGTTTCGTAAACAGCTACCAAATCCCCGTTTAAGTCATTGACGATAGCTTTAGATGGCTGAATGGAAAAAAGAACAGCACCGCCACCTAAAAATGGCTCACAATAAGAAGCGATCCGCTTTGGAAGCAAAGGCGTAATCTCATCTAAAAGCTGGCGTTTTCCGCCAACCCATTTAACAACTGGGGCAACCAGTTTGTTTTTTGCCATTACCACACCTCCTTACAGATCTTTTCATAGTAATTATAGCAAAACAGTCTCATTTTTTCAATCACCTTGCTGCATAAAATTTGTAACTTTTTTTGCATAGTCACTCGCCGCCCGTCGGCGTTCCTCGCTGTACGGTGCGGTCAGACGGAAAGACAATCGCCCCTTTTCAATCTCAAACGCCTTGTAGCCTGTTTCGCTATCCTCGTCCGTCATAGTGCAATGGTCGGGGTACCGCTCCGCATAGGCGGTCAGCCGCTTCTTCAAGTCGGTGTTGTGGGTGTAGACGGTGATCCTGCTCTTGGTTTCATCAAAAAAGATTTCTGTGGTTTTCTGCCGCTTGGTAAGTCCTGTTCGCATTTTAACTCCTTTCTGCGCCCCTGTTACGCAGTAGGGGCATTTTTCGGGTGTTTTTCCCGGCTCTTGACTTGGGAAAAACGGCGATTTTCAAATAGAAACTGCTCGGACAGGGAGTAGTGCGTCCGGGCAGTCGTTATTGGCTGTTTTCTGTTTTTCTCGGCTCTTGACTGTTGGTGTGTTTTTTCAGCCAGAGCAATAAATCCTGCTTTATGACCAGCTTCCTCCCGCCGATTTTCAGCGTGGGGAAATCGTCTGCGTTCAGCAGATTGTAAGCCCCGGCTTTGGATAGGTGCAACGCTTCGGCAAGCTGCTTTGCGTTCAGCACATCGGGTAGATTTGCAAACGGCTCTTTGCTCATTGATACTCCTTTCCCACACGAAAAACAGCAGCCACCTTTCGGGTGACTGCTGCCGTTCTGCGTCATTTACTTGTCCAGATATTTTCCGTATTCAGCGGTCACAAAATCCTCATAGGCACTTGCGATTTTTGCAATCCGCTTGTGTACCGCACTTGCGGTTTTGTAGCCAACCTTGTCTGCGATCTCCTGCTCGGTGTGTCCGTCCATTCGTAGCTTCAATATCTCCCGGTCTTTGTCGGTGATATTCTGCTCGGCAAAGGCGGCAATCTGCATTTCGGAGATAACCATCTGCTCAAACTCGCTTCGTGGGTCGGCTACCTCAAAAATGTCTCCGTTCTCGCTCTCCATCATTTCGTCCAGAGAGATAGGCTTGCCGGAACGGTTGTGATACCACTTCCGCATGAAGTCGGTCTTGACGGTGCTACTTGTGGTTTCGTAGTCCTCAACCGTCCTGTTCTCCCAGATAGCATCAATCATCGGTTGCCAGTTTTCTTCTGCAATTACCATATCGGTGACATTGCCGATCAGATTGCTGAACTGCTGATAGGTCAGCCACGGCACTTCAACACCCTGCGGGATATTGTATAGGTTTTGAAAGCCAAGTCCGTGTTGCTCAAACTTCATTCGGATATATGGAATGATGTTGTATGAGAGCCGCCACAAGGGGAAGTAGCCCGCATACTGCTTCACATCGCCGGGAATATCACGGTAGTTTCCCTTGCGGTCTTTCACTTGGAAGAACTGCCATGCACTCCACGAATAGCAATCCCACACAAGCAGCTTAAACATATCGTCACAAACGATGCTGTCATACTTGTCCGTCCGCAAAACCTCGTAAGGGCAGCGTGGCAAGTCAAAAGCCGGTTTCCACTTCTCGGCAAGCTCCTTTGGCAGACTGTAAAACAAAGTCAGCCACGATTTGTCGCTATCCTGAGGTATCTCGATGATTTCACCGGGCAGCACCACAAGAAAGCCTTTGGGGTCTTTCGGTTGTGTCATAGCGTCACCTCCAATCGTTTATTTTTGCCCCTCTACTATATATGGCATGAGAAAGTTCAAATTGTTCCAATGCGTCAAAAGTTTTTTGAGATTTTTTGAAAAAACCTCGGAAAGGAATGGAAAGGATAGATACGATATGATTATAGCAAAAAAGTGTGAATAAATCTATTGCTTCTACGCAAGGGCAAAAAAATAAGCGATACTCGGTCAAAAAACCAAGTATCGCTCATTTTTTCGTTAGCCAATCCCGCCTGACAGATGCCGTAAGTGTAATTTTTGGTGAATTACTTTCTTACGAGCACCCGCCGAATGTCCGCGAGTTTTTACTTTTATTAAAAATTATTCTGCGTCAGCTTCTTCTGCGTCGCCCGTAGCTTCTTCATCGAGAAGAGCACGGATGGAAAGGCTGATCTTTTTGTTCTCTGTGTCGATGTCGATAACTTTAACCTTAACTTCATCGCCTTTTTTGAGAACTTCTGCGGGAGTAGCGAGCTTCTTATTGGCGATCTGGGAAATGTGGATAAGACCGTCAACGCCGGGAAGGATCTGTGCAAATGCGCCGAAAGGCATTATAGAAACGATCTTCGCGTCGGCAACGTCGCCTACCTGATATTTGGATGTGAATTCGTTCCAGGGGTTTGTTTCCTCTGTCTTGTATCCGAGGGAAACTCTTCCTTTTTCACGGTCGAAAGCTTTTACGAAAACTTCGATTTCGTCTCCGATAGATACTACATCTTTCGGGTTGGATATTCTTGTCCAGGAAAGCTCGGAGCTATGTACCATACCGTCAACTCCGCCGAGATCGACAAATGCGCCGTAGTTTGTAAGGCTCTTTACCTTTCCTACGTAGTGCTTGCCCTCTTCGATATTAGCCCAGAAGTTTTCTTCGTTTGCTTTGCGCTCTTCTACTGCGGGTTTGCGTATCGAACCTACTGCATGATGTTTTTCGGGGTTTACTTCTATTATTTTGAATTTCTGTACCGTGCCTACGATAGAAGCGAGATTTCCGTTTCTCGGAACCATTGTCTGAGATGCGGGAATGAATACTCTGTTCGAAAGGGCATAAGCGACAACGCCGCCTTTTACGACTTCGGTGATCTTGCCTTCGATAACGGTGTCGTTTTCTGCTGCCTCAACGATCTTCTGCCAGTTGTTCTGTGCGTCTACTTTCTTTTTGGAAAGCGTTGCAATACCGTCGATGTCGCTTACTCTTACTGCTACCGCTTCGATCTTGTCACCTACTTTAAACAGGTTTTCAAGCTTTGCGGAAGGATCGTCTGTCACATTTTCAAGTGTGAGTATGCCTGTAACTTTCGAGCCGATATCAACGTGTACTTCCGTATTGGATACCGATGTAACAACACCCGAAACCTTGTCTCCTGTATTTAAAGTTTTGAAAGATTCATCAAGAAGCTGCGCGAAATTTTCCTGTTCGCTCATGATTTTTTTTACCTCCTCAATCATGTAACCGGGCGTTGAAGCTCCGGCTGCGATGCCCACTTTGGACATCTGTGTTATATTTTTCGGAATATCGCAAAAGCGTTCCACAAAAAAGGTCATATCGTTGTTTTTTTTGCTGATATCGTAGAGCTTTTTTGTGTTGGAACTGTTCTTTCCGCCTATAACCAAGACGGCGTCGGAAGTTTTGGAAATCTTCTCGACCTCGCGTTGGCGATTTTCCGTAACACTACATATTGTATCAAAAATAAGCGTGTTTGTACATACCTTTTTTATAAATTCTTGACATTTTTTATATTCCGAAAGATTTTGCGTCGTCTGAGACGCGAGAATCGTCATTTTTTCGGGTATGTTTTTTGCTTTATCGCTTTTGAAAAAATCCGAAAGTTCGTCATATGTGTCAAAAATAAACCGCTCGCCCTTTATGTGGCTGGCGATACCTATCACTTCCGGGTGACTTGTGCTTCCGAAGAGAAATGTAAACGTATCTTCCGTAGTGTTTTCGTCCATTATTTTATGTATCTTGGATACAAAAGGGCAGGTGCAGTCCACAAGGGAGATATTGCGTTCTTTTTTTGCCGATTTTATCTTTTCTTCTATTTCTTTTTTTACGCCGTGGGCGCGTATGACAAATGCTATGCTGTTTTCGTCGGATTCTAAAATTTTATCTATATCGTCTTCTTCGAGGGCGACGACGCCGCGGGATTTGAATTTTTCCGTTATCTCCGGATTGTGTATGAGCGTTCCGACAGTGTATATTTTTTTTTCGTCTTTATTTTTTATCATCTCTTCGACGGTCGAAACGGCGCGTTCGACTCCGAAACAGAATCCCGCATATTTCGCGACGGTTATTTCCATGGTGTTTCCTTTTATATTTTTATTTTTTGTCGTTTTCGGGACAGAGCGATATTATGCGTTCGGCGATAATTTCGCTTGCGTTGTCGAATTCATGATATTTTCCGCTTGCAAAGCCGAGCTCCTCGTATTTTACGGGAGCTCCGCAATAGACATCTATCCTGTGAAAAAATTTTACTCTGTTTCCTTTGGTGTTTATGTAAACGGGAAGTATATCCGCTTTTCCTCTGTAAGATATCATTCCCACTCCGCTTTTAAACTGAGAAACTTCGCATTTTTCGCCGCGGTACCGTGTTCCTTGCGGGAATATTCCGAGTATACCGCCGTTTTTTAATACATCTACCGATTTACGCAGCGCCGTAAGATCGGCTTTTCCTCGTTTTATCGGTATTACGCCTATACGGAGCGCAAAAAAACGTATTATCGGATTTTTTACTATCTCTTCTTTTGCGACAAAGTTTATATGATTTTTTTTCGTCATGAGCGCAAGAAAGACTATATCGTGCGCGCTTATGTGATTTGCGCATATTATAAACGGTCTGCCGTCTTGCGGTATATTTTCTTTCCCGTGAAATTTTATTCTGAAAAACAGGTAATAGAAAGGGCGTATTAAGAACAGAAGAACAGAGTATAGCATACTCATTTTATCCTTTCAGATATTATTCGCAGAGCTGTTTCCATTGTCTCTTCAAAGCTTTTCGAATTGTCGAGCATTATAGCGTCGGGTGCGGGAACAGCGGGGGCTATTTTTCTCGTCTTATCGTTTTTATCACGTTCCGCCATTGTCTTTTTTACTTCTTCGAGCGTTACGTTTTCGCCTTTTTGGAGAAGCTCCGCATGGCGGCGTATCGCTTTTTGTTCCTCGGACGCATCGAGGAAGAATTTTACCGTGGCAAAGGGAAGTATCACCGTTCCTATATCGCGTCCGTCCATTATTACGTTGTTTATTTCCGCCATGTTTTTTTGCATATCGAGAAGAAATGCTCTTACGCTCGGAAGCGCGGAAACTTTCGAGGCTGTCATTGAAACTTCATTTGTTCTTATCTTATCCGTAACGTCTTCTCCGCATAAAAGCATATGCTGGATTCCGTTTTCGTATCTCATTTCTATATTTATTTCCGGAAGTATCGCCGATACCGCTTTTTCGTCGGAAGGATCGATTTCTTTCCGAAGCACGGAAAGCGCAAGGGAGCGGTACATAGCCCCCGTATCTACGTATATATATCCGAGATTTTTTGCAAGCGCTTTTGCAAGCGTGCTTTTTCCCGCGCCGGAAGGACCGTCTATTGCTATGCTTATCATAAAAATTTGTTGCTCCTTAATTTTGATTTTCAGATGCGGATATCGCCGCACATACTGCCGTGGAAAATGCTATTTGCAGATTGAATCCGCCGGTATAGGCGTCCACGTCTATTATTTCTCCCGCAAAGTAGAGGTTATTCCACTTTTTTGATCTCAAAGTTGCGGGTTGGATCTCGGAAACGGATATACCTCCGCTTGTGACGATTGCCTCTTCTATCGGGCGCGTGCCGCTTATTTCCACGGAAAAATCTTTCAATACGGAAAGAAGCGCATTTCTTTCTTCGTGCGTTACGGAGTTCACCTTTTTGTTTTCCGATATTTTTGCGCGCGACAGCACCGCCGGTATCATGGAGGAGGGAAGAAGATCGCAAAGCGCGTTTGCCATCTCTTTATTTTTATATTTCTCAAAATCGGAAAGAATTCTGCGGTCGAGTTTTTCGCGGTCGAGCGCCGGTTTTAAATCTATGTGAAGAACATATCTTTCGTTTTCCATGGGTCTTAAATGCGCGGACGCGGAAAGCACCGTGGGGCCGCTCACGCCGAAGTGTGTGAACAGAAGCTCGCCGAAATCTTTGTATATGATTTTTCTTTTCTTCGTATCTTCGAATTCGACGCCTGTATTTTTCAAAGTCAGCCCCTGCATATCTTTACAGCAGGTATCCTGTGAGGTGAGCCCTATAAGCGACGGTACGGGCGGAACTACCGTGTGCCCAAGCGCTTTTGCAATCTCGTAGCCAAAGCCGTCGGAGCCTGTCGTGGGGTATGATTTTCCGCCTGTACAGAGTATAACTTCGTCAAAAACGTATTCGCCTTTTTCGGTTTTTACTTTTGCTATTTTTCTTTCATCGGAATTTGCGGGAATGAGCGAAACCACGTTTTCGTGGATTATTTTTGTTCCGCTTTCCAATGCGTAATTTTTGAGCGCCATTACTATGTCGTGCGCTTTGTCCGAAACGGGGAAAACGCGGTTTCCTCTTTCCGTTTTAAGCGGAACGCCCAAATTTTCGAAAAAAGAAATCGTATCGGCGGCGGAAAAAGTGTTTATCGCGGAAAACATGAATTTTCCGTTTTTTGTCATGTTCTTTATAAATGTGTCATTGTCGCAGTTGTTTGTAAGGTTGCATCTGCCTTTTCCCGTTATTCCGAGCTTCATTCCGAGCAGTTTGTTTTTTTCGAACAGAGTTACCTCGTGTCCGAAAGACGCGGCTTTTCCCGCCGCCATCATTCCTGCGGCGCCTCCGCCTATTACAGCTATTTTTTTCATTTTTTATCCCTCTTGTTTTGCGGAAGAGAGGAAGTTTTCAGCTTCTTCTATTGCCGTAAAAAGCTCGTCCGTTTCTTTTTCTATTTCCGCAATGCGCTCTGAAATTTCCGATAGTCTTACATAATCGGTAGCGGCGCTTCCCGCGGCTTCTTTGGAAAGCAGTTCTTTTTCTTCGTCGAGTTTATTTATTTTTTCTTCCGATTTTTCTATTATTTTCTCATTTTTGCGTATGTCGGACAGAAGTTTTTTGTTTTCGAGATATTTTGTTTTGCTTTGTGTTTCCTTCGGTGCGGCGCTTTCAGAGGAGGTCGAGTCGGCAAAGGTGTTCTTTCTCTCCTTATATGCAAGATAATCGTCGTATCCGCCGTGCCAATCGTAAAATCCGTTTGACATATCGAATATTCTCGTCGCGAGCTTTTTTATAAAGTAACGGTCGTGCGAGACGGCTATTACCGTGCCGTTGAATTCCGATATCGCTTCTTCGAGAACTTCTCTCGAACCTATGTCGAGGTGGTTTGTCGGCTCGTCGAGGATAAGCAGATTTACCTTTGAAAGTATTATTTTGCAAAGAGCAAGGCGCGCCCTCTCTCCGCCAGATAAAACGGCTATCTTCTTTTCCATGTCGTCGGCGAAGAACAGAAATCCCGCGAGCGTGCTTCTTATTTCTGCATAGGTCATGTCGTCGTGCGCTTCGCATATCTCTTCGAGAATGGTGTGGTTTTCATCGAGGTTTTGTATTTCCTGGTCGTAGTATGCGCTTACAACGCCGCTTCCAAAGAAAAAGCTTCCGCGGTCTTTCGCCTTTTTGCCGCCGAGAATTTTCAGAAGCGTTGATTTTCCGCAGCCGTTATGCCCGATTATGAGCACTCTGTCGTTTCTTTTTACAAGGAAAGAGATATCGGAAAAAATCTTCTTTTCGTCGTATGACGCCGCAAGAGAATCTACCGTCAGCACGTCGTTTCCGCTTTCTCCCGCGTATCCGAAGGAAAGACGGATATTTTTCGGGTCGGCTTTCGGTGCGTCTATCTTTTTCATTCTCGCAAGCGCTTTTTCGCGGCTTTCGGCGGCAATGATGTTCCGCTCTCTGTTCCAGCGCCTTTGCTGTTCTATATACGCTTCTATTCTTGCGATCTCTTTTTGCTGTTCTGCGTATCTGTGTTCGAGCGCTTTTTTATCTTCGCTTTTCTTTTTGGCGTATGCAGAATAATTTCCGGGATATATTTTAGCCTCATTGTGCTCTATTTCGAGCATTTTCGTAGCCACAACATCGAGAAAATAACGGTCGTGGGAGACTACAATGAGCGTTTTCGGATATGATTTCAGATGATTTTCGAGCCATTCGAGCGAATCCGTGTCAAGGTGGTTTGTCGGCTCGTCGAGTATAAGGATGTCGGGCTCGGAAAGCAGATGTCTTATAAGGGAAAGACGTGTTCTTTCACCGCCCGAAAGGCTTTTTATAGAGAGTGCATGCATATTTTCGGGGAAACCGAAACGAAGCAGCATCGATTTTATTCTGCCGCGGTATTCATATCCGCCGACATCTTTGAATCTTTCCGTAAGAGAAGTGTATTCTTCTATTATTTTATCGCTGTTTTCTCCAGAATGGATTTTTTCTTCCGCTTCGGCGATCTTTTTTTCGAGCATTACCTGTTCGGGAAAAGCCGCGAGCATTTCTTCGAACATGGAAAGCTCCGAATCGAGCATGGCGTTTTGTTCGAGCATGGAAATGCTTTTGCCTTTTCCGATGTATACATTGCCGGAACTCGGATTTATATTTCCGCATATTATTTTTAAAAGAGTGGATTTTCCCGCTCCGTTTACACCGACCACGCCGAGCCTGTCGCCCTCGTTTATAGAAAAGTTTATTTTACTTAGTATTACCTCGGTGCCGTATTCGAGGGATATATCGTTTACGCTTAAAGCAATCATTTTTTACCCGTTTCAAAAATCAGAATATTTATCGTATAAACGGCGCGCTTTCGGCAATATATTTCTTGATTTCGATTTTAATTTAAGTGTTAAAATACGAAAATGCGGTTTTTTGCCGTATATACATACTTTTATATTATAACTCTTTTATGTATGATTTGTCAATTTGTAACATATCTTTCTTGAAAGAAAGGTATGTCAAATGATTTCTTTCAAATTATATCTGTATTTATGGAGAAAAAAGAAAAGGTTTTTTATACGTACAGCGCTGTGGCTTTGAAGGACTTTTGCGGATTTTATCTCTTGGCAGTACGGTAAACAACAAATTTTTTATATTTTATGGCATTTTGCTCTTTTCGGCATAATATTTTTAAGTGAGAGGCTTTTTATTCAAAGTCGAATTATTGTCGATTTTGAATTTATAAAAATAAAAACGGAGGTATTATCATGAATCCAAAGACGAAATCGCTTTGCACTCTTCCGATGCCGTATCCGGAAATACGTGTTGAAGGAGAAAACAAAAATTACGCCAAAATGCTTTCCATCGCATATGCGGGTGCTGACGGTGAACTTTCCGCAGTACTGAGATATATTTATTCGAATATCGTTTCGGATGGGAAAAAACCTTATTCTCTCTGCGATGTTCTCGAATGTATTGCCGTTGTCGAGATGCGCCATTTCAAAATGCTCGGCAAACTTATTTTTCTTCTCGGGGAAGATCCGAAATTTTATTCCGCAATGGGAAGACGCAGCTTTTTTAACACGGGAACTCTTTCTTATGTGAACGATGTATCGCAGATATTGAAAAATTCAATAGAAAGTGAGAGAAAGTCGGCGGACCTTTACCGTGAGCTTTCAAAGGTTATTTCCGACACATACATAAAGCAGATCTTAGACAGAATAATTCTCGATGAAGAGCATCATATAAAGATTTTTTCCGAACTTTTGGAAAACCCGCACACAAACTGATTTTTGCGTGCATTGTCAAAAGCTTTCGCCAAAGTAAAGTGGTGTATTCGGTGTAAAAGTTTTGAGGATTTTCAAGGAACTTTTTCAAAAGTTCCTTGAAGCAAGGTCCCCTCACGCAGTTCCAACATATAATACCCAAATAAAAAGCACGGCATTGCCGTGCTTTTTTGCGTAAGCGTTAAATGTTGGGGCGTCTGCCCCAAACCCCGACACAAAGGACTTTTCGTGAAAAGTCCTTTGGAAACTCAAAAGCTTCACCGAAATAAAGTGATGTGTTTTGAGGGAAATTCTTTGGCTTACCTTTCTTATAAGAAAGGTAAGTTATTTTTTCTCCCATGTTATTATGTTTCTTATTCCGGGAGTTTCGCTTTCCGAGAAGGAGATTTCGAGAGTATCGTTTTCTTCTATAAACAGTATCGACTGATCGTCTGCTATACTCTTTCTGTAATAGTTGTTGTCGGAGCAGAGGAAATACCACCAGGAATTGCCGTCTATAACGCACTTTTCGATTTTTTTGACTGTGACATTGACTTTATTTGTCGTATCCTCTTCGATAAGTCCGTTCTGGGAAAGAAGTCTGCGGTAAGCTGTCATTGCCTCCGCCTGTGTGGAGCCTGTCGCGACAAGTCCGTATTGTTCCACATTTACAAGGGCATATAGCTTTACAAGGCTGTTTTCATCTTTGAGGACCATTATATAAGTTGCCTTTCCCGATACGTTTATAAGTGCGGGGAAAGAAGCTTTGTAACCTTTTTCCTGGACCTCGCCTTCTGCGGCTCCCATGGCGGAATATTCTTCCGCACCTATAACGGGATAATATTTATATTCGCCTGTGCGGGCATTCGATACGATAAATCCGATGTTCGAAGCGTCGTTTGTGACAGACGTTACTCCGGTATAATACCATACGTCGTCGTCATACATAAGATATCCGAAATCGTCGGTGGCTTTTTTACAGCCCTTGTTTCCTATTATGCTGTTGAAAAATCCGCCGGAAAGCATTCCGTGCCAATCGTATTTGTCTTCCGCAAGGTATCCGTCGTAGACTATATCCACCCAGCGCGGAACATCGCCGACTTTCAAAAGCTCGGATGTGCCGTCGCACGGGTTGAAGATGATAACTTCTTTTACATCCAATGCGCCGAATAATCCTACTTTCGGAGCCATGCATGATACTATGAAGAACGGATTTCCTTCCTCGTCTATTTCAAACGCAGTTGTGCCGAATATTTTTGTGGGATATGAGAAGCGGAGCTTTCTTTGTAGGTCTTCCGAAAAGTATGCGCTATCCACATATTTGAGTGGCTTTGAGAGCTTGTTGTAAGAGGCGGTATTTGCAACGGGGTCTACCATAACATATCCGGGAACTCCGTTTTTGTGGTTGCCCATCCATTTGAAAAATCCGTCGTATTCTATTGTGGAGACCTTTTTTGGTTTGCCGTTGTAGTTTATCTGCGTATACGTTTCGCTTGAAACAAACTGAGATACGACATCAGAAAGGGAGCCGAGCGCGCGGTTTCCGATTATAACGGCAGAGGGTGTATCCATAAGAGCTATATTCGTCACATTGTCTGTTTCGGGCATATCGGTTGCAAAATCGGATTCTTTTACATCTATTACGGAAGCGTATCTTTTTGCATTGAATATCGTTGATGAGAAAATGCTTCCTATTACGATAACGACAAGCGGGGCTGCTATCACGGCGAGCATTATTTTCTGTTTTTTATCTTTTTTTCTGCTTTTGAATTCAAGGTGTGATGTGTTTCCGAAAGGAACTTTCTTTACTTTAAAAATATTGAGCGCTCCGAAAGGGGCGAGGTATACGATGAGCGCTATCATAAGAAAGATCCAGAAGCTTGCCGTACACGGGTTTATCGGGGGAAGAACGACATAGTAATAGATAAACATCAAAACCGTGCTTATTAAAATTTTAAGAGCGGTTTTCAACTGCACGGGCATTTTTCTGCCATATTCGTTTTGATTCATATTTTTCTCCTTTGTTTATGTTTTTGCGAAAGTATAAAATCGGAATAAAAGTCAAAAATATTTAATATAAAAAATGTTTTAGCGCGATAAATTCTTTTTTGAACGCATTTTTTATATTTTATGTTGAAATCCGCGTCAAAAAACGATATAATAACTTCCGTAACTTTTGAAAGTCGATTATTTCCGCTTAAAACAAAGTTTTACTTTCAAAATATATTTTACATTATGCCGGTATACAAGTCAATACAGAATTATTTTTGCGGCAGGGCGGGAATATATTTTGTTCAGTTTTCCGAATAATATAAAAAAAGCCGAATAAATCGGCTGATTTTTATGGAGCGGGCGACGGGAATCGAACCCGCGTATTCAGCTTGGGAAGCTGATGTTCTGCCATTGAACTACGCCCGCGAAAATAAAAAGCTCGGTTTTGGAACCGAGCGGGTGGAGCTGGTGATGTGACTTGAACACACGACCTGCTGATTACGAATCAGCTGCACTACCGACTGTGCTACACCAGCGTGTTTCTTAAAAGCGAGTTAAATTTTATCACATATTTTTATATTTGTCAACTATTTTTTGAAAAAACGGGATTTTAAAATGAAACTTACAGATATGAGTTATGCCAAGGACGTAATGGAAAGAAACGGAGTCTTTCCGAAAAAGAAATTCGGTCAGAATTTCCTTGTTTCCGACAGAGTCGTGGAAAATATAGCCGCCGCCTGCTCCGATGACACGGATATCGGAGTCATCGAGATAGGGCCGGGTATAGGAACGCTTACCGTCGCCCTTGCAAATAGATATAAAAAGGTCGTCAGCATAGAGATAGACAAAACGCTTTTGCCTGTGCTCGACGAAACCGTGGGCGGATACGAAAACGCGGAGATAATAAACGCCGACGCGATGAAGATCGATTATTCCGAACTTATAAAAGAAAAATTCGTCGGAATGAGAGTGTGCGTTTGCGCAAATCTGCCATATTATATAACATCTCCGATAATAATGAGACTTCTTGAAAACGGCGGTCTTTTCGAATCCATAACCGTTATGATACAAAAAGAAGTAGCGCAAAGACTTACGGCATCTCCCGGATCTTCCGATTACGGACTTTTGACTGTTATTTCTTCGCTTTACGCCAAGACGGAGCGTCTTTTCAACGTTTCGCCGGGAAGCTTTTATCCCGTGCCGAAGGTGACGTCTTCCGTTATAAAAATGTTTCCTCATACGTCTCCTCCCGTAGATGTAAAAGACATTGAAAATATGAAAAAAATAGCGGAGGCGGCGTTTGCACAGAGGAGAAAGATGCTCTGCGTGGCGCTTTCTTCCGCAACGGATAAACACGATAAAGCCGAAATAACGGAAAAAATATCTTACATAGGACTTTCTCCCGACATAAGAGGCGAACGCCTCTCCCTTATGGATTTTGCGCGCCTGTCGGATATACTTGAAATGTAGGAGTATTGATATGAATACAAGACTTGAAAAATTTTCCGAATATATAAAAGGCAAAAAGGTCGCTCTTATCGGAGCGGGAATAAGCAATATGGCGGCGGTGGATTTTCTTCTTTCGCGCGGCGCCGTCGTTTCCGTTCGCGACAAGAGAGAAATACTCGACGCGGAAGCTTCTGCGGAGCTTGAAAAAAAGGGGATTGAAGTTTTTCTCGGAAACGGCTATCTTGACGGTATTTACGAGGATGTTTTATTTAAATCTCCCGGTATACGCCCCGATGTCCCCGAACTTTTGTCGGCAACATCAAGGGGAGCAGTGCTCACCTCGGAGATGGAGGTTTTCCTCGATATCTGCCCCGCAAAAAAATATGCCGTAACGGGAAGCGACGGAAAAACGACCACAACAACGCTTGTCGCGAAGATTTCGGAGGAGAATATAAAGAATACGCACGGCGAAGGAAAGGTTTATCTCGGAGGAAATATAGGAACTCCGCTTCTTCCTCTTGCGGATAAAATGACGGAAAACGATATCGCCGTCGTCGAGCTTTCCAGCTTCCAGCTCTTTTCCATGAGGGCACATATAGACAGCGCCGTAATAACGAATATAACGCCGAATCATCTGAATTGGCATCTTTCGATGGAGGAGTACGAAGAAGCGAAAGCGAAAATTTTCGAAGAGCAGACGGAAAACGACCGTCTTGTGCTCAATTTCGAAAACGATATAACGCGCTCTTTCGGAAAAAGGGCGAAATCGGATGTGATATTCTTTTCGTCTCTCAGAGATCCCGGAACGAAAAAGGCGATATTTCTCCGCGGAGAAGAGATAATATTCCGCGACGGAAATACAGAAAAAAAGATAATGGAGCGTTCGGATATAAAGCTTCCGGGGCTTCACAATGTCGAAAACTATATGGCGGCGTGCGCGTCCCTTATGGGGAATGTTTTTGAAACGGATATTCTGAATGTGGCAAGGACTTTTCCCGGTGTCGAACACAGAATAGAGTTTGTCTGCGAAAAGCACGGGGTAAAATACTACAACAGCTCTATCGACACAAGTCCGACGAGAAGCGCCGCGGCTCTTCGTTCGTTTAAAGATAAGCTTATCGTCATCGTCGGCGGATACGACAAAAAAATACCGCTCGAACCGCTCGCTCCTCTTCTTTCGGAGAAGGCGTGCTTTATAAGTGCGACGGGTGCTACCGGAAAGAAGATAATGCAGATAATGCTCGACGCGGGATATCCGGGCGATAAAATAGTATATACGGCGGATTTCGACGGCGCATTTCTCGCCGCGAAAAATGCGGCAAAAGCGGGGGATACCGTGATACTTTCGCCCGCATGCGCAAGCTTTGACGCTTTCAAAAATTTTGAATCCCGCGGGGAATATTTTAAATCTCTTGTCGAAAAAATAAAATAATAAAAATACGGATGGATCAAAAAAATGGAATTTTCAAAAAAAATAATCGATATAGCGGCGAAAGCCGAAAAAGATCTCGCCGACGTCTATGCGAGAATAGACGCGATATCTTATGAAAACACCACGCGTGTTCTCGACGCTTTTAAGGATCACCGTGTTTCGGAGGCAATGCTTTACGGCTCTACCGGATACGGGTACGGAGATATGGGGCGCGACGCGCTCGACGAGATATACGCGGACGTTTTCGGCGCCGAGGCGGCGTTTGTAAGACACAATATAGTAAACGGAACACAGGCGATAGCGATAGGTCTTTACGGACTTTTAAGACCGGGCGACACAATGCTTTCCGTTACGGGTCGCCCCTATGACACGCTTTCCGACGTGATAGGCGATAAAACGAAGAACGGCGACGGCTCTCTCTACGATTTCGGCGTTACATATGAAGACGTCGAACTCAAAAACGGAGAACCCGACTACGACGCCATCGCGGAGAAGATAGAGAAGATCGGCGACAAGCTTAAAGTCGTCTTTATCCAGCGCTCGAAAGGGTATCAGACAAGACCCACGTTTTCGGCTGAAAAAATAGGAGAGATAATAAAATTCGTAAAGGCGCGCACAAACGCATACGTCGCCGTCGACAACTGCTACGGCGAGTTTTGCGATACGAAAGAGCCCACGGCATTCGGCGCGGACCTTATAATGGGTTCTCTTATAAAGAATCCGGGCGGCGGCCTTGCGGAGACGGGCGGTTACATAGCGGGAACAAAGCGCGCGGTAGAGCTTGCTTCTTACAGAATGACGACGGTGGGAATAGGATGCGAATGCGGCGCTACGGTAGGACAGCTCAGAAATATGTTCAAGGGATTTTTCTTTGCGCCCCACGTCGTTGCGCAGGCGAAAAAAACGGCGGCTTTCGCGGCATATGTATATGACGCGCTCGGATTTGAAGTATTTCCGGGTTATGCAGAGGACCGCCACGATATAGTTCAGACGGTAAAATGCGGCAGCGCGGAAAAACTCATAGCCTTCTGCCGCGGAATACAGTCCGCGTCCCCGATAGATTCTTTTGTTGTACCGGAGCCGTGGGATATGCCGGGATATTCCGATAAGGTCATAATGGCGGCGGGAGCATTTACTTCCGGTTCGTCGATAGAGCTTTCGGCAGACGGACCGATGCGTCCTCCGTTTACCGCTTATTTCCAGGGCGGGCTTACTTATGAGAGCGGCAAATATGCTATCATGATGTCTGCGGAAGAGATGTTAAAAGCGTAAAAAATCGAAAAATTTGGAAAACGCACGATATATTCGTGCGTTTTTTGTTTTTCTCACTACTTAATGTGACATAAAATTCGCTCTTTAAAGATTATAATCAAAATAAAAGGAGTGAGAATGTGTGACGGAATATATATACGGCGATATACTTTTCATAATAAATTTCAGCATGGATTTTCTTTCTTTATTTATTGTCGGTAAAATAATGCATTTTCGTATGGGCGCGATCAGAATGATCCTCGCGGCGAGCATGGGAGCTATATACGGCGTGGCTTCTTTGTTCTTTTCGCTGAATACTTTTTTCTCGATTGCCGCCGACCTTGCTGTCGCTCTTATAATGTGTTTTGCGGCGCATTATCATAAAAATATCATAAAAACGCTCATGTCCACGGCGCTTTTTTACGGAGTGTCCATGCTCCTCGGCGGAATCATGACGGCGGTATATACGAAGATAGGGAGATATAAATCGTATATTGAAATAGGCGGTAGCATAAACACAGTATTCGGGAATATCGATCTTTGGGTATTCTGTCTTTTGGCGGCTCTTTCGGCGCTTTTGACGTTTTTTATCGGCAAATATTCTCACAGAAAACTCGACGGGAATTTTTGCCGTCTGAAAATAAAGCTAAACGGCAAAACTTATGAATTTTCTGGCTTTTTCGATTCGGGAAATCTCGCTGCGGAACCGATAACGGGAAATCCCGTTGTGTTTTTGTCCTCTGACGCATTGAGAGAGCTTCAAAGCGACGGGAGCAAAACTCTTTTTTGTGCTGTTACGGATATAAATTCTGCTTGCTCCGAAAAGGACAGGAATATTCGCTTTATCCCTCTCGATACGGTATCGGGAGGCGGACTTGCCGTGGCGATAAAGCCCGAAAAGTTCGAGATACTTATAAAAAACAAATATGAAGAGAGAGTGGCGCTTATCGCTTCCGATGAAAGCGCAAACGACTATTGCGGCGCGCAGGCGCTTGTGCCGACTTCGCTTGTATAGAGGATATTTTATTTAATGAGGAGAATTTGGAGGAAGATATGTTTTTTCTGAAACTTAAAATTTTGGTGTGGAAAATACTCCGAAAGCTCGGACTTTCGAAGGGCGTATATTACATAAACGGAACGGAAACGCTTCCGCCGCCGATGAGCGCCGAGGAAGAGAGCGAGACTATCTCGCGTCTGGAAGAAGAGCCGGAGCTTCGGAAAAGGCTCGTCGAGAGAAATCTCAGGCTTGTCGTGTACATAGCGAAAAAGTTTGAAAACACGGGAATAGGAACGGAGGACCTTGTTTCTATCGGAACGATAGGTCTTATAAAAGCGGCGAATACTTTTAAGGCTGAAAAAAACATTAAGCTTGCGACGTATGCTTCACGCTGTATCGAAAACGAGATACTCATGTATATAAGAAAGACGAACGGGACAAGGGGTGAGCTTTCTTTCGACGAACCGCTCAATGTGGACAGGGACGGAAACGAGCTTCTTCTTTCGGATATTCTGGGAAGCGAAGCGGACAGCGTCGGCGCACGCCTTGAAAACGCAGAGGAAAAGAAGATCGTAGAGGACGCCGTGAGAATGCTTTCCGCGAGGGAAAGGGAGATAGTGGAGCTTCGCTTCGGTCTTGGCGGCAAAAAGGAACTGACGCAAAAAGAGACGGCAAAAGCGCTCGGAATATCGCAGTCGTACATATCGAGACTTGAAAAAAAGATAATAGAAAGGCTTAAAAAAGAAATTTCGGGGAAAATATGATGTAATTTTAAAAAAACTCTTGCAAAACCGCAAATGATGTGATATAGTATATGGTACGTGAATATGTTTAAGTGAGGTGCACCAAAATGAAGGAAGGAATTCATCCCAACTACGTCGACGCAAAAGTTATTTGTGCTTGCGGCGAAGTTATAAATACAAAATCAACAAAAGGCGATTACCGCGTCGAGGTTTGCTCGAAATGCCATCCGTTCTTCACAGGCAAACAGAAGTTTGTCGATGCAGGCGGACGTGTTGATAAGTTCAAAAAGCGTCTTGAAGGCAAGAAATAATTTTTGAATCTGTATTTTTAGAGTGAGCGTGAGAAACGGAGTCTTTTTCTGTTTGTCACGCTCTTTCTGTTTTTATTTTAAATTACGCGGATACGGAGGATTTTTATGATTGAAGAAAATAATGTATTCGGTACGGACAAAGAAGTGCGCGCCGTTCTCGTCACGCTGATACCGAAAGGTGCGGACGAACGCGAATATGATATCTCTCTTGACGAGCTTTCCCGTCTTGCGGATACCGCGGGCGCCGTCACTGTCGCGCGCCTTACCCAGCAAAAGGAAAATCCCGATGTCAGAACTTATCTCGGAAAGGGAAAGATAGCAGAGCTTTCTGACCTTTGCCGGAAAAATGATATCGACGTTGTGATTTTTGACGACGAGCTTTCGCCGTCTCAGATAAAAAATATAGAAAACGATATGGACATGGACATCAGGGTAATAGACAGAAGCATGCTTATACTCGATATTTTCGCGCTCCATGCAGTAAGCGGAGAGGGAAAAAAGCAGGTAGAGCTCGCCCAGCTCAGATACACCGTTCCGCGCCTTACGGGCAAGGGAACGGAGCTTTCGCGTCTCGGAGGCGGAATCGGTACGAGAGGTCCCGGAGAGAGCAAGCTCGAAACGGACAGGCGTCACATAAAGCGCCGCATAAACGCGCTTGAAAACGATATAAAGGAAATGGCGAAGAACCGTTCCACCATGAGAAGTCTGCGCGATAAATCCGGCATATTCAAATTCGCGATAGCAGGGTATACAAACGCGGGAAAATCCACTCTTTTAAACAGGCTTACGGACGCGGGCATACTTGCGGAGGACAAGCTTTTCGCAACGCTCGATCCCACGACAAGAAAGTTCACTCTTCCGAGCGGAGACGATGTTCTTCTGACGGACACGGTAGGATTTATAAGAAGGCTCCCCCACCAGCTTGTGGACGCATTCAGATCGACGCTTGACGAAGTGGTTTACGCAGACGCGCTTATAATTATGATAGACGCTTCCGATCCGCAGGCGGATGTCGAATCCGAGGTATCGTTAAAACTTATAGAAGAGCTCGGTGCTTCCGATAAGCCTGTTATATACGTATACAACAAATGCGACAAAGCGGAAGCATTTACCCCGAAAACGCCGGTAAAGGACAGCTATTTTATTTCCGCTCTGGCAGGGGACGGCGTTGACGCGCTTGTCAAAAGGCTTGAAGAAACGGCTCACAACGGTACGCGGGAGTATGTTCTCAATATCCCTCATTCGGACCTCGGAGTGCTTGGACGTCTTTACGACAATACTGTCGTAAAATCCGTGGAATATACTGACTTCGGCGCTGTTGCGACTGTTGTTGCCGACAGAAAGAATGCGGGAGTTTTTGCAAAATATATAGAGGAACGGGAAGAGAAAAGTGAGTCTTGAACGTTTTAAAACAATAAAGCGCGGCGGTCATTCTTCTTTAACGGAGAAAAAATCCGTGTTTATAGGCGACGCCGTTCATATTTCGAGCGAAGACGAAGCTAAAAAATTTATAGAAGAGAAGAGAAAGAGCTACCGCGATGCGCGACATGTCGTGTTTGCGTATACCGTCGGAAATACCGTTCGCTTTTCGGACGACGGAGAACCGCAGGGAACGGCGGGCTCTCCACTTCTCGACGTTATAAAGAAGAATGAACTTTCGGATGTTCTTATAACGGTTGTCCGCATATTCGGCGGTATACTTCTCGGTGCCGGCGGACTTACGAGAATGTACTCTTCCGCGGCGTCAAGCGCCCTTTCCGATGCAGAAGTCGCTTTTTTCGAACCGTATACGGAATATAAAATATCGGTTCCGTACGGG
This sequence comes from uncultured Eubacteriales bacterium, assembly GCA_900544985.1. Lineage (GTDB taxonomy): Bacteria > Bacillota > Clostridia > Oscillospirales > CAG-272 > UMGS731. The sequence goes on from UQXK01000022.1 coordinate 24,756, forward strand.
GAATACAGAAAACTCATATACGAAATAGAGACGGGCGGCGGGCGCGTTAGCTCTTCTTCGTTTGCGGAAAATGTGGAGATTTTGTTTTCTTCTCCGTCAAGAAACGGCGGCGCTCTTGTGTCACGTATAACTTCCGTGACAAACGGTAAAATCATTCCTCAAACCGAAAGGGAATATTTTGACGAATCCTACTTTTCTTTCGGAGAAAAGTAGGCAAAAGAACTTTACACCGACTTACCTTTCTTTCGTAGAAAGGTAAGCCAAAGAACTTTACACCGATTACACCACTTTATTTGTACAAAGTTTTTGAGATTCCAAAGGACTTTTTACAAAAAGTCCTTTGTGTCCGGGTTTGGGGCGGACAGCCCCAACTTATAACGCAAACAAAAAAAACGCGGATTTCTCCGCGTTTTTTATTTTGTCAAAATGTGTTGGAACTGCGTTCCAAACCTCCTTTTCTTACCTTTCTTATAAGAAAGGTAAGCCAAAGAATTTCCCACCGACTACACCACTTCATTTTGGTGAAGCTTTTAAAAAAGTTCCTTGAAAATCCGCAAAACTTTCGCACCGGTTTGTGAGAAAAAAGAGCTTATTTATTTTTCCCCGGATTTATCGTCCCCGTCCTTTTTTCGCTTGCCGCACGAAGAACAGTCTCCGGAGCACCCGGAGCAGCCTCCGCGGCGATTGTATCTTACAGTGGATATCACCGCAAGCACAAAGAGAAGCGCGACTATTCCTATAACAATATAATCGCCTACACTCATTATATCACCTCAAAAAAGAGATATGAGAAGGTAAAACAGGAAAGAACATATCCACGCCACAACGCATTGGAATACACACAAAATCACAGCGGAAAGAGCAGATGTTTCTTTCTTCACCGCAGATATCGCCGCAACGCACGGCGTATAAAGAAGAGTGAAAACAAGGAAACTGAGCGCCGATTTTACGGTAAATATCGTTCCGAGCACTGCCCCGGAAAGCCCTACTATATTCGTTCCGAGAAGTACCGCCATAGTTCCGACAACGGCTTCTTTCGCGGTAAATCCCGCAATGAGCGCCGTCGCGGCACGCCAATCCCCGAATCCGAGCGGTTTGAATATCGGAGAGATGAACTTGCCTATCATGGCAAGCATGCTGTTCGCGCTGTCGGAAACAACATTGAATCTGAAATCAAATGTTTGCAGGAACCAGATAATTATCGTCGCAACAAATATAACGGTAAACGCCTTTTGCAGGAAATCCTTTGCCTTGTCCCATATAAGATGAGCCACGCTCTTCGCGCTCGGCATACGGTAGTTCGGAAGCTCCATTACGAACGGAACGGGTTTTCCGCGGAATTTCACCGCTTTCAATATAAGCGCCACGATAATACCTATTATTATACCCAAAAGATATATTCCCATCATAACAAGCGCACGGTATTTCGGGAAAAACGCCGCCGCAAATGCGCCGTATATCGGAATTTTCGCAGAGCAGCTCATAAACGGCGTGAGCATTATCGTCATCTTTCTGTCGCGCTCGGAGGAGAGCGTTCTCGCGGACATTATCGCAGGAACGGAACAGCCGAATCCTATCAGCATAGGAACTATGCTTCTTCCCGAAAGACCGATCTTGCGAAGCAGTTTATCCATAACAAATGCGATACGCGCCATGTATCCGCTGTCCTCCAAAATAGAAAGGAAGAAGAAAAGCACAACTACGATCGGCAAGAAGCTGAGAACAGAGCCTACACCGGCAAAAACGCCGTCCACGATAAGGCTTTTTACAACGGGATTTATACCATAGGAATCAAGCCCGTTTGCCACAAGCACGGTAAGCGAATCTATGCCGCGGCTCAAAAGGTCGGACAAAAATGCGCCTATTACGTCAAAGCTCAAAAAGAAGACAAGAAGCATTATACCTATAAATATCGGAATTGCGAATATTTTATGCGTCAAAACCTTGTCTATCTTTACGCTTCGTATATGTTCTTTTGATTCGTGACTCTTTACAACGGTGTCGGCACATACTTTTTCTATAAAAGTGTACCTCATATCCGCAATAGCGGCATATCTGTCCATACCGTGTTCCGTTTCCATTTCGGCAATACTGTGCCCGATAAGGTCAAGCTCGTTTTCATCAAGCCCGAGCTTCTCTTTTATCGGCTCGTCGCCCTCTATAAGCTTTGTGGCGGCAAAGCGCGAGGAAACTCCGGCATTCTGCGCATGGTCCTCTATTACGTGGCAGACGGCGTGTATACATCTATGTATAGGTCCGGATTCACAAAAGTCCGTAACCGCAGGCATAACGCGATTTTTCGCAGTCTTTTCCATTTTGCTTATAAGCTCCGCAATTCCCTCGTTTTTGGAAGCGGAAATGGGAACTACCGGGATACCGAGATTTTTCGAAAGCCCGTCTATATCTATCGTGCCGCCGTTGTTTCTTACCTCGTCCATCATATTAAGGGCAAGAACCATAGGTATCTTCATCGACAAAAGCTGCAATGTAAGATACAGATTTCTCTCTATATTCGTAGCGTCAACGATATTAAGTATAGCGTCAGGCTTTTGATTGATTATAAAATCGCGCGTCACTATTTCCTCGCTCGTATAAGGGCGCATAGAATAAATGCCCGGAAGGTCTACGACAGTGCAGTCTTTAAGTCCTCTTACCGCGCCGGACTTTGAATCCACCGTCACTCCGGGGAAATTTCCTACGTGTTGATTGGACCCTGTAAGCTGATTAAAGAGAGTTGTCTTACCGCAGTTCTGGTTTCCCACAAGTGCAAATACCATATTTATTCACACTCCTCGATCTCTATTTTTTCGGCATCGTCAAGGCGAAGCGTAAGTTCGTATCCGCGTATATATATTTCTATCGGATCTCCCATAGGTGCCACCTTTCTTACCGTAACAACAGTGCGCGGAACAAGCCCCATATCGAGAAGCCTGAATCTGAGCTCTCCTTCTCCGCCTACCGCCGTTATCTTCGCTTTTTTCCCTATCGGAAGTTTGTCAAGCGTCATTTATATCACTTATCCTTTCACCGGATATTTATTTATCATTTTGGTATTTATCATACCACCACATGTCGAAAAAATCAATAATTTACACCAATATATAATAAAAACCTTTATTTTCCAAGAACTTCCAACCGAATATACCAATTTATTTTAATAAAGCTTTTGAGATTCCAAAGGACTTTTCACGAAAAGTCCTTTGTGTCGGGGTTTGGGGCGGA
>UQXK01000023.1 GCA_900544985.1 uncultured Eubacteriales bacterium
TCATTTCGATGACGATACTTTCCATATTTCTCGACGAGCTCGGATTTTTCCGATTTCTTGCAAGTATCACGCTCAAACATGCGCGAACGGGACAAATGAAGCTTTTCCTCTATTTATATATAACAGTTTCGGTCCTTACCGTTTTCACATCAAACGATATAATAATCCTCTCTTTTACTCCGTTTATATGTTATTTCGCAAAAAATGCGAAAATAGATCCTTTACCGTATCTCGCCGCGGAATTTGTCGCCGCCAACACTTGGAGTATGCTTTTCATCATAGGAAATCCGACAAACATTTATTTGGCAACGGCAAGCGGTATAGGATTTCTGGAATATATAAAATACAGTTTTTTGCCCACAATTTTCGGCGGATTTATCTCCTTTCTCGCGCTTTTTCTGCTTTTCCGCAAAAAGCTGAACGCCCCTACGCAGGCGGAAAGCGAAAAAGTAAAAATAGAAGACAAGCTTTCCCTTTTTGTCGGCATAGCGCATCTCGGAATATGCACGGTATTCCTCGCGATAGGCTCATACATCGGAACAGAAATGTGGCTCGTCTCTTTATGCGCCGTTATAAGCCTTTTCATATTTAATATTATCATCGCACTATTCCGCAAGAAAAAACCGGAAGCTTTTATATGCTGTCTGAAACGCGCACCGTATCAATTAGTTCCGTTCGTTCTTTCCATGTTTGTGATAATAGTGGTCCTCGGAGACATCGGATTCACTGAAAAAACAGCGGCTTTGATAGGCGAAAAGCTTCCGATAATAAAATACGGCATATCTTCTTTCCTTTCGGCAAACATTATAAACAATATCCCCATGAGCGTGCTGTTCTCTTCCATTATCGCAGAAAGCGGAAGTGCCGCGGGACTTCCGGCGGTGTTTGCCACGGTGATAGGCTCCAATATCGGTGCGTTTTTTACACCCATCGGCGCTCTTGCGGGAATAATGTGGAGCTCTATAATCGGCAAACACGGAGTAAAATTCGGTTATACCGATTTTCTGAAAGTGGGATTTACGGTTGCCGTCCCTACGCTCATATCTTCCCTTCTGGGACTTTTTGTATCCTTCCTCATATTCTGAACCGCATGACGCAGAATCCGAATACGGATATTCCGATTTTCATTTTGCGAAATTCCCGACATTTCATGTAAATAATAAAAAACATAACTTTTTTCAAAAATTCACCGAATCAAATCCTAAATCCGCGACTTATAGACGAAAGCTTTCAAAGAGGTGACAAATGCATTTACCTGAAATTCAAAATCATATGGATTATTTGTTCAAAGTCGCGATGAAAAAATGCGGAAGATTAAACGAAGCGGAAGATCTTGTCCAGGAGGTTCTTCTCTGCGCTCTTCAATATCCGAAAGAGATAGAGGACATAAGAGCATGGCTTCTCACGGTACTGAACCGTAAATATTACGATATGCTGAGGAAGAAATACAAACTTCCCACCATAAGCATAGACGTACTGCCCGAAGAAGCAGAACCGTGGGAAACGGACGAAGACGATGAAAATATCGACGCTTCCGCTGTGCGCAGAGAAGCGGCATATCTTGCGGATAAATACCGCGCCGTTATTGTAAAGCATTACTTTTACGGCGAAAAAATACAGGATATCGCAAAAGATCTCGGCATTCCGAAAGGGACCGTACTTTCGCGCCTTTCCTGCGGCAGAGAACAAATGAGAAAGGGGCTAAATATGAACGAAGCATACGAAAAACAAAGCTATCAGCCTGAAAGACTTGATGTATGCTGTAACGGAACTCCCGGACTTAACAGTGAACCATGGTCAGTGGTAGAAGACGATCTTTTAAAACAGAACATTCTTATAACCGCCTATAAAGAACCGCTTACCGTCGTGGAAACAGCCCGCTCGCTCGGAATTCCCACAGCATATATCGAAAACGCGGTAAACGATCTTGTTTCGGCAGAGCTTATGAAAAAAACGGGAAACAAATATTTCACCGATTTTGAGATAACCTCTCCTGAACAAACGCTCGAAAAGCTCGATACGGAAATAGCTTTTATCGATGAGCATTACGAAGAAATATCGGATATCGTAAAGGAATACAATAAAGAAATCGCGAACACCGATGTTTTAAATGCTCTTTCAGATGAAAAGGCGGAAAAGCTGAAATATTACTTCACACTTCATCTTTTCTCCTCTGCCGCGCATATGGCGATGAAAAATTTACTTTCCTCCGATACAGAGGAATTTCCGGATCGTCCCAACGGAGGAAAATGGATAGCTTACGGAGCAAAATATCCGTTGGATTTCGATTTTTCAAAATACCGTGCGTCAAAATACTTTTACGGCGGTATGAGAGAGAGCAAATTCAAAGATTTTCTCGGAGCGAAATCCATAAACTTAAAAGTATATGATTCTCAGCCGCAGCTCAACAAATATCAGTGCGGACCTGTATACATGGACGACGGAGATCTTGCAAAGCTTCTGTATATTATATCAAGAGGTATCCCCTTTGAAGCAACGGGTTTCGAAACTATGTTTTTGGAAGATATCCCACATCTTATAAAATGCGGCGTATTAAAAGACAACAGCACCGTAAATATTCCCATGATAACGCCCGACGAATACAAGGCTCTCGATAAGATAAGAGCCGCGCACACGAAAGCTTTTGCGGATAAACTCGGCGCTTTGATAAAACCGATTCTTCCAAAGCTCAGACTCGATATTCCGAAGCATCTAGAAGAAAGAATCTGCGAAATAAGAAAGTATCATACGGGATTTTTCGCAATGGCTTTTGTCAAAAAATCCGTTGAACGCGGAGATTTTGATTTAAAATCATCTTTGCCTCCGATGGTATTTGTTGTAGACGATAGTAACAATATCCGATAAACCGTAACCGCTCGCATAACAAAATAATATATCTTTTTAAAAGACGTTCTTATTTACACTTTTTCAGATAGTTCTCCATAATTAAAATTTTCATTCTTATTTTTATACTCTTTTTCATAAAAACTTCCATAAATATTTTTTGTTCTTAAATTTTCACGCCTGCGATAAATATTTTTGTTTATCGCAGGTATTTTTTCGCTTAAATCTGAAATTTTACATAAAATTCACTCTGAAATCAACACAACATCATATTTTTGATGTTCAATGTATCTGTAAAATAATTTATAATGAAATCACAAAACAAAGGAGGATTTTATTATGAATACAGACAAAATTTACGCAGAAAGAATCGCAAGCGAATACGCCCCGAAGGAGACGTCAAAGATCATCGCACTGAAAAAGCTTGACAAAAAAGCAAAAATGCCCGCGACAATATTCACATACACCTTCGGAATCATCTCCTCTCTCATTCTCGGAACAGGAATGTGCCTTTCCATGAAAATAATCGGAAACGGCTCCACTCTTATGTCTGTTTTGGGAATCATCATAGGAATCTTGGGCATTGTAGGCGCAGGTATAAATTATCCGCTCTACACAAAATTGCTGAAAAAAGGAAAGAAAAAATATTCTTTCGAGATAATGCAGCTTGCAAAAGAAATAAGCCGAGAATAAAATATCTTTAATATAAGAGGTGGACAAGTATGAATAAATCGGAAAGCAAATACTTCAAAACGGCAGAAAAAATGGACGCAGCCTTGATATCTCTGATAGCGAAAAAAGATTTTGAATATATCACCGTAAAAGAAATATGCGAAAAAGCCGATGTCAACAGATCCACCTTTTATCTTCATTACGAAAATACTTTCGATCTTCTCGAAGAGAGTATTCAGTACATGATGAAAAAATTTTATTCTTATTTTAATAATGAAGAGGAAAACATACATAAAAAAATATCGGATTCTCCCCAAAATGAGCTTATATTTATAGAGGCAAAATATCTGTTTCCCTATCTGTCTTATGTAAAAGACAACAAACATTTTTTTCTGACGGTATTGAAAAATCCGCAGCTTTTCAGGTCCGATAAAATATACGGCAAACTATTTCAAGACATATTCGATCCTGTTCTCAATAGGTTTTGCATTCCTTCATCAGAGAGAAATTATATGATGATGTTTTATTTGGGCGGAATGATGTCAATTATATCGGAATGGGTGAAAAACGACTGCGCCGAGCCTATCGAAAAGATCATAGATATAATAGAAAAATGCATAAATGCCAAAGATTTAAAAAATCCGGATACAGAAAACAGATGATCCAATTTATATAATTTTAAGCCAAAAGCAGCAGATGAAAATCTGCTGCTTTTTTATATCTTTGCCTTTTTCAAATATTTTTAAAATTTATATTGACAAGCAGAGCTTTTTGTACTATCCTATGCATATACAATGCATTGCATAGTATTATGTAACATATAACATAAAAAGGAGGTAAAAGGTGGACTCACAATTAAAAAAAGGTCTTCTTGAAGTCTGCGTTCTGAAAACGCTGAAAAAAGAAGAGTCTTACGGATATAAAATAATACACGATGTGTCGCCGTATATAGAGATATCCGAATCCACGCTCTACCCTATTTTAAAGCGGCTCGAACAAACAAACTGCGTGACGTCACGCACAAAAGAATACAACGGGCGTCTTCGAAAATACTACATGATAACCGAACGCGGTAAAGAACGAATAGAAGAATTTAAAAACGACTTGCCGGAACTTGATAAAGTATACCGTTTTATTTGCGATGAGGAGGAAACAAAATGACAAAAATCGAATGGATCGCAGAACTAAAAAAGAATACGGAAAAATTGCCGTCGGAAGAACAAAACAGGATATTGGAATATTATGAAGAATTGTTCTCCGACAAGACCGAATCCGGAATGAGCGAGGAAGAGATAATAAACGAATTCGGAAATCCCCGCGACGTCGCGGAAAAATTGCTCAACGAAAGCCCTGCGGAAGAGGAAAAAACAGCTGCCCCGCGAGAAAACATCAAAGACGGCAACACCTCCTCCGACAGCCGAAAAACAGAGGAAAAGCCGAAGGAAGAATACAAACCGCCCGTTTACGAAAAGAAAAAACGCAGCGCCGGCTCGACGCTCGCTTTTATAACGCTGCTCTTGCTTTTCGGTTTTGTGGGGATGGGGATCCTTATAGCGGTGTGGGCTGTAATCCTCTCCGTCGTAGTCGTCGGAGCATCGGCGGCTTTCGCGGGAATCGTTCAGTTTTTTGTGAGCTTCACTCTCTTCAATTCCGGCATAGGTGCGGCGCTGGCTCAGCTCGGAATATCCATTTTTGCCGCGGGAATCGGCTTTATAATACTTGCAAACGCAAAAAGTCTATCCAAAATCGCCATATGGGTAAGCCGAAAAATATATTATATTTTCATCGGCTGGTACGTATCCGGAACATAAGTATAAAGCCCTAAAATTACGAATGAGAGATTTCAGGAGGAATCCAAAATGAAAAGAAAAGTTATTTACGCAAGTATTGCCGCTTGCTTTATAGGAATAATGTTGTGGTTAGTCGGAATGACAACTCTCGGCTGGGATTTCTGGGAGCTCGACGTAACAAAATACGAGCATAAAACATATACAACCGAAGAGAACATAGAAACCCTCGATATAGAAAATACGATCACCAAAATCATAATAAAACGCGGCGAGAGCTTCTATATTGATTATCACGAGGACGTAAAAAATCCTTACACGGTAACATCAAACGGCGGAACGGTAAAAATATCGCTGAAAAACAAAACTCATCTCCCTTTTCAGCCGATGTTCAAGGGACTCAAAACCGCAAAATACACTATGACAATAACGCTCCCGAGCTCCGTAAAAAAACTGTATATATCCTCTTTAAGCGGCGTGACGCTGGAAAACATCGACCTTGAAGATATAGATATAAAAACGGTGAACGGAAACGTATCTTTAAATTCCGTATCGGCTTCAAGTGCCAAAATATCCGTCGGCAACGGAAGCATAACCGCGGAAAAAACCGATATTTCCGACAGCATCACAGCAGATACAACAAACGGAGAGATATTATTCACGGACCTCTCCTGCAAAACGATCGATCTTACGACGACCAACGGCAGAATAATCTCGAAAAACGTCACCGCCTTTAAAAATATGACACTCCACTCCGTAAACGGAGATATTATATCCGACAAAGTTTCCGCAGAAAATTATCATGCGCAAATAGTAAACGGAGATGTAAAAGGAACTCTTCTCTGCCCGTATATCCACGCGCAAACGACAAACGGAAATATAGAACTTTCCATCACAGGCGCGCAATCCGACTACCGCGTAAGCGTATCATACACAAACGGCAAAACAAATATAGCGGATAAGCTCGACGGCGAAAACAGCCTGTCCGTAAAAACGGTAAACGGAAATATAAATGTATATTTTGTTCAGAATTAAGACTGAACATATAAAAAAAACACAGCTGTCCGATTTTTCGGATAGCTGTGTTTTTGTTGTGAGATTTTTTATTTAAGAGTAAATGCCATAAATAAACGGATAAATATATTGCCCCTGTATATTTTTACGCCGTTTTATTCGTTTGGAAGCTTGTCGCTGAACATCACAAGATCTGTTGTGACCTTTTCGTTTTCCGTGAGAGGTTTGAACGTTCCGTTTTTATAAAGTATATCCTTTACCATTATAGCCACGTCGTTTCCGATAAAATGTTTTACATTGTCGTAAATTATGAGGTCCTGCATCTGCGGTGGATAATCTCTTGCTTCAAGTTCGGCGGCTTCGAGCGCATAATCTACAATTTCTCTCTTGAAATCATCGTCAAGCTCGGGTATGCTCTTTGAAAAATCGTTAAAGCACCCCCTCATTACCATTATATTTGCTTTGCCGTCGGAAATAAATTCGCGCTCACGAAGTCTGTCGAGCTTCTCCTTATCCGCCATATTGTTTTCTGACAGCATTCCGGTCATAAATTCGTAAAGATATTCGTAATCCTCTGACCTATTATTTACCCATGCGCCTTTTCTTGTGCAATATCTCGTATCGACAGCCCAGGAATATATCTTGTATTTGCGCGAATCACGCGTCATGCTTCCGCAAGCCCAATACGACGGCTTATCGGGAAATGCCGGTTTATAATCCTTGTCTCTCCGCGTACACGGAAGAACAACATTGGCAATATATTCGCCGCCGTCAAGAGTCTTTATATAGTATTTCGAAATATCTTTCTTTATCGGAAGATTGCATTTCCACGAAACAGCGAAGAAAACTGCAAACGCTTCGAAAAGCTCACGGTTTCCTCCCGGAATATATACATCGGCAAATCCGGAAACCGCAGCTCTTACCTTCGGAACGTAACTTTGCGCGAGTTTTTCGGCAACTTCGAGTTTTTTGCGGTAAATATTTTCTTCCTGTTCAAGAGAAAATGTTTCCGGGTGAAATTGAACATATGTCGTAAATTTATCTCCCGCCTCTCTTACAAGAAAGCCGTTGTTTTCGAGCATTTCTATCTTGTCTTCTATAAATACGGGGGTTACACCGAGCTCTTCGGCAATTTCCTCTTTCGTTTTGGGAGAATGATAAACGCTGTAAACGATATTAAGATTAAGCTTATCGCCGAGATAATAAGACGTATCTCCTTTATTTCCGGGATGTCCGTTGTGTCCGAAAACTTCCGCCTCTATCGGATTCAAACCGAGTTTTCCTATTTTTCTTTCCATATTAAAGCCCTCCTTGATTTTATTTTTTGCTTTATTAAGATGCCATTTGACCGTTCCGACAGGCATATTTAATTTTTTTGCGATCTCCGAAACAGTCTTGTTTTCGTAATAATAAGAAAAAATTATATTCCTGCGGGTCTTTGTAAGAAAAGCTATCTCGCGGCGGAGACGGAGCTTTTCCTCTTCGAAATCGTCGATGTCATAATCGTCGAAGAACGGGATATCCATTCCGTCGATAGAAAATCCCTCTGCTCTCTTCTTCGCGGAAACATACTTCGAATATACGTGTTCGCTTATGCGAAATACATATCCTTCGAGATTGAATATCTCCTCCGATTTTATAAGAGACGGATATAATTCGCTTATAATGTCCGAGCATATCTCCTCAGCCTCATTGTACGAGAAGCTTTTCTTTACCGAAAAGCCGTAGATCTTCGGCAGATATTCGGTTATGATGCCATCAACTCTGTCTTTTTTCATAATCATTACTCCGGTACCGTTTGACTATATAGTGCAAAATAAATTTAAAAGGTTGGCGTTTATATAAAAATTTTTTTGAATTTTTCAGTTCTCCGCGGAAAATCCCCGCATTTTAAGAGATTTACTCATATATTGTCTTAAATTTTATGATATAATAATCCCACAAACGTGACGTTTGTGTTTTTCCATACCCAAAACAGGCACAATCTCCAAGAGGATATAGATTACTTCCGATTTTATGATATAATTATATTATAAACAGATGTACAAGTCAAATCTTGCAGATACGCACATCTTCTCACAGGAGGAAAAAATGAGCTACATATGGCATTATGATTCACCGATCGGCAAAATAACCATGGCAGGAAGCAAAGACGCACTTACAGGACTTTGGTTTGACGGGCAAAAATATTTTGCTGACCGTATTTTAAAATCGTCGGAAGAAAAAAATACGCCCGTATTCGAAGAGACCGCAAAATGGCTCGACATTTATTTCGGCGGACGAGAGCCGGATTTTATTCCCCCTATCGATATGGACGGCATTTCCCCTTTCAGAAAGAGAGTGTGGGAGATAATGCTCACGATTCCCTACGGAAAAACACGCTCATACGGGAGCATAGCAAAACAAATCTCTTCGGAAACAGGAAAAAGAGCGTCTGCACAAGCCGTGGGAGGCGCCGTGGGGCATAACTCAATAAGCATTATAATTCCCTGCCACAGAGTTGTCGGAGAAAACGGGAATCTTACGGGATACGCGGGAGGAATAGACAAAAAAATAATGCTATTAAAAATAGAAAACGCCGATTTCGAAAAGTTATTTATTCCGCCCAAAAAATCTTTCGGTAAAGAGCAAGCGTAATATCCGCGCGCTTTTTATAAAATTCCGCTTTTTTATGTTAAATCTCCCCTTTTTGATCAGGCGATTCACAAAAAGACAAATATAAAAATTCTCCGCGGCAAAAACAATGTGATAACAATTGACAAATCAACTATTATGATGTATAATTCAGCTTGTTGATAAATCAACAAGCGCGATATTGAGGGCACTTATGGAAAAAATATTTGAGAATTTCACTGTAAACATACTTAAACTTAATAAGCTTGTAAATAAGATCAAGCAGTATGAAATGGGCGAATTCGGATTAAAGGCAGTACACGTAATGTGCGGATACTATCTTTACGAAAATCCCGGCGGACTTACGGCAAGCGAGCTTACAAAGTATACATTGGAAGACAAAGCGGCAATTTCACGCGCACTTTTGACTATGCGTGAAAAAGGGCTTGTATCGTACGATGTAAAAACTTACAATGCCAAAGTGACGCTTACGGAAGAAGGAAAGAAATTCGCCGTCGCCGTTCTGGAAAAAACAGATAAAGCCGTTGAAGCGGGTCAAGCCGACCAGACCGAAGAAGAGCGAAAAGTTTTCTACAAAACGCTCGGCGACATAGTAGACAATCTCACCGAATACTGCGAAAAGCTCATGTCGGGCAAAACCGAAAAATAATTCTTCACGATATTATCCGTATAGCGCTCCCATCTTATTTTGTTGTTTTATCGGCTAAACTTTTTCAAGGAGAATTTTTATGTCCGGAAACATCACCGATGTTGCACAGATACAAACCGCAACAAAAAAGAAACGCCTATGGGTAAAGGTTTTATGTATTGTCCTTGCCGCTATTATTCTGATAACGGCAATAGTAGGAATAACTTTCGCGTGCGTATGGAACAATGAGATTTCGAGCGCAGGAAGCTTCAAACACCTTAAAGCGCGCAATGACGACAATAAAGAAGGCTCTGTATACTCTATGAAAATAAAGGGCGGATTTTATTTTGACGATTTTCTCGAAAACGGGGGCGCGTCAAATGATTCCGAGCTTATAAACTACATAACAAAGAATATAACGCGTGGACTTGTGAATATCTCGATAGGAGAAACAGATATCGGCTGCTCTTCTTTCACCGCGGTAACGCCGTCGGGAGACAAGATTTTTGCGCGCAATTACGATTTTTCGAAAACAAATGTCTGCATGGTATTTTGTGACCCGGGCGACGGCAGGCACAAATCTTTTTCTACCGTAGACCTGAATTACATAGGAATGAGCCCTGAAAAAGACGTTACGGGACTCATGAACAAAATAACCTGTCTTGCGGCGCCCTATGCCCCGCTCGACGGAATAAACGACGCAGGTCTTGCTTGCGGAATATATATGTCATACCAGGGCGGAGATACAGATACAGGCACTGTCGCAACAGATCAGAATGATATAAACAAAGCAAATATCACCTCCACCACGATGCTAAGAATGATACTCGATTACGCGTCTGATGTGGACGAGGCGATAGAACTAATAAAAAATTACAATCTGCATGACTCGGCAAAAACTTCTTTCCATTATATGATAGCAGATGCCTCCGGCAAGAGCGCGATTCTCGAATGGCTTCCCGATAACGGCACGGATTCAACGGATAACGACGGTTCTCTGAGAAACCTCGTTGTAACATACAACACCGATGAAATGTACGATTCACTTCGCGAAGAAAACGGATACAAATTCCAGTGGATAACAAATTTTATAGTAAATAATCATGAAAATTACTATGAAAACAACGACGGAAAGCCCGGTTACGACAGGTACGAGCATATATACAACAGATTAAAAGAAACAGACGGCGTAGTAGAGGACGAAAGCGCCGCAATGGAGATCTTAAAGGAAGTCGGAAGACGCACGTGGAAACCCGGCAAGGGCTGCACAGTTCACAGCGTAATATACAACCTGACCGATAAAACCGTCATGTGGGTGGCAAATGAAAATTTTGACGATAATGACGCCATATATATCTACTCACTTGAAACGGGAGAATTTAAGACGCTCTCACAAACAAAATAAAATAGATACAAAAAGCATCAGCTAAAAAAATAACAGGCAAGACAAACCATTTTGCGGTTTATCCTGCCTGTTTCTGTTTTTATTTGTCATGCCATGACAATTGCAACCAACTTTTCCGAAGACTTTCGGTGTTGGATTATCCCCACCATTTAAACATAAGGTATTTCCCTCGCCACCTTATCAGGCGGGATATTTGCGTTCAATTTATAGTTAAAAAACATTTTAGAAAAGGAAGCCTACCGATATTATCTTGCCAATATGAAATAGAGAAATACGTTTACGGTATCTCATAATCCTGCGGCGGGATATTCAGAACTTGCCCGATCTTAATAAGGCTTGTATCCGCGATGCCGTTATATGCCGCCAATTTTTCCGGCGTCGTATTATATTTATGGGCGATTCCCGTCAAAGTGTCGCCGGACTGTACAACATATGTATTCCCGGCAGGAACAGATGTCGCCGCGGTCGTTGTTTCGGCAGCTGTTGTCTCTTACGGAGCATTTGTAGACGGAGCACTCTCAACTATAACAGGAGCTGTCGTCGACGGAACATTTTCGGAAGGCGCTTCCGTGTCGCCCTTTTCGTCTGATTTAGCCTCTATAATTGTATCTGTCGGAGTCCCGATAGGATGACTGCCCCAAACACCGGTAAATGTATATATACCGCTCTCTGCGGGAGAGAAATTGATATCAATCGTAACACCGGGTTTTATACTTTGGGTATATTCTTTGCCGTCGGCTCCGATTCTCTCAATCAGGCAGTATCCGCCGCATTCTTTTACAGATCCCAATGCCGACAAAGTAACGGTATATGTTTTACCGCCGTCAAGAGAATAGCCTCCGTCTGCGGGCAATATCCTGTTTTTGCTTTCGTCTGCATTGTCAACAACAGATACTACCACTACTTCATAATAGGCGGCATTCATCTTCTGCGTCGGAGTTTTGACACTCGCGGAATACCATGCCCACGTCATACTGCATATGCAGACAAGGCAAACACAAATTCCCAAAACAGAAGGAATAAGCAACTGCACAATGCTGTCGCCGCGTTCTTTATTTTTTCTGTTATCACCTTTATGAAAAATACGGTTGTAAACACGCATAACATTTTTTTCGGTAACAAACGGAATCAGCATAAGATAATGACAACGCAGCTCACCGCGCCAACGGCGATATTCCTCGTAGTCATCGGCATGATCCATCTCATAGCAAATATTTCGGGTTTCCTCGAAAAAGCCTCGCAAAAAAGATGCAAGTTTGGCAATAAGCAATACAATTACAGCCGATATAAGGACAAATACTACCATAATAAGTTCACCATTCATAAAAGGCGACCCCTTTCCTGTTTTTTATTATCGGTAATCAAAAGGCATAAGCCGGGATTTGTTTATGCCCTTTGGTTACCGCCTGCTTTTATACAAGCAGGCGTAAGTGAAACGATTGGAAATATTGAATGAAAAAGAAATCTCACACCAGAAGATAGTATACGAATATCTATTTTATTGTTTCAGAGATTTCCCCGTTCTATCTGATTCCGTCAAGACAGAGAACCGTCCCCTGTCTTTCTGTCTTTCTAAAATTTATGAATTATAGGGTCCATTGCAAATATTATTTGCTTCATTACCGCCGCTTACTGTCTTTTCAGTATTATGCGTACAGTTAGTAATAGTTACACGGGAGCTTCCAATGCTCGCACTGGTAATACCGCCAACATAAGATTCTTCACACATATTACTATCAAATGTAATATTCGCGTTATTAGTTGAGTTAAGGAACTTTGACGGTCTGCCAAAACCGTTAGAAAGACCGAGAATTCCACCGACATAAGTCGACGTACTTGCACCCTTAACTGTAATATCAACTTTGTTAGTGCAGTTGTCAAATGTCGAACCGCCGTTATCTTTTCCGCAGATACCGCCAATATTGCCCATGATGACACCGTCAATGGGATCACCGCTATCGTTATATACAAGTTCTTTTTCGATTGCGATAGCACCTTCAGCGGTAACATTCTTAATTGTCGCGCCTTCAACAACACCGAACAAACCTACTGTATCGGAAATTGTAAGGCTGCTGTTAAATTCGGTAATCTTCAGCCCGGAAATTGTATGGTCGCCGCCGTCAAATGTACCTTTAAAGGGAGTAGTTTCTGTTCCGATAGGCGTCCAGTTGCTTTGAGACAACGTGATGTCATTTGCAAGAGTAACGGTCTTGTTTGTAAAATCAGTTCCGGTATTGACAAGATCAGCAAATTTCAGAAGATCAGCTTCTGTCTTCACCTCAAAAGAATCTTTGCTCATATCAGCAAAAGCATTTTCTTCCGCAGGGGTTTGCTCGTTATTCTGGAACGCATTCTTATCGTAATCATTACCGAAGCTATCCTTCTCGTCAACCATCTGAGTTGCAAACAGCTTAATTCCAAGGGTGATTTCAGGAGCAAAAGTTTTGTAGTGGTTTGCTTCATTACCAACCTCTTCGGGCATGTAAACAACAAGAGCTACATAATCAATATCGGTGTCCTTTTCGCTTGCCTTGATGCTTCCTATTGCAGAATAATTCTTCAGTTTGCCGGCGTTCTCTCCGATTGCCGCACGGGCAGCAGCACGATCGGCAAAGAAGTTTTCAGCCTCGGTTGCAACAGCACCGAACTTGAGATAGTCAGAAAGTCTAAAGTTAATTTCGTCCTGAGTTTCGCCCAATTCAGCTATGGGCAGTCTTTTGCCCTCTTTCTCACTTGCTACATCTACAGACAGTTTGTAGTTCAAAGAAAGCGAACCGACATTGCTGATTTTGAGATACACGACCTGTGTGTAGCCGGGTTCCCAAAGGGCATTTTCATCGAAAAGGGATTCGCCTTCAACGGATTTCCACTCTTTGAAAGTGCCATCTTCGTTGAATACAGCATACTCCATTTCTACATCGAGGTTTCCGGCAACGATTTTATTCACGCCGGTTTTTACCTCATCGGTAAACCATGCAAAGGTAGAACCGATTAGCATCGCGAAGCACATTACTATCGAAAGTACACTTGCCAGCAACGCATGTTTTGTGCTTTTGTTTTTCATTGTCTTACACTCCTGTTATATTGAATTTTGTCGGCTTTTCGGACTTTGCCAGATACACTCCGAATAATGCCGCCAAAATCAGAGCGTATCTATTCTCTTTCTTTGCCTCTCCGGGTATTCGTCACTTTTACCAAGAGAGAGTTATAAATCCCCCCCCCCGTTATGCAAATTGCCGTTTGTCTATTTTGCATAATATGTCTCCTTTCTTATGCTGAATCGGCAATCAAAAGGCATACGCTGTTTGTTATGCCCTTTGGTTGCCGCCTATCCCAACAGATAAAACCAAGGGATAGTGCGGACTATACTTATTGATTTTCTTCGCTTTGTTTTTCAACACCGTTGCTTGACTGCTCGGATTTGCCTGAATCATCTGCGGATTTTTTCTTTGTGTTTTCCAACTGCATCTTCATAGCCAAAAGCTCTGCCAACATTTTCTGCGTTGCGGCACGGTCGGATTCGATCTTATTCTTTTCTGCCTGCAATTCTTCCTGCTGTTCTTTTTTGTACTTTCTGAAAAGACGTATGCTGTTGACGCCCTGCATTATTATAAGGACCATAAAAGGAAGGAAGATACAAATTATGTAGCCTGGCGTGGTTTTCAGAAACTGAAAGAATTTACCTACTCCCGGAAGATGTCCTTTATATTTTCCCAAAACAAAGCTATATGTAACTATATCCTCATCATTGGTATCAGTCGTTGTACCGTAAGTAACAAATCCCGGATTTCCTTCGGCATCCTTCGTCAATTCACGAATCTTATGAGTGACGATTTCACCGTAATTATCTTTATTTGTAGACTGAAATGTAATAATATCACCGACTTGCAATGTAGAAGGATCTACATTTTTGGTAAACACCAGATCTCCCGCGCTGAAATCGGTTTTGCTCATAGAGTCCGAACGAACAATAAACGCCTTATAACCAAAGATATTTCTATCGTTACGGTCGAAAGTATTTACAGACACGATTGTGAAGATCATAATACACACCGCAAGGGCTACAATCATCCAAGTCAATGTGTTTTTTATGATTTTTAAAGCTTTTTTCATGGGAAAGTCTCCTTAAATTATATTAAATATGTCCTTTTTCGGCAATCAAAAGGCATACGCCGTTTGTTATGCCCTTTGGTTGCCGCCCTTTTAAACATGAAAAGGGCGGAATACTGCATCTGAAAAAATTACGGATTTATAACTCTGCCGTCAATGGTGACCGTTGCACCGGTATAATCCATATTTTCTGCTGTTATTACTTCATCAACCGTAAGTTCTCTACCGTCAAGTATAAACTTACAATTTTCGTATGTAACAACTGAGTAAGATTCATTTCCGGAATATTGCACACCTAAGAATCCATAAATTGCATCACCTGACTTTGTCAGATTAAAAATACAATTTTTGAATACGATATTACTGCCTTGACTTCCGTTATGGAGTTCAAAAATATCATAACCATTTTCGTTACCCGACAAATCATAATTCGTACCGGTAAAGGTTACATTATCAAAAACAGCATTTGTTTTTCCGAAAGTAACAAAACCTGCCCAGCCTTTTAACTCGCTATCTTTGATATTGACATTTACAGTATCCGTAACGCCCGTTCCAATGCGAATTGCATAAGCTTTTGCTTCAACGGTACTGCCGGATATATTCAAACTAATGTTATTAGCGTCATATGCGGAAATACCTTTCGAATTGAATTGTGCTGTTTCACCGACCATATGCACACCGTTAAGAACAAGAGAAACATCCTCATTTAGTCCTGTGAGGTTTATGATTCTTGCATTCGTTCCCATTTGTCCGCCGGTAATTGTATTTCCGTTTCCGTTAATAGTTGCATTCGTAACATTTAACGCATTGGACAATGAAACCTCGTTAGTCAATAAAATAGTACTGTTACCTTCAAGCGCAGCAATCAGTTCATCAGCGTTAGAAACCTGTACAAAATTAAGCAATGCATCCTTATCATAATCATTGCCGAAGCTGTCATTCTCAACAGCGTCCTGTGTTGCAACAAGTTTGATACCAAGATTTATGGAGGGCTGATTCTCACCTGCGTAGTTTGCCGCATTGTCAACTGTTTCGGGCATATAAACTACGAGAGCAAGCATGTTGGATTTATCTCCGGCAATTAGGTGTCCCTCGGCAGAGGAATAACCTGCGGAAATAAGAGCCGTGTTTCCATTTACCGCAGCACGAGCGGCAGCACGGTCAGCAAAAATTGCTTCTGTTTCTACTACGCCGAACTCGATAAAGTTGGAAAGATCGATATCTTTGTCGTCAGCAGTTTTGCCGATAACTTTGTCTGCTACGTTGATACCGAACTGGTATTTGAGAGCCAAAGTTCCGACATTGCTGACTCTAAGATATACTACTTCGGTATATCCGGGTTCCCAAAGGGCGTCTTCCTTGAACATATTGGTAGTTTCATCTACCGTTGTCCAAGTAGCTCCGTCGAGACTGTATTCAAGCTCTACATCGAGGTTTCCCGCGACAATCTTGTTCATACCGCTTTTTACTTCATCGGTAAACCATGCGAAGGTAGAGCCGATTAGCATTGCGAAGCACATTACTATTGAAAGTATACTTGCCAGCAACGCATGTTTTGTGCTTTTGTTTTTCATTGTCTTACACTCCTGTTATATTGAATTTTGTCGGCTTTTCGGACTTTGCCGGACACGCTCCGAATAATGCCGCCAAAATCGAAGCGTATCTATTTTCTTTGTTTCTCGGGGTATTCGTCATTTTCACCAAGATAGAGCTATTAGCATCCCCCGATTGTACAAATTGCCGTTTATTTATTCAGCATAACATTTCTCCTTTCTTATGTTGAATCGGCAATCAAAAGGCACACACTGTTGTTATGCCCTTTGGTTGCCGCCCTCGCCAAAACGGCGAGGGCTTTATTGAATTTCAAAAATTATTTATCTGCAAATTCCGGGTTGGCAACTTTTGTGCCTTCTCCCCAAGAGTTATTGCTGATATCGTATGTTACGCCTTGTGCCAAACTTTGAGCCTTTATAACTTCGCCGTCACCGTCTCCCGATGATGTGGCGGTGTTATTTTTAATTGTCATTTTAGTATCAGCAGCTACATCTCCAAAACGGATAATACGATCTCCGATACCTGTAAATGTGTTATTTTCAATAACAACAGCTTTATGGTTTACAGGACCATGAGCTCCGGACTGGATTGCAATGGCATTATGTCCCGTCGTACTGAAATTACAATCGGAAACCGTAACACCGACAATATTGGAAGTATATATGCCCTGGTAACAATTTTCAAATGAGCAGTTCTTAACAGTGAGATTTCTTACATTTCCGTTGTTGCTTTCGTTATAATAACGAAGTCCCTGTCCGTCATTTGACGTTATTCCGTTGGTGGTAAAGGAGCAATCCTCAAATGTCACACCGTCGATAAACGTATTCAAATCAGATGTTGCGATATTCACTTTTGCAGCAAAATCAATTCCCACAAAAGAAACATTGCTGATATTCAGAGTCATATAATAGCAACTGCCGTTCACAGTCTTATCTCTGACAGGGTCATAGACGTTGTCTCCGTATACATGACCGGAAGTGATAGTCATTCCGTTAACCGTTACACCTTCCTGACCGACCAAGGTGAGATTTGAAATCGTTCGTGTATAACGCGGCGTAGAATGCCAACTGCCGGCAGTAAAATGCGCATTAAACTCATCTGCATCGGTAAATGTAAGAGGTGTTTGGCTATGTCCGGTTCCGTCTAAACAAGTATATACCGTATCTACAAATTTTGAAGGAGCACTGAGGTTAAGAGTTCCGTAATTGCCGGGTGCAAGAATCAATTTTGCATTCGACAAACTGCCATGCTCGCCATTAAGATATTCCTGAATATTATCGGGAGTAACTTCATAGGAAACTATGTCAGAAGGAAGTTCTGCATTCTCATCATAATTGTTGTCAAAGCTGTCGTTTTCGGAAGCAGCCTGTGTTGCAACAAGATTTGCGCCTATCTCGACGAACAATTCACTTCCCGCTATATTGTAATCGTTATCTCTGTCGGAGGGTTCCCAATAAATTACGATTGCATATGTATCATCGCCAGCGCCTGCGGCAAGTACGCCCGTTTGTTCAAAATCCGCAAGCGTTTTGTCAAATGTAAGCGCTTGTGCAGTAGCTCTGTCTCCGTCGAATGCACCTTCGATTACCGCTACTTTAAGTACATCTTTCAAAGATTTTCCGTCAACCAAGTTAAAATTGCTGTTAAGAGTCAAACGGTATTTAAGCGCCAATGTTCCCTCATTCTTTACCGTGAAGTTTTCATATACCATTACTCCGGGTTCCCAAAGGATATCATTGCCGAAAAGTTTTGTTGTCTCATCTACTTTTTCTTCTGTAACATTGCCGTTGCTGTGGTAAAGTTCTACATCGAGGTTACCTGCGACAATCTTGTTCATGCCGCTTTTTACCTCATCGGTAAACCATGCGAAGGTAGAGCCGATTAGCATTGCGAAGCACATTACTATTGAAAGTATACTTGCCAGCAACGCATGTTTTGTGCTTTTGTTTTTCATTGTCTTACACTCCTGTTATATTGAATTTTGTCGGCTTTTCGGACTTTGCCGGATACACTCCGAATAATGCCGCCAAAATCGAAGCGTATCTATTCTCTTTCTTTGCCTCTCGGGGTATTGGCTGTTTTTGTCAAGAGAGAGTTGTAACACCCGTTGGCAAATTGCCGTTTATTTATTCAGCATAACATTTCTCCTTTCTTATGCTAAATCGGCAATCAAAAGGCACACGCGTTTGTTATGCCCTTTGGTTGCCGTTCTCTCGTAATGAGAGAACGGTTTTATGTATCGATATAATCAATCAAATACACGGTTCGGGTTGTTCTTCGTTTGAACGGCGTCTGCATTCATGGAAAACGAAAGATACAGATTCTGCGCACTGTTCCCTACATTCTCCGGGAAATGGAAACAAACGGTCAGATTCTTTTTTTCGTTTACCTTCAATGCTTCGTCCACAACACCTACATTTCGTTTTGTAAGCTCTTTGATAAGCCCGCTGTAAAGAATTCTGTCTCCATCCATTATGGTAATTTCCAAAACATCGGCAAGTAAACCGTCGATATCTCCGAAGTACAGCTTATAATAAACATCATCTGTACTCTGATTTTCAATAAAGAAATCTTTTTTTACGGTTATACCGGGTTCGAATAACAATTCATGTTCTTCTATAATCGGTTTGCCGTCATTCAGATTGATTTTCACAATACCTGTATGGAACATATTGTTGTCTACCGAGACGGTTGCCCAAACAAGTGCAAAGGTGGTGATGCACAGAGCGACCGACAGAATGATCAAGATTATCACGCTTACTGTTAATTTTTTTGAAGTTTCTTTCTCGCTCATGTAAGCCTCCAAGTTTCTCCTATTTGTCTTTAATTTATCTTTGTTATTCAGAAGTCTATGAATCACGATGGAAGCACAGATACAGACTGTTTTAAATATATCTGCGAACGAATAATTTTCATTCTGAAAGCTTGGCTTCTGTTTCTTTGGATTTATTGTTTTTGCGGCGTAATAAAATCCATACAATCAAAATAACGATTATAACAGCCACAATAATCAACGGAAGTATCCAACACCACGGGCAGATTCCAAAGCACCATGGACAGCAACGTCCGCCTTCGTCGTCGATCGTTCCTCCGTGAGACGAGTCTTTTTCGATCCACCAGCGAAAATCAGCAACCAAATCTTTATTCGTATACTCATTGCCGACAGAAGTATCCAGATAAGCTGTGATCTCATAATCAAGTTCGCCTTTATCCGCCGAATCCTTACCGAGCGAATAACTTACAGATTCCGGCATATCCCGCATCAATCCGTCGTACAAAAGTCCGTCTTCATACGGCAGGCTGACGCGGATCATTAAAACCTCCGCGAGTTTTTCGTATCCCTCTCTGATATCCGCACGAAAATGCACCGTCACATCCTCCTTAACGGAAACCTCGATTCGATAATTTTGAGTTTCTCTGTCTCCGGGAAGTAAGTTTGTAACCTGAAATGATTTATTTGCCTCGGAACGCAAAGCAATGATATTTCCGGGATTTTTGGTAGTCGTTGTAGAATGCGCCGAACACCCCTTAATCATAATGCAGATCAATGCCACAATGCTGATAACGAGCAAGACAGATAAAACAACTATGCCGATTTTGATTTTTTTGTCTTTTTTATTCATAATGTTACCCCCTTTCCGTAACGTGATTTTCAGTTTTTTACCCGTTTATCGGATTTTCTCAATTGTGAAGAAAACACGGGTATTCATCTGAATCGCACATTATATACGTAGTGATTTAATTGAAGTTTTTAAAGAAAATTTTGAAATAAATTGTTTTTTCATAATTTTATAGCTTTTTAATAAATCACCGCCGTCTTCATAAATTTATAACGAAATACATTGAATAATAGAAACACATTTTCGCCATTTAATATTTTATCACTGTCAAAAAAATGCCAAAAACAAAACGGCTCCCGGACGAATATGGCGATTGGGGGTCAGTCATATTCACAGTCACAAATCAATTTATGCAACAGTCCGATAAATCCATTTAAAATCAAAATGTAACTGTTGCCTATAACAAACTTCTGAACACACTCTCTGTCGAGAGTTGCGTATATGTACAATCCTTATTTTATAAAAAGCCATATGGGTGAAAGCCGCGTGCATAGCACAAAAAAACGAAGTGGACTTCCTGAAATCGTCTATTATTAAAATTTTTTACATTAAATTATATATTTTTATCCAGTTATTATACATTATATCACAATAATTCCATAAATACAAGATAAGAATATTGTGTAAATTGTATGTTTTTTTATCACAGTTTAAAAATGCTGCAAAGAAGCCATATTATTAGAAAAAAATAAATAATCATCATAAAAATTTACGGTTCAAAAAATATTAGAAAATTCATTTTATTTTCATCAAACAGAAATATCACCTTCCGACAGCATTTAAGAAAACGCTAACGATTACGAATTTTTTTCGGTTAATTCGGATCCGATTTTTCAGATTGATATTTTCGCACTCCGCCAATCGATATAAAGTATTGCATATGATGTCTGCGCAAATGAATCTGTAAATATAAAACTTCCGAACGGTTATGATGAAAAAAATCACATTTTTTTCTCAAAGACAAAATAATCATAATATTTTGTTCCGTCGCCCCCTATAAGCGCTTCTTGTGATTTTAAAAAGCCCAATGCCTTTAACGCTTTTATACGCTCCGTTGCAGACGGCACGGCTTTTGTAGCAATTATTTTACAGCCGAACGTTTCAAACGAAGGAATGACTATTAACGATAAAATATTCTTTATCTCATTGTATTTTTCATAATCGCTGCGCAAATCAAGCCTGAGAAGTCCGCAATCCGTAAAGAAATCGTCTGCCTCGCGGCAAAACTCCTCTATTGTCCCGACCGCCCTATTTGTATGCTTATCCACAATCGCCAGACGAACAAACCAGCCGTTTTTATACGCTTGTTTCCAGAAATCCAAGGCTTGTCGCATACGTTCTACGGTAGTGTAATGAAAATCATCGCCGTGGCAGTTGTCTCCGTTAAAAAACGGTACCGCATTGACATCGCTATATACTTTCAGCAGGTCGGATAAATCATCATCGGTCACCAAACGCAACAGATATTTTTCATTTTGAATCGCAGGACAAACTTCATAAATATTCATCATATTCTCCAATAATTTTGTTTATATTATTGTATCATATTGACAAAGCAATGTCAAATATAATATTAAAATAACAGATGTTTTTAATAAGCAAGAAAATTGCCGTCAAACATCTGTTATCGCTTTCACTATGTTGAAATATGGCAAAACATCGGGATTTTTTCAAACAATTTTTCGATAAAAAAGCAATGATGAGCCGTAAAAAATCATCGATTGCAAAAGAAAAAAATCCAACTCGCAGTTGTGAAACGTGATATCGCCTCTATTGTATCAAACCGAAATTTTCGATATAATAAGTTCACACCGATGATGATGAAAGTATGGAGGTTATTATGGAACTGAAAATCGGAGAAAAGATTGCAAAATACAGAAAGCTGAAAGGCTTTACGCAAGAACAGCTTGGAGAATCAGTAGGTGTTTCGGGACAAGCTGTATCCAAATGGGAAAACGGCGGTGTTCCCGACACATATTTATTGCCGACCATTTCCAAGGTTTTAGGTGTATCTATTGACTCCCTGTTTGGGGTAGAAAAGAAAATATCCGATTACACTCAGAATGAAATCCTTGATGATTTATTTAAGTTTTGCCTTCAAAAAATGCACTGTAAAGATAATAGAATAGATTTTTTCAAATTTATGTTTGATACTATATGGACTGTACAAAGCGCATATTTCGGAAATGAAAGCCGACCGCTATTAAAAGATGTTGTTGAAAAAAATCGTGGTAACTCGCAAATAACATCACAAATCATCAACGATGAGGGTACAACATATTTATCGCTTGTAGAAAACTTTCCGTTCTTTTCCGCTGTCTGTGATACTCCGGAAATATCAAAAAAACTATTGTCCGAAAAGAACTTCTCAGAGTTCTTCTCATTACTCGCCTCAGAAGATGGAATGAAAGCGATTCTTTTCACGCAAAGCGCGACCGAAACAAGTCAATATACAGCGGACATGATATCTAAGAAAATTGGTATTACACTTGAAAGATTTCTTGAAGTTGAACCGTTGCTTGTTAAATACGGTCTTTTGAATGAAGACAGCTTAACATTAGATGACAGCATAATCAAGGTGTATCATAAGTGGAGTAACCCCGAAATCCGACCGTTATTGATGATGGCATATCAATTTATCAATGCAAGACAATGTTATTACGATTTTACTTGTAACAGAACCAAGCCCTATTTTGAAGGAATATAAATTGCACCGCCGAGAGTAACCGTTTGGTCGCTCTCGGCGGTGTTTTTCAATATGGATAATCAAAATAAAAAACAAATCCGAACAGTTCCTTCGTAATAAAACAGTTCGGATTTGCTTGTTTTGGTGGAGACGAGGGGAGTCGAACCCCTGTCCGAAAACCTATCCATACAGCTTTCTTCGAGCGCAGTCCGTCTTTTAAATTCCCCTTTTTAAGCGCCGTCGGACAGGCTCTAAAAAAAGAGTAGCTTTTTTATTCACGACAGCTTCAAAAGCTAAAAGGCTGTTCGCGTTCACCGCTGTGTTATGCCCGAGCCGAAGCCGCGGTACTCATCGGGCGGACATCGCCGCACTTAGGCAGCGAGAGCTACTTTATTATTGTTAGCGTTTAATTTAAATTTTGTGGTTGTTTAACGAGTTGCCACATCTCGGCTCGCTTACCGTACTTCAAAATCCCCGTCGAAACCTTTACGTCCCCATATAAAAGGAAAGATTTTTTCTTTCCTTTTGATTTTGAAATAATGTTTATCTGTTTCTTTCCCGTTCGTAACGGTCTATATCGCGCGCCTCCGCTTTTTTTGCTTCCGTTTCGCGCTTGTCATATAGCTTTTTGCCCTTGCAAAGCCCTATTTCCACTTTTACATTCTTGCCCGAGAAATACATGGAAAGAGGCACTATGGTATATCCCTCTTTTCCTACTTTCATAAAAAGTTTCAATATCTCTTTTTTGTGCATCAAAAGCTTTCTTACGCGCAAAGGGTCGCGATTAAAGATATTTCCCTTTTCATACGGGCTTATATGCACTCCCATCACATATATTTCGCCGTCCTCTATATAGCAATACGAATCCTTCATATTGACAGTTCCTGCACGCACCGATTTTACCTCGGTGCCGGAAAGGACTATGCCCGCTTCATAAGTTTCTACAACAAAATAATCATGGCGCGCCTTTTTGTTCTGCGCCGCATATTTTCTTTCTTTATCAGCCATACGGCGCCTCCTTCTAAAATTCCGACGACTATTATTTTAACACAAAAAAATTATTTTTCAAGGTGAAAAGTGTCGAAAACGATTGGTAAATAAAAGTGCTTATTTTAATATAGTGCCGCCTTTTGAATCTATTCCCACTATAAGAGGAAAATCTTCTATCTTCATTCTGCGGACCGCTTCACATCCGAGTTCGGGAAAGGCGATTATCTCGACTTCTTTTATGGCTTTTGCGGCAATAGCGCCCGCTCCGCCGATAGCGCAGAGATATATAGCGCCGTTTCTTTTCATAGCCTCGACAACGCCGTCGGAACGGTTGCCTTTGCCTATCGTTGCGGCAACGCCGAGATCTATAAGTTTCGGCGCAAATCCGTCCATGCGCGATGATGTGGTAGGACCGCAAGAGCCTATCGGTCGTCCCTCCGGGGCAGGAGTCGGTCCCGCATAGTAAATTACCGCGCCGTCGAGTTCAAACGGGATTTTTTCTCCGTTGTCAATAAGGGCACAAATCTTTTTATGCGCAGCGTCCCTTGCAGTATATACCGTACCCGAAAGGAGCACGCTGTCTCCGGCACAAAGCGTTTTTGCCGCTTCTTTTATATCTTTTGTATTTAATTTTATAGGTTCTTCCATTTTTATTCCTTTTTCCCGTCGTCCGAACGATTTTTTATTGATGCAAAAGCATTTCTCAAAAACGCGTTCATTCTCTCTTCGACGCTCTTTTTTGCGTCCTTTCCCGAATTTTCTTTTGTTTCCTTTTTATCAAAAAGTTCGGAAGATGTGTTTACTGCGTTTATTCTGCTTTTTATTTCGTTTCCCTTGTCTTCTATGCTCTTTATAAGCATATCAACATCTTCGCGGGTTTTGTCCGCAAAACGGCGGAATTCGTCATAGCAGTCTATCGAAATATTCTTTCCGAGCTCTTTTGCCTCGCTCTCGGCGCTGTTTTTTATTGTTTCGGCTTTCATTTCGGCGTCGGCGATTATCTTCCCGCTCTTGTCGACAGCCATTTCGATTATCTTCTTTGCATTATCGTCCGTCGCCGCCATTATATCGTCTATTTTAAGCGCGACTTCTTTATATACATTGTCTCTTTCGGCGGCTATCGCCTTCTCCGCTTCCGCTTTTAAAGATGATATTTCTTCTTCTTTCAAAAGAATATCATTTTTAAGAGCTTCTTTTTCCCCGTCGCTCTTTTTAAGAACTTCTTCAAGCAAAGCTATTTTTTCTTTCAAAGAAGATATGGCATTATTTGCCTCTTCGATCTCTTTATCCTTCTCCGAAACAGCGGACGACGCCGTATACGATTCTATCGCAAGTTCGTCCGCCTTGCGCGAAATAATATCGCATTCGGCTTTGATATTTTCGACTTCTCTTTCCGCGCGCGATACTCTTGCCTGTGCATCTTCTACGGATTTGTTTGCGTTCTCCGTAATTGACGCTATGTACGCATTTACATCATCCTTGTTATAGCCGCGGAAGGCATTGCGGAAAACTTTTTCATTTTCAGACATACAGAATACCTCTTTCGAGCTTTTTCGTTTCGATAAACAGAAGAAAACGACCGTGACTTGAAATTTATATATGCATAGCCAAAATCGCAAAACGATAACGGTCACAAAAAACATATCTTCTTTTATATATTTTACCACAGCAAAGAGCGCATTGCAATATTTTTTGTTTACTTTTGTCGTACTTGATTATATAATATGATTGAAATAAAACAAGAATATATTTCTGTTTTATCGCCAAGGGACTTTTTGAAAAGAGTCCCTTGCAAATCTCAAAAACTTTGCAAAAATACATCTGCGGTTTTTTTACGAAACGGTTTATACAAAATAAAATAGTATATTGGAAAGAAAATTCTTTTCCTTACTTTTCTTATAAGAAAAGTAAGGATTGTTCAATAAAAAAGATAGTACGGAGAATATAATGGCGAAAAACATTTACGGAACGACAGAGCTTTGGTCGTATCTTCAAGAAACGAAAAAACCGATAGTTCTTTACGGAATGGGAAACGGCGCGGATAAAATAATATCCGTTTTGAATAAAAAAGGTCTCGACTTCTCAGACGTTTTTGCTTCCGACGATTTTGTGCGCGATAAGCTTTTTCATGGCAAAAAAATACTTCATCTTTCCGATATAGAAAAAAAGTACGATGACTTTATAATTCTCGTGTGCTTCGGAAGTTCTCTTCCCGACGTTATGGACAGAATAAAAGAGATATCGAAAAGGCACGAGCTTTATGCGCCCGATGTCCCTGTTGCGGGAGAAGAGTTATTCGACGACGAATTTTTCATAAAAAACAAAGAAAAAATAGAAAAAGCGCGTTCTCTCCTCTCCGACGAAAGATCGCGCGAAATATACAACGAGATAATACGTTATAAGCTCGACGGAAACATTTCACATTTTCAAAATACGGACAGTGATTCTCCGCTCTTTTCAGAATATCTTTCGGGAGGATACGGCGCATATATCGATCTCGGCGCTTTTAACGGAGATACGATAGAAGAGGCTCTTTCGACTTTTCCGGACATAAAAAAAGCCGTAGCATTCGAACCGTCGGAAAGAGTTTTCAGAAAGCTTTCCGAAAACACGAAAAAGTATGAAAATATAGATCTGACGCTTATAAACGCCTGCGCCTCAAACAGAGACGGAATATCGGGTTTCTCCGACGGCGGAGGAAGAAATTCCCTTATCACGGATAATACAGAGGGCAAAAAGACCGCTTCCGGCGCAAAATTAAAAGAGATAAAATTGCAAAAGGTAGATGACGCAGCAGGTCTTTCGGGAGAAGCGCTGCTGATAAAATTCGATGTAGAGGGCGCGGAAAAAGAGGCGATAGAAGGAGCGAGAAAAACGATAGTTTCAAATATGACAGAGCTCTGCGTGTCCCTTTACCACAGAAGCGAAGATATCTTTTCTCTGCCGATACTCATAAACGAAATTCTTCCTTATCATAAACTTTTTATAAGAAAAACTCCGTATATACCCGCATGGGAAATAAATCTGTATGCGGTAGTTAACAATATACCGCGAAATTCTCGCTAAACGAGAGAGATTCACGGTATGCGGGGTGTGATTTTTTGTCTCGGTACAGTAGAATAAAATCAGAAAAAATCACACGAAAGAAAGTGAGGACACTATGGAAAGAAAATCAATAGGGGCTTTTATATCGGCTCTTCGGAAATCAAACGGAATGACTCAAAAGGAACTCGCAGAAAAATTGTGCGTATCGGACAAGGCGGTGAGCCGCTGGGAACGCGACGAAAGCGCTCCCGATCTATACCTTATCCCCGTCATAGCGGAAATTTTCGGCGTCACGTCCGACGAGCTCCTTCTCGGAAAAAGAATAATCAAAAACGAGGGAGATGAAAAAGAAGAACCGAATATAAAAAGCGAAAAGATGGAAAGGAGCTCAAAATAAACAAAAAGCAAAAAATCGGTATTATTGGACTGGCAGTCATGATCGCTGCGTTCGTGGCTTTCCGAGTGTTCTATCAGAAAGGCGCCAAGCTTCTCGCGGATATGTATCCGTGGAATTATGTTGCCCTTGTAATCATAGTCGGACTGCTGAT
>UQXK01000024.1 GCA_900544985.1 uncultured Eubacteriales bacterium
TTTTTTTTTGTTTTTATAATTATATATAGAAATACAAAATATTTACTTTTCAGGGGGTTTTTATGGATAATAGATTTCAGCTAGTCGGAAATAATGTTCGTCCAAAATATGATGATGTTTCTTTTGACTCTGAACTTATAAAAGGGAAGGCTGCTATATTTTCAAAAATTGACTGGCTTTCATTTGTTTTTGTCGACAAATCTTTTAATGATGTTTTTGATTTTTTGCAAATTAATGATTTAATTGATGTTGATGAATTTTTTGAGGAAAAATATTTTCAAAGTTATTCTTTTTCTGATAATTTGGCTTTTCGCTTTCACGGCATTTTTTTAGCTGCCATGGACGTCGATAAGTATTCAAATTTAGATGTAAATACTTTTTTTGACGTTGTTTATCCTCGTATAAAGGTAGATCTATCCGGACAAGCTCTTGATTTTTTAAGAGGTTATTATATTGATACCCTTAAAAATGATCCCGGATATATGGAGAAACGTTTTACAGATCCTGATATTCATCTTCATTTTAATAGTCATATTACCCGTATAGACTATGCCTTTGACTTTTTGAACTATATGCCCACAATTCTTGATGAAATGATTGAATATATTAAATCTACTAAAAATGATAAAGATGAATATTGGGTAGGATTCGGAAAAGGTCATTCCGCAAAGTGTTCTTTAAAGCTCTTCGATCAAAAAACATTGTATGTAGGATCTCCTCAATCTGATAAGCTTCTTCGCGTTTATGATAAGAAAATACAGGCTAATAAATCAACAGAGGTTGCCGAGCTATACGAAACGTATGAGCGTCCCGATAGTTGGATCCGCTTCGAGTTGCAGCTTCGTAATAACTTTTCTCATAACTTCGCATTGACTGGCAGAAGCTCGGAGCAGGTTTTAAAGTACATTTATGATAATTATAACTTTACTTTTAAGGGAACACCTTGCGGATTCTGGAAGCAGTTATGGCGTTGGGAAGAAATACCGTCAATTATACAAAATCAAAATTTTGTATAATTGAGGGTATGGAAATATGAATAACAAGGGTTAATATCAAATAATCGTATACACAAATGGCGTAATCAAATATATTATAGAAATAAATTTTATAATATATCTTAAAGAATTATTTTATCATTATAAAATCGTTTTTATTCGATTTTGCTTTCAGATTATATTTTTCTAAAAATATCAAGCATATGAGATGTAGCTCCAATCATGTCAAGTCGTTCGCAAATGCAAAGATGGTATTTCATATATATTTCAAACATATTATCATCCATTTCGTCAATGGTTGTTCTAATGAAGCGCGTCAACATATCTGTTCCTATGTAATGCAACCTCTCTGTTTGAAATTCTTTCATCAATGCATCGACATCTTCTTTACGATAAAGTGCAAATATTTCTTGCGGATTTGAACTGAGCTTGAATGTGTTGAAATCAGTGAGTTTTTTATAGTATTCATTTTTGAACCCGCCTCTTAAAAAAACCGAAATCATATACTGTCATATCATTATTACAATATGAAACAAAAATAATTCCGTCTTTCTTTGTAACTCGGATTGCTTCTTTTATTGCAGATTTTTTGTCATCTTCTGTATATAAATGATACATGGGTCCAAGAAGAAGCGTTATATCGTATTTTTCGGAAGGAATATTTTCGAGATTTATAGCGTCTCCTTGCTGTATAGATATATTCTCACAAGCTTCGGTATTTTTCTTGAAAATTTCAATATTTTGGGTTATAAGCTCTATTGCATCGACATTATAGCCTTTTCTTGCAAAATAGTGTGAATATTTTCCTGTACCGGCTCCTATCTCTAAAATATTCATATTTTGCTTCAAATATTTTTGAATATAATGGATGGTAGTGAGAAATTCAACCATACCGTGCCTGGATTCAAGTCTTATATCTTCATTATGTGTTTCATAGTAATTTTTAAGCGCTTCAAGTCTTTCCATATTCTACCTCCTTATTTTTCATAATTCGGATTATTTGGGAGTCCTATTTCATCAATTTCATTTTAACAAGTTTATTGTAGATCTTTTCGCCTTTTGGCAACATCATTATATCGTCTTTTGTAAAGGATTTTGTTATAAACAAAGCAAATAAATAGACAACTATTGTTATAAGTATAGATATTATTGTTGCGACATTTTGAGATGTCGCTTTTATTGTCAATATAAAGGAAATAACCGTAAATGGCAATGATATTATCGTTGATATCAAAGGTTTTATAAACGCCCTTATTATTCCGGTGCTTACATCAGTGTATTTCAGAACATATATAAAATTGATTAAAGCCATTACGAAATATCCGCAGATAGTTGCAATGGGCGCTCCTATTATCCCGAATGAAGAAATGAGCACAAGATTCAATATAAGTTTTACAATTGTTCCGCAAGTCATTGAAATAACCGGCTTATTTTGCTTATTATAAGATTGAAGTATTGATGAAGTTATAGTGAGCATTGCCATCAAAAAGATTGCGACAGAAAGAATCGACAGTAACGGAGCTGTTCTTTCTATTGTTTCCGACGGAGTGTTTCTGCCGAATAACAAAGAGATAATAGGACCTGCGAGAACGCCCATTCCTATTGAACACGGAATGGAAATAATGCTTGCTATTTTTATTGAAGAAAAGATAGTTACCTTTGTTCTCTGTTTATTTTGTGCCGAAACAGCCGCAGATAAAGCAGGAGTGAGCGATGATGATATGGGAACTATAAAGGCATGCGGTAACCTGTAAAGCGTTACTGCAAGCGTTGTATAATCTCCGTACAGTCCCATCGCGTTATCTGCATTCAGAACATTCATTATTGTAAATGTATCTATTGTTGCGGTAAGACCGAGAGCAAGCGAACTTAATGTTATCGGCACTGCGATAACGAGCATTTTTTTGAGGATCGTTTGATAAGATGCCGAATGCTTATCGTCTATTTCTACATTTAAATATGAATAATCCGGTTTCAAGACAAATTTTGTTATTATAAGAAATCCCATGCCCAGTATATGACCTATTGTTATGCCGGCGATGGCTGCTGCCGCCGCAACTTCTACTGAATAACCGTGTTTTATGGCATATCCTCCGAAGAATATACCCAAAAAGCACTTTCCGAAGGCGTCCAACAGCTCTGATACTGCCGACGGCATCATATTTTGGTGTCCCTGATAAAATCCTCTTATGGCGCTCGAAATGCATATAATAAGCAATATGGGCGCTATCGCCTGAATGCAGTAATAAGAATTGTTGTTTTTGTCTATTATATTTGCTATTGTTTTCGCACCGAAAAACATTATCGAAGAGCCGATGATTCCGACAACTATAAAAAGTGTCAAAGAAACATTGAAAATATGGCTTACTTCTAATTTTTTTCCTTTTGCACGGCTTTTTGATATCATTATGGAGGTGGCAATCGGAAGTCCCGTGATAGAAATTGTATAGAACGTGCTGAATATGTTGTAAGCGGAATTAAAATATCCCATGCCGTCAGAACCGAGATACCCGTTGAGCGGTATTTTTAGTATGACACCTAAAATTTTTTCGGCTATTCCCGCAATGGTAAGCAGCAATACGCCGGTTATCATTCTCGGCTCTTTTTTCTTTTCATTCAACACCGTTGTTGGCCTCCGCTAAAAAAAGTTATTTTGTGTAAAATCTTTTTATCGTCTGTGAGAAATCATATTTGAGTTTTTCTATATCTATGTAAGAAAAAGCTCCGTTTTCGTATAATATTTCTCCGTTTACCATAGTAAGGCATACATTAGAAGAGTTTGCCGCAAACAGGAAAGTATCTTTCAGGTCAAAATACGGAAGTGTATTTAAAGAATTCAAATCTATAAGTATAAGATCGGCTTTATACCCTGCGGCTATTTTTCCGCTGTCGGCTCTTCCCTGCGAGATAGCTCCGTTTTCCGTAGCCATTTTTATGAATACGCCGGAATCGAGCTTTGATGTGTCTCCTGTCGTTCCTTTTTGCAGCAAAGACGCAATGTACGCTTCTTTCATGATGTCGAGCGTATTATTTGATGCAGAACCGTCTGTTCCGAGTACGACGGTTACATCGTTATCAAGCATTTTCGTAAGATTCATTATACCGGAACCGAGTTTCAGGTTGCTTACAGGGTTGTGAGCAACAAAGGCGTGCGATTTTGCGAGTATTTTTATATCATTATCGGTCACATGGACGCAGTGCGCAGCCACGACAGGAGCGCGGAAAAGTCCGTTTTCATAGAAAAATTCGGTCGGGGTAAGTCCGCCTCTTCTCTCTATTCCCTCTTTGTGTTCTTTTGCTGTTTCCGAAAGGTGAATTTGTATATTCAGTCCGTTTTCGGAAGCGTAATCGGAAACATATTTACACGTACTTGCTGTTGTGGTATATTCGGCGTGTATTGACATATCGATTAAGATACGACCGTCAAAAGCTTTATGGTATTTTTCGACAAGTTCAAGACCTTCTTGAAATCTTTTGTCTTGATCGGCGGTAATATTTTCGTCAAATTCGGTTATACATCTTGCAATATTCGCTTTTATTCCGCTTTCCGCAACGGCTTTTGCCGTAGCTTCGGAAAAGAAATACATATCCGAAAAGGAAACGATTCCGTTTTTGAGCATTTCCGCTATCGAAAGCATGGAGCCCATGTAAACGTCATCTTCCATAAGCTTATCTTCTGCTGGCCAGATTTTTTCATTCAGCCATCTGTCCAGAGGAAGATTTTCGCCGTATCCGCGGAAAAGCGACATAGGAGAATGTGCATGGCAGTTATATAATCCCGGACAAAGAAGTTTGTTTTCTCCGTTTATTATGCGGTCGAAATCTCCGATTATTTTTTTATCTGATATTTCTTTTATGATGTCGTCTTCGACAGAAAGATATGCATTGCGCATTTCTCTTCCGTCTTCAAATAAAATGTTTATGTTATCAAAAAGAATTTTCATTTTAACCTCCGTTTTATTTATCCTGATATTTTTATCCTATAAATTCTCTGAATACCGAGTTTTCGGGGACAAAATCCGCCGGGATGTCGGGAACGTTTTTGAATTTCTCATATATTTTTTCGTGCAGTTCCTTGTTTTCGGCATCTGATGAAAGCAAATCGAATAAAAACGATTTTATCACGTTTATTTCATACAGCAACGAAGAATTTATGGAATATTTTGCGGAAAAAGAATACGGGAATATATTTTTTTCTTCGTTTTTCAATACATTTTTCCATAGATACAATGTTTTTGAAACATCTGCACCGCGAAACTTAAAATCACGGACAAGACGGCGATAAAATCTTATATCCCTTCTCGAAAAAAGACTACCGTAAGCATAAACGTCGTCAAGTATATCTATATATATCGACGCAGTTTTATCATACGGCAAAATTGCCGTTATTTCGGGATACATCGCCTGTATGCCTTCGAAAATAATTACGCCGTTTTTATGTGGAGTATATAAATCGTAAACTGCTTCCCTTTCACCCGTTATAAAATTATATATGGGAAGTTCTGTCTTTTTTCCATTTAATATATTATTTACGCACAGTTTAAAATATTCAAAATCTATCGCATCTATCGATTCGAAATCCGGATTTTTCTGTTTGAATAGGTGTTCTCTGTTTTTGAAAAAATTATCTATCGATATTATTTTCGAATCTATTCCGTATCGTTTTTCAAGCGTGTTTTGAAGTATATATGATGAAGTGGTCTTTCCGGCGCATGAAGGTCCGGAAAGAGTTATGATTTTTATATTTTCGTTTTCCGCAATAAGGTCTGCTATCGCTTCGGTCTGGCTTTTAAACTTATTTTCGCGCAATGAGACAAAATCTTTCATTTCATTTGTATTGTGAAATAATTTATTATATATTATCATAAAAAAACCTCACATTTCTGAATAAAATTTTTCTATCATTTGTTTTTTTTCTTCGTTTTTTGAACCTTCTTTGTCTGATAAATATTCATATGGATATTTATATTCAAATATTCTTTTTATTTTGCTTTTTTTAGGTGAAACAAGCTTTGAAACAGCTCCCGCGCCTACCGAAAATATCGTTTGCAGTTCCTCCATCATATAAATATTATATTTTCCTTCTGTTCCTGGAATGGAAAAACCAATATTTTCGAGATTGCCTACGGAATTTTTCTGTCTGTATATATAATACGGTGAATATCCGGCATTTTTTAACGCTATTTGCGAATAATCTATGCATTTTGAGACATCTCGAATATTTTTGCAGTATATCTCGTTCTTTATTTTTGAAAAATCGGCTGCATTTTTTATGGATAGCGTATGTATTGTTATATTATCCGGGTGCAATTTTATAAGTTCGTCAACAGAATAAGAGAAACTCAAAAATCCTTCACCCGGAAGTCCCGCGATAAGATCCGTATTTATATGAGGAATTCCCGATTTTTCCGCTATATGGAAAGCGTTATAAAAATCGTTTACGGTGTGCTTTCGTCCTATTGCTTCCAAAACCTCGTCGTTAAGCGTTTGTGAATTTATGCTTATTCTGTCAACGCCCGCACATTTTGCCTCATATAGTTTTTCGGATGTTATGGTATCTGGTCTTCCCGCTTCAAGCGTGAATTCTTCAAGAGAGCCTACGTCTATATTCTCATTTATTGTTTTGAATAATTTGAAAAGCTGTCTTTCATTAAGAGTTGTCGGTGTGCCTCCGCCTATATATATAGTGGAAACAGACAGACCGAGACTTTTTATAATTGCAGCCGTTTCGGCAAAATCCGCGCAAAGTTTATCGAGGTAATCGTCTATAAGAGAAAGCAATTTTTGAGAGGCACAGGAAACGAAAGAACAATATTTGCATCTCGTGGGACAAAAAGGTATCGATATATATATGCTGCATGAATTTGGCTTTATGTTGTTTATAAAAGCTTTTTCTTTTACCGCTATTTCGGCGGCGATATTGGCTTTTTTGTTGTTTACAAGAAAATCTCTTTTTAAAATTTTTACAGCTTCGGTTTTGGTGTTACCGGCTTTCATAAGATCGTAAACAAATTTGGACGGTCTTATTCCCGTTAATATTCCCCATTGAGGAGTTATGCCGCGAATTGATTTGCCCGCTTCAAAAAATGCTTTTCCGCACGCTATATTGGCACATCTTTCCGCATTGCCGGGGTATTTTTCTTTTTCCTCCGAGCAAGTACAGGATGCAGATATTTTGTTTTGCATTATAGTGACGGAAGCAGTTATTTTTTCTTCGTTTTCGGTAATGTCGACATATACATTCGGGTCTTCGTTTATCATATGTCCTTTTTCGGAAAATTTTGATCCCGGGAAAAAGAGCAAGCAAAGAGTTTGAACGTAATATTCGTTTATTTTTCCGTTTATTTCAAGATGCATATATTATATCCTTTTTTTATTAAGCACTTCACTGTCCATTACTATCGTTATAGGACCGTCCGCTTCCATGTTTATCATCATATGTGCACCGAAAACGCCCGTTTGAACTTTATCGGTTCTTTCTTTCATAAGCTCTACAAAATATTCGTAAAGTTCGTTGGCTCTCTGAGGAATTTCCGCATTCATATAATCAGGACGGTTTCCATGTGCATAGTTTGCGCAAAGCGTAAAGTTTGATACTATAAGAGCTCCGCCGCAGATATCTTTTACTGAAAGATTCATCTTGTCGTTTTCATCAGTAAATATACGAAGTTTCGAAATTTTATCGGCAAGTAAAACGGCGTCGTTTTTTTCGTCGCCTTTTTTTACTCCGAGAAGTATAAGAAGCCCCTGCTCTATCTCCCCGGTTTTTGTTCCGTCCGATATGACGTTTGCCGTTTTTACTCTTTGTATAACTGCGGTCATTTTATATATTTCCTCTCTGTACGTCCTCTACGCCTTTTATAGACTTTACTCTTGACATTATACTGTAAAAATGAGACAGACTTCTGCAAGCTACCGTAATATTTATGATAGTTATGCCGGAATTTGTCTTTTGAGTATTTATTTGCTGTATCTGAACTTTCATATCCGCAAGAGCTACGCTTATGTCAGCCAACATGGATATTCTGTCCTGTGCGAATATTCTCATATTTGCTTCGAATTTGCCCTCTTTGTCATCATAGTCTCCGCTGCACCAGGCAACTCTTACAAAACGGTCCGGATCGCTTTTCATCGCGCGCAAAATATTCTGGCAATCGTTTTTGTGAACGGATATTCCGAAGCCTTTTGTTATAAATCCTACGATACCATCTCCAGGAAGCGGATTACAGCATTTTGCAAATTTGACCTGACAGCCGTCAAGACCGTCTACAATAACGCCCTCGTTTTTGCCGTTTTTCGGTTTGTAAGTTTTTATCTGCTCCGGACTTGTTATCGGAATTTCCGGCTCTTTTACTGTTTTATCGAATTCGTCACGGAGTTTGGGCAATATCTTGCTTATCGAAAGTCCGCCGTATCCTATCGTATTGTAAAGATCCTCCACGGTATTCATTCCGATTCTGGCTGCCGTGTTCTGCACGATAGACATAAATTGTTCGTCATTGAATGACCTTCCGAAGCGTTTTATCTCTGAAAGAATCTGCGCTTTTCCTTCCGCCACGTTGTCGGCATATTTCTCTTTTTTGAACCATTGACGGATTTTCGACTTTGCGTCGCTTGTTTTTGCTATTTTGAGCCAGTCTCTGCTCGGTCCCTTTGTTGCGGAAGATGTTAAAACTTCTACTATATCTCCGTTTTCAAGAGTCTTGTCTATCGGAACTATTATGCCGTTTACTTTGGCGCCGATCATTCTGTTTCCGACGGCTGTGTGTATATGATATGCAAAGTCTATACAGTTAGAACCTTGCGGAAGCGGTATAACATCGCCTTTTGGTGTAAATACGAAGGTTTCGTCCTGGAATATATCTATTTTGAGCGCATCGAGAAATTCATCCGGATCTTTTACGCTTGATTCGCTTTCGATGAGCTTCGATATCCATTCGAGTTTATGACTTATATCGTCTCCCGCTTTGTCTCCCGATTTGTATTTCCAGTGCGCGGCGATACCGTATTCTGCAATCTGATGCATTTCCCATGTTCTTATTTGTACCTCGAAGGGGATTCCGTCTCTGCCTATTACGGTAGTGTGGAGCGAACGGTACATATTGGGCTTCGGTATAGATATATAGTCTTTAAAACGCCCCGGAATTGAATTATATATTTCGTGTATGATTCCCAGAGCGGTATAACATTCAAGTTCCGTATCGACGATAATTCTTACGGCATAAAAGTCGTATATTTCATCGAAACTTTTATTTTGTTTATACATTTTGCGATATACGCTGTAAACGGACTTTACTCTTCCGGTAACTTCGCATTTTATTCCGGACTCCGTCATTTTATCTTTTATCTGAGATTTTGTATTATCTATGAAATTCTTATTTGAACCGTATTTTTTATCGATATCGTTGCTGACTTCTTCATATCCGATGGGATCAAGATAAGAAAGCGCGAGATTTTCAAGCTCCTGCTTTATTCTCTGCATACCGAGCCTGTGAGCAAGAGGAGCGTAGACGTGCATTGTTTCAAGCGCGATTATTCTTCTCTTGTTTTCAGGCTGTGCGGAAAGCGTTCTCATATTGTGAAGTCTGTCGGCAAGCTTTATAATGATGACTCTTATATCCTTTGCCATCGCAAGGAACATCTTGCGAAGGTTTTCCATGTGCTCGTCTTCTTTATCCTCGAAAGGTATTCTGACAAGCTTCGTAAGACCGTCCACAAGCTCTACGACATCGTTTCCGAATTCTTTTTTCATTTTGGCGACATCGACTTTGTCGCAGCAATCTTCTATCGTATCATGAAGAAATGCCGCGCATATCGAATCGGTGTCAAGACCGAGAGCCGCCACTATTTCCGCCACCGCGATTGGGTGGATTATATATTCCTCTCCGCTTTTGCGGAATTGACCCTTATGCAATTCCGCCGCATATTCATATGCGTGTTGAATTTTTTCAAGATCATAATTTTTCCCGGAATTTTTCAAATTGTTTATGAGATTTTCTATACCGATGTCTGTCATATTATTCTCCTAAAATTTCGTCTCGGAATTAAGATGAAGTATCTTTTTCATAAGTTCCGTTTTGGAAAGATCTGATTTGCCCTCTGCCGGAATCAGCTTTATTCTGTAATTATATTCCGGAATCTTATCGTAAGTTATAAGACCGGCTTCGTAAAATACCCTGAATGTGCAAAGAATTTTTATATATGATTCTTCACATTCCTCTGCAACTCTTTTTAACGGGACCGTTCCGCCGCCGCGCGGGAATATTCTGCATAAAAATTTATATATTACGGCAAAATCTTCGCGTTTCGGAATATCGTTTACATTTATCAGAACGTCTCCCGCCAAAACATCTTCGTAATATTTTTCGGAATCGATAAGTTCGTCATGATATGCTTGTGATAATTTTATATCACGGCAAAGTATCTGCGGTGTTCTCTCTCCCCTAAATTCGTTTATGCTTAAATTTGCCGCCACGCTTATTATATCCCCTCTTTTAAATCCTTCGATGGTGAGATCCGTCCCGAAAAACAGCGCGGTTTTTTCGTCATCATCGGAAGAAAGGAGCATTTTTGTGTGCTTTCCCAAGCTAAGCGAAACTATATCCTTGATTTTTACATTTTCAATATAGAATAAAGGCTGGGGATTTTCTGCTCCAAACGGTTCTAACCGCATCATATCGTCTATATTTTGAAGAGAAACGTCGGAAATATCTATTTTTGCGTCTATATCGAGGGAAAGTTCCGGCTTTTTCCCCGCATATAAAGATGAGGCGTATTCATTAAGTCTTCTGCTTAACTCGGAAAGATTTTTCCTTTTCACCGAGCAGCCCGCCGCAAGCTCGTGACCGCCGAATTTTTCGAGGATATCGGAACAAGAAGAAAACGCTTTTGTTATATCGAATCCGGGGACGCTTCTTGCCGAGCCGCGCCCTATATCTTCATTTTCGTCGCCTGTTTTCTCACATCCGTCAAAAGATATGAGCACACAGGGACGGGCATATTTTTCCGCAATTCTCGACGCGGCAATGCCTATAACGCCGTGGTGCCACGATTCGCCCGATATCACCATTACAGAGTCGTTCTCGTATTTTTTGCCGTTTTCTGCGGCGCATATTGCGTCGGAAACGATTTCTGATTCTATCTTTTGTCTCTCGGTATTTATTGAACAGAATTCTTCCGCCAATATTTCCGCTTCTTCTTTTGATTCGGATAAAAGAAGCTTTACGCCGCGTCCGGCGTCGCCTATCCTGCCGGAGGCGTTTATTTTGGGAGCAATTGTATATGCTATCGACGAAGATGTTATTTTCTTTGCGTTTTTTCCGCCGCCCGATAAGCCTGTCGCTTCAAAAAGAGCTTTTATGCCGCGATTTTCCGTTCTTTCGAGCATTTTCAGTCCCATATAAACTATTATACGGTTCTCTTCAACGAGCGGCATGACATCGGCTATCGTTCCTATCGTCACGATGTCGATGTATTTTTTGCAGATCTGCTTTACAATGTCTATGTCGTAATTGTTTTCTTTTCCGTTTATGTAAAGTTCCTCTGCACAAACAAGTTTAAATACAACGCCTACGCCTGCAAGATCTTTGAAAGGATAAGGACAATCGCTCATATGGGGATTTACGACGGCATCTGCGCCGGGAAGAACGTCGGGGCATTTGTGATGATCCGTTATAACTATATCCATACCGAGCGATTTTATATATTTTGTCTCTTCTACCGCGGTTATACCGTTGTCGACGGTTATTATTAACTTTGTTTCTTTACCGAATACATTGTCGATTCCGTCCTTTCCGAGACCGTACCCGTCGGTATCGCGTGACGGAATATAATAATCAACATCGGCGCATTTTTCGCGAAGATACATATAAAGAACAGAAACGGACGTTATGCCGTCCACGTCGTAATCTCCGTAGATAGTTATCTTTTCTTTTTCATCTATTGCCTTTTTTATGCGTCTTACTGCCTTATCCATATTTTTCATCAAAAAAGGATCATAGAGAAACGAATCGGATTTGTTTATAAAAGCCGATGCTCTTTCAACATCCGAATATCCTCGGTTTATAAGAAGACGCGATGTGATATCTTCTGTTCCCAGCGCTTCCGAAAGCTTTTTTACAAGCGAATCGTCCTGCGTTTTTATATTCCATTTTTTAGAACCGTACATTTAAAATCATTCCCTACTGTATTTTGACATTATAGAAAGAGCGCAATTGACGCCGTCAACGGCGGCGCTCGTTATCCCGCCGGCATATCCGGCGCCTTCCCCGCAGGGATATATATTATCATAGCCGATAGCGGTAAAATCGTCTTTTCTTATTATTCTCAAAGGAGAAGATGTTCTTGTTTCAACGCCTGTCAGAACGGTATCGGGAGCGTCAAATCCGGGAAGTTTTTTACCGAATACGGAAAATCCTTTTTTCAGCATATCGTAAACAAATGGCGGTAAAATCGTATTCAGATCGCACATTTTTACTTTTCCGTCCATATATGTAGGCAAAACTCTTGTAGGCTCGTTTGCTTTAAATCCGCCCAGAAAGTCTCCCAAAGTTTGTGAGGGCGCCGAGTAATCAGAGCCTCCCGCAATAAAAGCTTTTCTTTCAAGTGCTCTTTGAAAAGCAATGGCATTTTCTGCTGTGTTTCCGTAATCGTCCGGTAGAACATTTACCGCAATGGCGGCGTTGGCGTTTTTTCCGTCTCTTTTATAGTAACTCATTCCGTTTGTAACAACACCGCCGTCTTCGCTTGCGGCCGCAATGACATTTCCTCCGGGACACATGCAAAACGAATATACGCCGCGTTCTCCTTCTCTGTAAGAAAGAGAGTATTCTCCCTTTGGCAGTACCGGATCTTCTGCATGAGCTCCGTAAAGACCTTTATCGATATCCGTCTGCAAATGTTCCGCACGTACGCCGACAGAAAATATCTTCGGAATTATTTCGAAGTTTTTCTTTAACAAAAAGGAAAAAGTATCTCTTGCGCTGTGCCCGAGTGCAAGAACCGCAAGAGAACATTTTATTTCGCCTTTATCGGTTATGACGGAGGATATTCCGTTTCCGTTTTCGGAAAAACCGATAAATTTTGTATTGAAGTGTATTTCTGCGCCGAGACTTTCCAAACGGTTTTTCATGTTCGAAACGACTTTTTTCAGATTGTCGGTCCCTATATGCGGCTTTGCTTCATATAAAATCTCTTCGGGAGCGCCGAGCTCAGCCATTGTTTTCAGCACAAAAGAACATTTTTTGTCATTTATTCTTGTTATAAGCTTTCCGTCAGAAAAAGTTCCGGCTCCGCCCGCTCCGAACTGGATATTGGATTCTGTATCGAGCACTTGATTTTTTAAAAATCTCTCAACATCGACAGTTCTTTGAGGTATATCGCTTCCGCGTTCTATTATTATAGGTCTGAATCCGTATTCCGCAAGCAAAAGAGCGCAAAACATTCCGCACGGACCGAAGCCGACAATAACAGGACGTTCAGTCATTTTTGTATTTCCGAAAAT
The DNA here is from genome assembly GCA_900544985.1 of uncultured Eubacteriales bacterium. Classification (GTDB taxonomy): domain Bacteria; phylum Bacillota; class Clostridia; order Oscillospirales; family CAG-272; genus UMGS731. The sequence goes on from UQXK01000024.1 coordinate 13,498, forward strand.
CGGCTCTATTTTTTCTTCGTTTATTCCGATGATGTTTTCTGAAAGAAGCTTTTTGCTGTCTAATATTCTTTTGTCGCTTATTTCCGCGGAAACAGAGTATACAAAGCAGATATTGTCTTTTTTCCTTGCGTCGACGGAGCGTTTACTTATATTCAAGGAAATTATATTTTCTTTCGAAAAGAACTTCAAAAGATGCTTTTCGGCGGCTTTCAATGCCGCATCCCTTGAAGTTCTGTAAGGTAATTTTATATTGTTTACAATGTATTTAGGCATGATATTCTTTCTTTCAACCGTTAAAAGTCCCTACCGGTACCAACTTTATCTCAACATACTCATTCTTTATATCGGAAAGCATAAAATATTTCGGTATTTTTATTTCGATTTGTATATTCAAGGTGTTCTCTTTTTCGGTATCGAGAGTGTTCAATGCGTTTATATATTTGGAAAAATCCGCCGTTACGGATATTTCTTCATTTTGAAGAGAATTTACGAATTTTTTTCTTCCGCTTATTGTGAAAGTTTCCGTGACGGAAGTGTCAAAATCAACTATAAATCCTTTTTCGGAAGCGCTTTTCACAAATTCGGAGTACCCAACGGTATCTATTTTTACAGAGGAAATTTCCCGTTTTGCTATCGCCTGATTTGATGTAACTGCAATAAGCCATACAATAACTGCACCTACGACAGATATAATGCGTATAATTATATCAAAACGTCTGCCTTTTTTTATTGTGTAATCGTCATTTTCGTTTCTTACGGTGTCGTCTTGATTTTTAGGAGCAAGGAAAGCTTTTATTGAAGAAAAAAACTTATTCATATAAAAAATATCTCCTTTTCTCACTAATTATTGCGGGGTGCGTTTTTTTCACGTGATTCGTGAAGAAACTTCGAAAGCTCTGCTTTTAAAGTATTATAATCGTAATTGCGTCTCAACTGTCCGTCTACCGCGATAGATATCGTTCCCGTTTCTTCCGAAACGACTATTATGACGGCATCGCTGTTCTCGCTCATTCCTATGGCTGCTCTGTGGCGTGTGCCGAGGTCCTTTATTATGTCGTCCTTTGTGGAAAGCGGGAGAAAACATCCTGCGGCATATATTCTGTGATTTTTTATCACGACGGCTCCGTCGTGAAGAGGCGCTTTGTTAAAGAATATGTTTTTCAACAGTGACACATCTATATCGGCATTGATGACCGTTCCGGATTTTATAATATCGCCGAGAGGAGTGTTCCTTTCTATAACTATGAGAGCACCGGTATAGTTTCTTGCAAGATCTTGCGCCGCCTGACAGATGTTGTCTATGCCGGCATCGCTGTTTCCGTGTTCCTTCGAATCGGAAAGTATTTTGAGTCCCTTGCCCGCTCCGCCTATTTTTTCAAGAGCGCTTCTGAGCTCCGGCTGGAAGACGATGACAAGGGCTATAAGTCCTACCTGCACTATGTTTGAGAAAAGGAAATTTATTGCTACCATATCGAAGAATTCGCTTAATAAAAGCATAAATATTATGATACATATTCCTATTGCAAGCTTGCTTGCTCTCTTGTCGCTTATAAACTTGATGACATAATAGATTATCAAAGATACCAAAACAATATCTATGATATCAACAAGTCGTATTGTCAAAAACTGTCTCATGGCATAGCTGAACATTTCGCCGAAATTATCCATAAGTTCCCCTTTCGGAAGTAATAGCAATAAATATAATATATTATAATATATTTTCGGCAAGAAATAAATACCTTTATAAAAAAAGATTTATAAAATCATATATTTTTATATATCGCGTCATTGGAAAAAAAGAAAATATACTTATATTGAAATCCAATATCTTTGAATAATTCCGCTTTGGCTCAGTCCCACGGTATCGATAACTTCGTTTTCCAATATGCCGCCGTTTTTTATAATGATTTTTTTCGAAGCCGTATTCTCTTTGTCACATGTCAATAAGACCTTGTTTTCTCCGAATTCACGGCAAATAGGCAAAATAAGTTTTAACATTTCCGAAGCATAACCTTTCCGTCTTTCTGACGGGCGAATACTGTATCCGATATTGCCGCCGAAGTTTTTGAGAAAATCCGACAACGGATGACGAAAATCGATAATGCCGACAAGAAAATTATCGGTTTCTCTTACAGCCAAATATACTTTTGACGGGACATATTGGTCTTTGTATTTTCTTTTTAATCTTTCTTCAAAATTTAGCCATTCCTCAAATGATGTAACTTCTTCGAGTCCCGCGCAACCGTCAAAGCTGTCTCCGTTTTTTATCATTTCTTCTTTATATGACATGACTTGTTCGGCATATAAAGAAGACGGTGTTACCAACATCAATTTATTCATTTTTTCCTCCCTTTCGTAAAAATTCGAATTTCATTCTTCTCTGCTGTTTATGTCATGGTATATTTTTGTTATATCCTTTAAAATATCTATGTGAGAAAAATCCTTGTTATATACGATGTTTGTTTCGCGTACCATGCTTAAATTTTCTATCGGAAGCGCTGTGAGCTTTCCCTTTTTTATTTCATTCATGCAAGCGCTTTTTGCCAAAATCGATACTCCCAGATCTTTTCTTATCAAATCTTTTATTGTAGCTATATTATCGACTTCCAAAATGACGTTGAAATTGTCAATGGAATCGTCAAGGCTTTCCAGAGTCGCTTCAAAAAGAAGGCGTGTCGCGGATGACGGCAGGCGCATTATCATTCTTTCCTTCTTCAATTCCGAAAGAGTCACCATAGACTGCAAAGCGAGAGGATTGTTGTTTGAAACAACGCAAACAAGATAGTCTGTATCGAGCATCAAAGATGAAAATTCGGGATTTGTGGATTTTCCCTCCGTCACAGCCATGTCAAGTTCATAATTTCCGAGCATATCATAAAGATTTTTTATCGTTTCAGTAATTATAGTTATACTTATTCCGCTGTTTAGATTGCTGTATTTTGCCAATACCTCTGCCATTATGTTATTTTCGGCGGTGTGTGTTATACCTATACGAAGACTTGTTTTGTGCTTTTCGGAATCGTTAAGTTCGGTTATCATTTTTTCGTACATGGCCTGCATTCTTTTTGCATAACGCAACAAAATTTCCCCGCCGGAGGTGAGTTTTATCTCTCCTTTGCCTCTCGAAAACAGTTTTATTCCAAGCTCTTTTTCAAGCGTATTTATATGATGACTTACTGCCGGTTGCGTCAGAGAGAGCTTCTCCGCCGCTTTGGTGAAATTTTTTTCTTCCGTAACTTTTAAAAATGTTTCAAGTTTTATATCTATCATTTTGCACCTCTCATAAATAAAATTTATGATAATCAAAAATATTATAATTTGACTTTATCCAAAAACAAGTATACTATATAACATATATTTTTTCAAGTACAATATAAATATAGAGTTAATATCCCGTAAAAAACAGGAAAGGAGAATTTGCCGGGCAATGAACGGACTGCATGAAATTTTGCGCAACGCTTCACCCGTTGCATCTATAATAATTTCGATAGCGCTGATGCTGTTTTGCGGATTCGCAATGACGAGAATAACAAAACTTTTAAAGCTTCCCAACGTAACGGCATATATAATAACCGGAATACTCATAGGTCCGTATTGCCTTGACTTTATTCCGTCAAATGTTATCAGCGGAATGGATTTTCTTTCCGATATTGCGCTTGCTTTTATAGCGTTCAGCACGGGAGAGTTTTTTAAACTTTCCGAATTGAAAAAAAACGGGACAAAAGTTCTTGTAATTACGATTTTTGAATCTTTTGTCGCAACGATATTCGTATTTATTCTTACATATTTTGTGCTCGGTCTTAACCTTCCGTTTTCTATCGTTCTTGCAGCTCTTGCCGCGGCAACGGCTCCCGCTTCAACGATGATGACGATAAGGCAGACGGGCGCAAAAGGAGATTTTGTAAATACTTTGCTTCAAGTAGTCGCGCTTGATGATATTGTGGGACTTTTATCGTACAGCATAGCGATATCGGTTGCGCTTGCCGCTTCGTCTCCTACGGGAAAATTCAGCGTCAGCAGTGTTCTTATCCCCCTTGCTTCAAATATAGGAGTATTTATACTCGGTGGTCTTTTCGGATTTTTCATGAAACTTATGATGCCGAAAAAACGTTCCAACGACAATAGACTTATAATATCGATAGCGCTTATATTCGCTTTTTGCGGAATATGCGCCATGCTCGATATTTCACCTCTTCTCGGCTGTATGTCTATGGGAACCGTTTATATAAACATAACCGGAGATGACAAATTATTTAAGCAACTTAATTATTTCAGTCCGCCTATTTTGCTTTTGTTCTTTGTAAGATCCGGACTTAATTTCAAACTTGATTCCCTGTTCTCTTCCGCCGGCAGTATCGGAAAAACACCGCTTATAGTAGTGGGTATACTGTACTTTATTATAAGGATATTGGGAAAATATATCGGAGCTTTTCTCGGTTGCGCGATTGTCAAAAAGCCAAAAAATGTGCGTAATTATCTGGGGCTTGCGCTTATACCGCAGGCGGGTGTCGCCATAGGTCTTGCGGCTCTCGGAGCGAGAACGCTCGGAGGTGAGACCGGTTCTGCTCTGGAAACGATAATTCTTGCGTCGAGCATACTGTATGAGCTCATAGGTCCTGCATGCGCGAAACTTTCATTGTATCTTTCCAAATCATATTCGACAAAGCTCGAAGACCTTGTACCGGAAGAGCAAATAAGCGGGGATACTCCCAAAACGAACCTTGAACTTCTTATCGAAAGAATTAAAAAAATACAGGAAAAAATCCCCGAACACAAATCTATATCGGATGAAAATGAAGAGGCATTTACGGAAGCTGCCGAAGAACAATACGATAAAATATCGGGACGAAATCAATTTATAAATAACAGGAGAAGAAGATGAATATAATGGATCCTATCGCAAAACTAATGGGAGAATGGTCTTCGCAGATAAACATATACTCAATATTATTAAGAATAGGCTTGTCTGTACTGCTTTCGGCAATAATCGGATGCGAACGTTCGAGCAAACGACATGCAGCAGGTCTTCGTACATTTATACTTGTCTCTCTTGCCTCTACGGTTGCAATGCTTCTTGATATATTTCTCTGTGATTTGGGCGGCACCGGCATCTATATAATTTCCGCGGCAACTGTAATAGGTATAGCTATAATAACCGTAAACTCTATTCTTTTCAGCTCACGAAATCAAATAAAAGGTCTTACGACTTCCGTCGGACTCTGGGCATGCGGAATACTCGGACTTTCTGTGGGAGCGGGATTTTATACTGTAACACTTGTATCTTTCGTTGCGCTTATTTTCGGTCTTGCGCTCTTCCCGCAATTTGAGATATATCTTAAAAACAGGTCGAACCATTTTGAAGTGCATCTTGAATTGAAGGATATAAGCTATCTTAAAGATTTTGTTACAACGATAAGAGAGCTGGGGCTTTCGATAGACGATATCGAAGCGAATCCCGCATATCTTCATTCGGGACTCAGTGTGTACTCTATATCTATCTCGATAAGCAGCGCGGAACTTAAAAAGTACAAAACTCACTCCGAAATAATCGAAGCGCTGCGTTCGCTTGATTATATCTACCATATAGAAGAAATGAAATAAAGTTAAAAAGGCGGGCTGTAAGTCCGCCTTTTATGCATAATATATAAAAACACCGATTCATATTTCACTTGCCCCGTAGTGTCAATTTTGCTATAATAAAATAAAGATAACGGAAAATTACAAGGAGCATATTTTGACATGAAAAAAATTCTTGCGTTTATATTACTGTTTGCTTTGATTTTTCTCTACGGATGCGGTAATAATGTATCTACAACAGAAGAAACGAAAGCACCCGATACCTATGACACCGAATCTACAACCGGAAGCACTGTGACCACGTCCGAACCTGTAAAAAATAAAGATGATTATTCGGCTATTGAATGCAAAAAAATATCTGATTATGTAAATGTCAATTTTTCTGTCGGAGAAGATGCGACAGCCCTCAATATGAATATTCCGAGAACTTGGGTCTTGACAAAAAAATCCGATTCCGAATATACGATAAAATGCTCCGGCAAAAATATAGGATCTGTATATTTGGGTATAATGACACCGGAAAATGTTGAAACGGTATACAGCGACACTCAAAACAAAAGAAATATTATAGATTCGGTATACAGTATAGATAAATACGAAAATGGCGATGAAGTAACTTTCAAAAGAAGAATTTCATTTACATATACAAATGAAAAAAAGCAAAAACAAAGCGTGACATTCAACATAGATTATGCTGAAACGGATGATACTGCTTTTTCGAGAATAAGAAGGATCATTCAAACCACAGAGTTGAAATATCTTCCGGAAGTAGGAAATATAGATCTTTCCGAAGGCAACGGAAAGAAATCCATTCTCGTGCTCGGAAACAGCTTTGTGGGCACTTCGAGAATAGGAGAGACATTATACGACATCTTCCCGCGTTCTTATTATATAGAAGCCATATCGCGCGGATATGCCTCTGTCAAAACATATATCGAAGATGATTATCTTATGGAAAGAATAGAAAACGGCGAATTCGGTATCCTTTTCATGTGCGGATTTTATTCGGTCACAGATGTGGAGGCTTTCGAGAAAATAAAAGCTGCTTGTGATGTTTCGGATACGATATTGGTAATATTCCCCGCTCATAATGAATCCGAAAATCGAATAAAATCGGTTTGCTCCAAATACCCCGATCTTCATTTTGTAGATTGGAGGGGAGAGATAGAAAAACTTATATTCTCATTTGTGGATTACAACGACCTCTGCATACAGGATTCGCACAAACACAGCACACCTCTTGCAGGATATATCGGTGCGCACATGATATACCGCTCTATTATGGGAGAGTTCCCTTCAAATGCCGTATCGACTGCAATTTCTCAAAAATATGTTGAGGAAAAACTCGGTAATTATATAAAAACAGGGGTAATTTCAAAAAATAAAGATAATCCTCTGTATTGTTTTGACTGATTTAAAATTTGTATATAAAAATTTTGATATAAAAACAGAGACTCGGTATTTTAAAATTGAGTCTCTGTTTTTTGCAAAAATCAAGTTATATTTATCAAAAGAATCTCAGTTTTGTTGTTTATTCTCGGTATGGGGCTTTTATCACCCGTTCCGCGGCTGACAATTAAACGTTTATCGTACATTCCAGAAGTGTATTTCGGGAAAAAGCCCTGCCCCGGAGCGAAAACTCCTCTTCCGAAAAAACGCCACTGACCGCCGTGAGCATGCCCCGATAACATAAGATCTATCGGAAGTGATTTTACATATCTGTCATAATATTCCGGGTGGTGGGATAAAAGGATTTTGAATCCGCGAAGTTTTGAAAATTCTTCAAGAAATTTTGTGTCAGGTTCAGGCGTAGTTTTAAATTCACCCTGCTCATAATTTTTAGTAAATCCGGAAGAAAGCCCGCCTATATTTATATTTTTAAATCGTACAGCTCTGTTATCGAGAAGCACAGCGCCGCTTTCTTTTATTTTTGATACGATATCTCCTGAAAACTTTCTTTCATGATTCCCGATAGAACAAAACGTAGGAAAAAGAGATGAACTTTCATGTAAAAATTCAAATCCGCGTTTATATATATTGTTATCGTGAATAAAATCGCCTCCGACAAGCACTGCATCGGGAGAAATATTTTTTATTTCTGCTATGATAGGTCCGTTATCGCAATCATGCAGATCAGATGTAAATAAAAACTTTATATTTTCTTTTAAATTCGCGTCTATATTGTATTCGTTTACGGTCAAGATGACTCTCCTTTTTATAAACATAGTAATCATATATTATATATAATATCGCAAATTTATGAAGAAATCTACAACAAAAAATTTATAATAAAACATATTGGATTTTTCCGTAAAATCAAAATAAGAAGTCGCATATCAAGGCGACTTCTTATTTATTTTATTAAGTATAATACTGTGCCTGTGCGTTCCACAGTTCGTAATATTTGCCTTTTTCGTCATTGACTAAATCTTTATGTGTACCAAGCTGTATAAGTTCGCCTTTGTCGAATACGGCGATTCTGTCGCAGAATTTGCAGGAGGAAAGCCTGTGGCTTATGTATACAGCGGTCTTTCCTTCAACCATTTCATTGAAATGTGAATATACTTCCGATTCTGCAATGGGATCAAGCGCCGCCGTCGGCTCATCGAGAATCATTATGGGCGAATCTTTATAGAGGGCACGTGCAATTGCAAGCTTTTGAGCTTCGCCTCCTGATATCTCTATTCCGTTTGCGTCGAATCCGCGGTATATACACGTTTCTATTCCATTTGGCATGGAAGATACACGCTCTGCTATTCCCGCCTCTTCAAGGCAGCGTTTTACGCGTTCTGCGTCATATTTTTTGCTTGCGGCAATATTCTCTGCTACCGGGAACGAGAAAAGTTTGAAATCCTGAAAAACTACGGAGAACATTTTTCTGTACTCTTTGGCATCGTACTCTTTTATGTTTTTTCCGTCGAGAAAGATTTCTCCCTCTTCGGGATCATAAAGACGGCAAAGAAGTTTTATAAAAGTAGTCTTACCGCTTCCGTTCATTCCGACTATTGCAAGACGTTCGTTAAAACCGAATTTGATACTGACGTTTCTGAGCTGATAATCCTCGCTTCCGGGATATTTGAAGCTTACATTACGGAATTCCACGACGTGTTCTTTTCTGATAAAATCGGGAGATTCTGTTCCGCTTTCGCTCTTTCTTTTTCTGTCTATATAATCAAATTCGTCTTCATATACTTTTCTCGACCCTCTTATTTTTCCTATCGAGTAAGCAAAATCTCTGAAAGCCCCGCCTATTCTCATCATCGTGGTCGTGTAAAGCACAAAAAGACCGATTCCGAATGCTCCTGAAAAGGCTTTCACAATGACAAACCCGTATACAAAAACGCGGAATAAAAAAGTCGCAAAAATATCGACGAGATCCAATAATAGTTGCTTTTGATTCGTTTTTTTATACAGAGAAAGCGATTTATCCGAAAATGATATATGCTCCTTGTGTACTACTTTCGAAAGACCGTATATATTCATATCGATAGACAGTTTTGTGTTTGACGGATAAAGTCTCATCTGCCACCATTTTCGTGCTATTTTTGCGCGGTCCTCATAATAGTTATTCCATAAAATGTTTAATTTTTTTTGATGGTAAGCGCAGAAAACAGTATAAAGAGCTGTGATTATTATAAACAAAATAACCGCCCATATAGAATCCGCAAAAGCGTATATCGTACCGGGTGCATATCCTTTACCCATGGAAATAAAAATTGTGGAAACGACCGCAACAGAGCTTATTAAAGCTGTTGTTCCCGAAACGATATGATACCAAGCCCAGAAATTGCTTATTCCTTCCCAACGTTGTATATACTGATTTATTCTGTTTCGCTGGTCTCTTATCTTTACATCTTCAAAGCATTCATAATCCATTTTTTCCGAATATGAGTTGAAAAATAAAGATATGTATTTCTCCCACATACTTTTTCTTATGTAGCGTCTGTTTGCGGTGAAAAGCACGGAAAGATTTACAATAAAGTTCAGAACCACAACTATTATCGCATAACGAATAAGCGTGTTTTGCGGTTTTCCCTCATTTACACCGTTTATTATAAGAGCGGTGATAATGGCGTTAAGAAAAGTGCGGATCGAATCTCCGCAGGCATTTACGACCTGCATCCAGAAGAAAACGGGATCGAGCCTGTAATTTATCTTCATTCCGCGCACAAAAATACGAAGATCGTAAATAAAGCTCTTTTTTTCTTTTTTCTCTTTATTCTTTTTCATTGAAGACCTCCCTCGCTGTCGCTGTAATATTTGCTCTGCAAACCGTACATCATGGCGTATTTGCCGTTTGCGGCGATAAGCTCATCGTGCGTTCCGTTTTCTATTATCTCGCCGTTTTCCAAATGTATTATCCTGTCGCAGAAACGAGTGGACGCAAGTCTGTGTGAGATAAACATCGCGGTCTGTCCGCGTGAAATTTCATTGAATTTCATATACATCTCGTTTTCGGCTATCGGGTCGAGCGCCGCTGTCGGTTCGTCCAGAATAAGCATGGGACGGTCGAGATATATCGCTCTGGCAAGGGCAAGCTTCTGTTTTTCTCCGCCGGAAAAATCCACGGCGCCTTCGTTTATGTTTTTGTTAAAAGGTGTATCTACTCCGAGGGGGAGCGCGTCAACACGTTCTTTCAGTCCGGCGGTCTCTATCGAGCTTTTCACTCTTTCGAAATCTATTTCGTCTTTTTCCGTGGTAGCCGCAATGTTTTCCGCAATGGAGTACGGCATGGGTGTGATATCCTGAAATACCGCAGAGAAAAGCGAATAATATTCATATATGTTGTAATCGTTTATCGGGTGGGAATTTAAAAGTATTTCTCCTTCGGTCGGGAGATACAATCCGCACAATAATTTTACTATCGTTGTTTTTCCGGCACCGTTGACGCCGACAAGTGCGAGCTTCTCTCCTGCTTTTATTTTGAAACTGATATTTTTAATCGTATCGTTTTCCGCGTTCGGATACCTGAAACTTACATTTCTGAATTCTATTTCTATGTTTTCTTTCGGCGTGGGAATTCCTATGCCGCGGTTTCTGGAAGAAGGCATTTTTTCGGTTTTTCTTATGTCTTTTATTTTCAAATCATACTTTGTAAGTTCTGTTATTTTTTCCGACAGCCCTGTAAGAGTTCCCGAAAGCGATGTGATAGCGGAAAAATACATTGTAAAATCGCCGACGGTTATGGCGTTTTTAGAGAACATTATTATCAGATAAATATATGCAAACGCATCTCTTAAAAGGTTCAGAAAGTTGTTTATACTTCCCGTAAGAAACGCCCTCCACTGTATTCTGCTGTGGAGATGTCGGTGAGTTTTCAGGCAATCATCCGATATCTCGTTTATCCAAGGCGACATATCGTATAAACGCACTTCCTTTGCGTTTTCAAAATCATTGGAGATTTGTGTTACATAATTAAATTTTCTGTCGTTTGCAACCATATCGATATTAAGCTTGTGCTGCAATCTTACCAGAGGCTTTTTGGCAAAGAAATGAACGACTGCCATCACCACAAGCATAAGAAATATCAGCGGATGCAGCGTGGATACGAGCGTTCCGAATACGACTATCATAATAATGGATTTCAAAAGTTCGAAAAAGGCATAAAACATATCGAGCGGAGCTGTCGCAAAATTCATGTGCTGTGTAAGAAGGTTTTTATATTCCGGAGATTCGAGTTTGTCGTAATCCGCCTCACACATAAGCTTACAAGCTTTTTGCGATAATATGTAAGCTGTTTTGTCGAATATATAGTTTTCAATAGCGTAAAAAACAGATTGTATCAAGCTTATGACGGCGTACAACACTAACAGTCCCACAATCAAAAGAAGCACATTTTTCAGATTGTTATCCGTCTGAAACTTATCGAGTATTATCTTCGTCTCGTATATGGCGTATACTTTAAAACTTATCTCCGCAAGAATCACCATGATTTTTGTTAAAAACATTATAGGAGATAATTTGAATACGGTTTTCAAAGAATAAAGTATATTGGAGACTATGTTGAATTCGCTTTTTTCTTTTGTTTTCTTCATTAAACTATCCTTTCTAAAAATGCATATAAAACAATTTCATTAACTATACAAATTTATTTTACTATATAGCAGATTAAAAATCAACCCTAAATGATATAAATTGCACATATATCAATCCCCCAAAAGCCATAAAAGTCTGAAAAACGCACATTATATCTATGTTTTTGAATAAAAAACAAGATTCGAATATTGTCTAAATATGCCTGAAAAAACCGCCGAAAAATATAATAAAAACTCTGCCGTATTAACAGCAGAGTTTTTTTCTTATTCATCTTTGCTTTCAAAAAGTCCTTTTAAAACCGATACGCACCCTTCTATTCCGAGGACGGAACTGTCGAGAATTATATCATAGTTTTTCATATTGTCCCATTTCATCGAGGTATTTGCATAGTAATAATTTGCCCTCTTCTTATCAAAACGGCGGCGGACGCTTTCTATATCTTTTTCGGCTATATTATAATCGGCGGCGATACGTTTGTGTTTTTCCTCGGAGGAGGCGCGTATAAACACCTTAACTACATCTTTCTTGTCTTTTAGCGCTTCCGAAGCGCAATGCCCGAGAAATATTCCTCTGCCGTTTGCGGCAAGCTTTTTTATAATTTCCTGCTCTGCAATATAGATATGCCCCTCGCCGGCAAGCATATTGCTCTCTCCTGCCTGCACCTTGCTCATAAGGTAAACGGAATAAAGAAAGCTGTTTGTGACCGTCTCTTCATATCTTTCTATTCTGTCAACCGAAAATCCGTACTTATGAGATACCTCTTCCAATATTTCTCTGCCGTAACACGGGACAGAACAAATCTCGGAAAGTCTTTTTGCTATCTTTGTTCCGCCGCTTCCGTATTCGCGCTCTATTGTTATATAATTGCATTTCATTGAAAATCCCCTCCCGTATTTTTGTTTTCGGACATACATTTTTTTCTGAGGATAGCCATTCTTCTGTCGAGATCTGCGCTTGCGGAAGCGCAGTCTTTCAGCTCTTCGAGCATATCGTCGGTAAAATCGACGTCTTTTTTGTATTTGAGCTGGTGTTCGAGAGATGCCCAAAAGTCCATCGCTATCGTTCTCAACTGAATTTCGGCTCTCATCATACGTTTTTCCTCCGCAAGAAAGATCGGCGTGGAAACTATAAGATGAAGGCTTCTGTAACCGTTTTCTTTCGGATTCTCTATGTAATCCTTCTTCTCTATAAGCGTTATATCATCCTGTTTCAAAAGCGCTTCCGCCAGCATATATACGTCGTCTATGAAAGAACATACCACTCTTATTCCCGCTATGTCGTTTATGTTGTCTTCCATATCCTTTAAACTTACGGGAAAATTCTTTCTCAATAGTTTTGTATATATGCTTATCGGATTTTTAAGTCTTGTTTTTATATAGCTTATCGGCTGTCTGTCGAA
>UQXK01000025.1 GCA_900544985.1 uncultured Eubacteriales bacterium
TTCTTTTGCCTACCTTTTCTTTCAAGAAAAGTAGGTCGAGAAAAGTTTCTTGGAACTTCAAAAGCTTTGCCAAAACAAAGTGGTGCATTTGGCGGGAAATTCTTTGGCTTACCTTTCTTATAAGAAAGGTAAGTAAAAAAGACACGGTTTTCACCGTGTCCTTTTTTCATAACAAATCCCCACCCAGCCGTGTACGCTCAGATTAATCCCCTGCGTAAAGCAAGGACGGCGCCCTTCTCTTCTTGTTTTGTGCTCCCAACGTCCCGCAAAAATCGTGACAAAGCAGGATTTTTCGGGGAGGTCTGCATACCGGCAAAAAGCAACAGGCTCCAATTGTAAGGTGTAGGTATAATGCAGAACATATCACGAGAGGGGCAGGAAATTTATCATATACAAATTATATGCTGTAAGATAATTTATTATTCGTCGTTTTCGATTTCATCGTAATCTATTTCGGAAAAAAATTCGTCCTCTATAAGATCGGCAACATAGTCATACTCTTCATCGTCATCTATCGTGACAAGATTTGTATCGCCGTCTTCCGCATCCTCAGCTCTCAAAATAACATATGATTCATCGTCGTTATCTTCAAGAGGAATAAGAGCATAATATTCTTTTCCGTTGTATTCCACTGTTCCTATGAGTTCAAAATCTATTTGAGATCCGTCCTCGTCGGTAAGAGAGATTATCTCTCTGTCATTATCACGGTTATTATCGTTCATGAAAATCTCCTAAAAGTATTTTCTTTACGTTTATATCGAAGCTGTCAAGCAAGGATAATATTTTCAAATCCGCCTGCAAAGCTTTAAGTCTTAGCAAGCTTTTCTTTCTGAATTTATTATACCGCAAAAACGCCTTTTAGTCAATATAAAACGAAAAGCATAGTCTGACATAATTTTGTAAAACAAACTAAAATAAAGCTTATTCTTTAATATATTTCCAATATTTCACAAGATAGTCAAGTCCCGACCAAATTGTCATAACTATCATGAATAACATAAGGACATACGATATTATGTGATTGTTAAACACCGCAACATCGAACGCCGGCTCTATAATAGCGAATATTATAAAGAACATCTGAGTCGTTGTTTTTATCTTTCCGAGCATCGCCGCCGCGATAACAGAGCCGTCCGCGCTCGCCGCGACAAGACGCATAGATGTAACCGCAAGCTCGCGGAAAATAACGATAGATGTGGCAAACACAAGGAGTATGCCGTATACGCCTTCCCCTGCCGATGTAAACGAAAGGCAAAGAAGCGATGCCATAACTATAAACTTATCCGCAAGAGGATCGAGAAATTTTCCGAGATTGGTTACAAGCCCGCGCTTTCTCGCAATTTTTCCGTCGAGAAAATCGGTAAAAGAGGCAATCGCAAATATCGCCGCTGCGATTATGTATCTCCACATGCCAAGCCCGAAGTCGCAAAGATAAACGACCATAAATACAGGAACAAGGATGACTCGCATAAGTGTAAGTTTATTCGGAAGATTCATAAAAAACGTCCTTTCTTTATTATCTTACAATATTTCCGATAAGGTCGTAATCAACGACATCATCGATTTTCACATCTACAAATTCGCCGGGTTTTATGCGTTTTTTGCCGATTTCGGGACGGAAATATACCTTTGTATCTATATCCGGTGCATCGGCGGTTCCTCTGCCGTAGTAAACTTCCGCCGCGGGATCATATGCCTCGCATATAACCTTAACGGTCTTGCCGATAAGCTCGCGGTTTTTCTCCTCGGTTATATGGAGCTGTTCGCGCATTATGATGTCGTATCTCTCTTGTTTTACCTGCTCGTCGACCTGATCCGGCATATCGTAAGCCGGAGTGTCCTCTTCGCGGGAATATGTAAACGCGCCGAGTCTGTCAAATTTCGTTTCCTTTACAAATTCGCAAAGTTCGGAAAATTCCTCTTCGGTCTCTCCCGGGAATCCGACCATGACCGTCGTTCTTATAACGATATCGGGGACGGCTTTGCGAAGTCTCGATATAGTATCCCGGATCATTTTCCCGTCGCCGTGCCTGTTCATTCGCTTTAAAACAGTGTCGCTTATATGCTGTATAGGAAGATCGATATACTTTACAAGACGGTCGTTTGTTCTGAATTCTTCAACGAGTTCATCCGTGATCTTATCCGGATAGCAATAAAGCAGTCTTATCCACGGAATCGACGTACCCTCGCATATTTCGCGTACAAGGCGAGCGAGAGAATACTCTTTGTAGAGATCAAGCCCGTAACGCGACGTATCCTGCGCAATAATGTTAAGCTCTTTTACGCCGAGAGATTCGAGCTCTTTCGCCTCTGCGACAAGATCCTCTATCGGACGGCTTCTGAATTTTCCGCGGATCGCGGGGATAGCGCAATATGTGCACTTGTTATCGCACCCCTCCCCGACTTTAAGATATGCTGTATACTCAGGCGTTGTTACTATTCTTTCTCCGCCGAGCATACAGGAATTTTTGTCGCCGAAGTGACTGTATTTTTTGTTTTCGAGTACAGATTCGACCGCTTCTTCTATTCTGTCCACGCTTCCGACGCCGATTATAGCGTCTACTTCGGGCATTTCTTCAAAAATGCTATCGCGGTAACGCTCGGAAAGACAACCCGCAACCACAATTCCCTTCAAATGTTCGTGTTCTTTAAGCCACGCGATATCGAGAATATTGTCTATCGATTCTTTCTTTGCGCTCTCTATAAAAGCGCAGGTGTTTATTATCACTACGTCAGCTTCCGTTTCATCGGGGGTTATGGAATATCCCGCGGAAGCAAGTCTTGCGAGCATGACCTCGGTATCGAGAAGGTTTTTAGAGCACCCCAGCGATACAAAGCCGATTTTGATCTGATTTTTTTCCATATTGTAAACCTTCAAACTTTCAATAATGGTTTTTTCTCCGTCATTTTGATTAGAGCAATTTTTCCTGTCGCAAACACAGATTTTTCCGCCGGTTCGAAAGGCGGAAAATCCGTCTTTGGTTTTAAGAACGGCTGTATTTTGTGCCGTCGGGTGTATCCGTAAGAGTAATTCCTTTGGAGGAAAGTTCATTTCTTATCTCATCGGCGCGCGCGTAATTTTTCTCTTTTTTCGCGTTCTTTCTCTCTTCTATAAGAGCGAGTATCCATGCGTCGTCCTCAGAGCTTTCATTTTCCTCCGCCTTTGCATTTGCAAGACCGAGAGCAAGGACTTTATCGAAATCCTCGGCAACAGCGCGCTTTGTGGAATCCGATATACTGTCCTTCAACATATCGTAAAGAACCGTAAGTCCCTGCGCCGTATTTATATCGCTGCCGACAGCTTCTATAAATTTTTCGCGGTAAGCTTCGACGACCGCCTTATCGGCTTCTCCGTCATCTTTAAGAGCGGTTATACGCTTTATGAGCTTGTCGTATGCCGCCTGCGCGTTTCCGAGCGTCTCATAAGAGAACACGAGCGGTTTGCGGTAATGGCTCTGCAAGCAGAAAAGTCTGTATGCGAGCGGTTTATATCCCTTTTCTTCGATAAGAGAAAGCGTCAGGAATTCTCCGTTCGATTTGCTCATTTTTCCTCTTTCATCGTTGAGGTGCTGAACATGATACCAGTAATTGCACCATTTGTGCCCGAGGTAAGCTTCGCTCTGCGCTATCTCATTTGTGTGGTGCGGGAAAATATTGTCCACTCCGCCGCAGTGTATATCGAGATATTCACCGAGGTTTTTCATGCTTATGCAAGAGCACTCTATGTGCCATCCGGGATATCCTACGCCCCAGGGGCTATCCCATTTGAGTTCCTGAGAATCAAATTTGGATTTTGTAAACCAAAGAACAAAGTCGCTCTTGTTTTTCTTGTTCGAATCCTCCGACACATCGTCTCTGACGCCCACTTTGAGGTCGTCGGAGTTGTGCCCCGTAAGAGCATAATAATCATTTACTTTCGATGTATCGAAATAAACATTGCCGCCCGCAAGATAAGCATAGCCTTTTTCTATAAGCGAGGAAATGACCTTAATAAAAGAATCTATGCACGATGTTGCGGGTTCTACGACATCGGGCGTTCTGATATTCAATTTATCGCAATCGGCAAAAAATGCTTTTTTATAAAAATCCGCTATTTCCATAACGGTTTTATGTTCGCGCTTGGCGCCTTTGAGCATTTTGTCTTCGCCCGTGTCGGCGTCACTCGTAAGATGTCCTACATCGGTTATATTCATTACGCGCTTGACGTCATATCCGTAATAACGAAGGAATCTGTCCAGAACATCTTCCATTATGTAAGTGCGGAGATTTCCGATATGCGCAAAATGATAAACAGTAGGACCGCAGGTATACATTTTCACCTTTCCGTCTTCGTTGGGCACAAATTCTTCTACCTGTTTTGTAAGAGTATTGTAAAGTTTCATATAAAATCTCCGTTTTTCAAAAATTCACCTTTGTCGATGAAAACTCGGCAAAGGTGAACCTTTACTAAAAATTATTTAAAGTTCCGGCAAAAGAGTTTTCTCTCCTGCCGAAAAGTATATTCACCGCCATTGTGACAGCGTAGATTATACTTTAATTTTATAATTTATATATTCAATCCGCCGATTTATTAAGATGCGCTAAAAATCAGGCTTTCGGGCCGGCGTTTACGATGTTTTCCGGCATATGAGAATATTTCTTGAAATTCTCCTGGAATTTCGCAGCAAGTGTTTTTGCGCTTGCTTCATAAGCAGCTTTGTCTGTCCATACGTTTCTGGGATCGAGAACTTCGTCGGGAACGTTCGGGCAGGTCTTCGGTATGTTGACATTGAATATAGGATCGAGCGTATATTCAACGTTGTCAAGCTCGCCGGAGAGAGCCGCGGAAACCATTGCTCTTGTATATTTGAGCTTCATTCTCGGAACGTCTCCTGCCTTGCCGCCGCACCAACCGGTGTTTACAAGGAACACTTTCGCGCCTGTTTCTTTGAGCTTGTCGCCGAGCATCGTAGCATATACGCTGGGATCGAGCGGGAAGAAAGGAGCGCCGAAGAGCGTGGAGAATGTTGTCTGAGGCTCTGTTATGCCGCGTTCCGTACCTGCAAGTTTGCTTGTGTAACCGGAAACGAAGTGATACATAGCCATATCGTTATCGAGCTTGGATATCGGAGGGATAACACCGAAAGCGTCAGCCGTAAGGAAGATTATCGTAGAGGGTTTGCCGCCTACGCCGGGGATAGCCGCATTGGGTATGTAATCGATAGGATATCCTGCGCGTGTATTCTCTGTAAGAGAACCGTCGTCGTAATTCGGAACGCCGTTGTCGTCAACGATTACGTTTTCAAGAAGCGTACCGAATTTGATAGCGCCGTATATTTCGGGTTCATGTTCCTTGGAAAGGTTGATACATTTAGCATAGCATCCGCCTTCTATGTTGAACACGCCGTCGTCGGACCAGCCGTGCTCGTCGTCGCCGATAAGCTTACGTGCGGGGTCTGCGGAAAGAGTTGTTTTACCTGTTCCGGAAAGTCCGAAGAATACAGCGGAATCGCCGTTGTCGCCGATGTTTGCGGAGCAGTGCATGGAAAGTATGCCCTTCTTGGGAAGAACATAGTTCATAACCGAGAATACGCTCTTCTTGATTTCGCCGGAATACTGGCTTCCTGCGATGAGAACGAGATGAGCCTCATAGTCGATGGCGATAAGCGCTTCGCTGTTTGTGCCGTCTACTTCGGGTACGCATTTGAAGCCGGGAGCCGCGATGATCTCGAAATCGGGTGTGAAGTCATCGAGCTGTTCTTCCGTAGGACGTATAAGAAGCTGATGAATGAACATATTCTGAGAAGCGAGCTCGTTTACTATACGGAACTTCTGTGTATATTTGGGGTCTGCGCCTGCAAAGCCGTCGAATACGAATATCTCTTTGTTTTGGAGATATGCGAGCATTTTTGCTTTGATAGCGTCGAATTTCTCTTTTTCGATCGGTCTGTTGATCTTGCCCCATGCAATGTCGTTATGTATTGTGGGAGTATCAACGATAAATTTGTCGTCAGGCGAACGACCCGTGTATTTGCCTGTTTCAACAACGAGAGCGCCGGTGTCGGAAAGTGTTCCCTCGCCGCGTTCAAGTGCTGCCATTGTGAGTTCCGGAACGGAAAGGTTGCGGTAAACAACGCCGTCTCCGGCAATTCCCAAATCGATGGGAGTCAAGTTTTTCATTTAAGGTCCTCCAAGTTAAATATCAAGTTTGATTATGTGAATAGTATATCACAAATCGTTTTGAAAAGTAAATAGTTTTCAAAAAAATGTTTGTAAAAGTTCACGATTTCAACACACTTTTTTTAGTATAAAACATACAAAAACGCCGTTTTGAAAACGGCGTTTTTGTAATACTGTTTTAATTTAAATCTCAGTCTTTCGTCTTGTCGGAAAGATAGTTTGCAACGTCTCCGACAGTGAGCAGTGCGCGCATATCTTCTTCTTCGAACGTTACTCCGAATTTATCCTCACAGATAAAAACAAGATCGGCAAGTTCAAGAGAGTTTATGCCAAGATCATTTACGAATTCCGCTTCGGGCGTGATTTTTTCCTCGTCGATGCTGAATTCCTCCGCAAGGATTTTTTTGATTTCGTCAAACATTGTAAATCTCCTTAAAAAGCTTCGTGTTTATTTTATTTTGTAACGCATTATTTTTCTCGAAGTGTTCTTCTCGAATTCGGTTTCCCGAATCTCAACTTCGTGAATGTGTTTGAACTGAGGAAGCTTTTTGTTGATGTCAGCAACAACCGCTTCTACCGCCGATTTTATCTCTTCTTTTGATTTGCCCTCGAAAAGCGCATAGTCCGGGTAAACAAGAGCGCATATAGACGTTTCGTCGCCCTTTTCGTTCTTTCTGCCAACCACTACGCATTCCGAAACAAGAGGACTTGCCGAAAGATATTCTTCAAGTTCTTCGGGGAAAATATTCTTTCCGTTCGAAAGTATTATTACGTTTTTCTTTCTTCCGGTAATAAATATGAAATTATCCTCGTCAATATAACCGATGTCGCCCGTGCGGAACCAACCGTCCTCCGTAAATACTTCAACGGTTGCCTTCGGGTTTTTGTAATATCCGAGCATGACGTTGTCGCCTTTTACGACGATCTCGCCCGTTTCGTCTTCTTCGTGAACTTTGTCTATTCTGACGCTGACGCTGTTGACTTTGAGTCCTACGGAATGATACTTTTTCCAGCCCATGGGGTTGCACGATATAAGCGGAGAACACTCTGTGATTCCGTAGCCCTCGCATATATTGATTCCGAAAGAATCGAAATCTTTTACAAGCTCGGGACGGAGCGGAGCACCGCCGCAAACGATGTATTTCAGTCTGCCGCCGAACGCGTCGTGTATCTCTTTGAATATTTTTCTGCGTATATCCACGCCGACTTTAAGGAGCGCGTCCGACATTTTCATAGCGGCGCGGACCATTTTTCTTTTTCCTTTTTTATCTATCTCCGCCCAGATCTTTTTGTACATCGTCTCTACATAAAGCGGAACGAGTATAAGAGCCGTAGGCTTGTACTTTGCAAAGTTGCGAAGCGTGTTCTTTATGGAATCGTTTATCGCGGTAGACGCGCCCGCATTGGGGAGAGCCAGCTGAGAACACGTAAATTCGTATGTATGATGAATGGGAAGCACGGAAACGAACATATCGTCTTCCTTGCAGTCTATTATGGCGTTCGAATCAAGTGTTGCCGTAACGAGGTTTTTCTGGGAAAGCATAACGCCTTTGCTTGTTCCCGTCGTTCCGGAAGTGAATATGATGGCGCACATCTTGTCCATATCGGGAACATTTCTTTCCGCGGGACGGATGTCCTCTTCCTCGTATGCGAGTTTTCCTACCTCAAAGAAGTTGGCAAACGACATAAAGCGCGGATCATTGGGAAAATCCGAACCGTCGGCGCCGATTGCGATGAAATACTTCACAAGCGAAAGCTCGGAAAGGCAGGCGTTTATCTTCTTCTGCTG
Source organism: uncultured Eubacteriales bacterium (assembly GCA_900544985.1). Lineage (GTDB taxonomy): Bacteria > Bacillota > Clostridia > Oscillospirales > CAG-272 > UMGS731. Next base: position 7,949 of record UQXK01000025.1, read on the forward strand.
GGAAGCGGTATAGAATACGACCTCCGTATTGCAGAACTGCATAAATCCAGTAAACTGTTCGTTGGAAATATCCTTATCAAGCGGTATTATAACGCCGTTTGTTGAAGCGACAGCCTCGTATACGGCGACATAATCGGGATGAGTATCTCCCGTGACGCAGGTGAATTTTCCGTCTACGCCGAGTCTTGTAAGTCCTGCGGCTATATAGTCGACATGAGTTTTCATATCGTTATATGTAAATGTCTTCTCTTCTCCGTTTTCGTGATAATAATATCTTACCTTGTCGCCGTAGCGTTCAGCCTCTTTTTTAATTCCGTCGTAAAGATTGTCAAATTTATGAACAACATGTTCAAGTCCAGTATCTTTTTTCAAAAAAAGCACCCTCTTTCTCAACGTGTTTTACATTTGTATAATCAAGCATTTTCAATTTCGAAGAAGTGAAGTTTTTTACACATCAACATCACATATCTAACATTATATAAAAACACACTATATTTGTCAAGTTTTAATTTAAAGCAGCGTAAAACTATATTTTGTCATTTTGCATGGAAAGGTTTTCAGAGCAAAAAAGATTCTCCGTCTTCGGGGCAGAAAAACTCCGTTGCATCATCCGATGTAAAGATAGTGAGCAGTTTTTCAAACTCCGGAGCAAGACTATATTTGTTTATATCTTCCCGCTTTATCCAGAATACTTTTCCCTCCGCAGAAGAGGTTATCTCGCCCGAAAAAATCTTCGTTTTATATAATAGCACAACGTAGCGCTCGTTTTTTTCTGTGAAAAATTGTTTTACCCCGCAGAGCTTCGGTGAAAATATATCGAGCCCCGTCTCTTCCTTTACTTCTCTTATTACAGAGAGAGTAAAAGGCTCTCTTTCTTTCACATGGCCTCCCGGAAATGCGATACCGCAAAAATCAGACTTCACCCTGTCCTCGACAAGTATGTTTCCGTCCTCATCGTACACCATGCACATATTTGTAAACACTGCTTTTTCCGACATAATCTCTTCCCGAATATAACAAAAAATTCACTCGCGGCAAGCTCGAATCTCACCGCGGACAGGCAATTTATATTTATGTATAAAATGCAAGAAAATCAAGTAGCAAACGAGTTTATAATGTATTGTCATTCATCTTGTCCACAAACTCGATATCCCTTGCCGTAAGCTCTACCCACGCAGGTCTGTAACCGCACTTCAATGCGCTTTTCACGGATTTTATATTGGACCACGCCGCGCAATAAAACGGCACCTTACCAAGGGCGAATATCTCTTCCGTCAAACGGCTTATAAGCGCCGTGCCTATTCCGCGGCGCCTGTATTCGGGAAGAACGTCTATTCCTATCTGATACATCGTATCGCAATCCGCAGACGCGCCGGCAAGCGCTATCAGCTTTTGCCCGTCATAAGCGCCCACGCCTATGACATCCTTTTCTTTTCTCGCTTCGCAAAGAGCGTTTCCCCACTCCGGTTTATAAAGTTCCTTAAAATCTTCTTTAAAAAGCACTTTCGTTTCATAATCGCAGGAAAATTTTCCAATCTTTGTGACATCGGGAAGAAAATATTCCGCCATAAAGCAAACTTTAAGTCCGTATTTCAAAAGCTTGTCGTTCAGAACATTCATATTCGGGGTCTCAAAGCAACGCTCTGTCTGATATTTGTTTATATAATCCTTCACATCGTCGAAAGTGCGCTCGCTTGTCTGTGCGACGATATTATAACCGTAAGAAACAAGGTCACACTCAAACGGAAGCGGCAGATACGCTCTTGCCCGCTCATCTTTTTTTGAAATAAATATCTTGTTTTCGGCGGACAGAAAATCCTCCGCGGAACAGCCGCAATCAACGGCAGACTGCGCAAGAGCTATATCGAATATTTTCTTATTATCGAATTTCATATAGATATCTCCGTGATTTTTATGACAGTAGAAATTCCGGGTGTTTTTACCGATTTTAATATACATAAATCGGATACTGTTATGCCATTTTTCAGTTAAATTAAAAATTTCCGCTTTCATCAAATGCAGAGCTTCACTTTGCAGGGCTATTGGAGCGCATATTCGGCACGGCTATGCCCCTTTTTAATCAAGACAAAATTTTCTTTTTTCATCAATACAAAGCAAGCCTTGCAGGGCTATCACATCGCATATTCAGCACGGCTATGCCCTTTTTCAGTTAAGGCAAAATTTTCTTTTTTCATCAATGCAAAACTTTGTTTTGCAGGGCTATTATATCACACCGCGCGGCAAAACACAACATGCATTCGCCGCCAAAACGAAAATCCGAGCGTTCCGCCGAAAACAATCGGAAAAACGCTCGGATTACAAACAATATGGCGCGCTTGGGGGGATTCGAACCCACGACCTACCGGTTCGTAGCCGGGCACTCTATCCACTGAGCTACAAGCGCATTTTTTTGAATGCTTGTATATTTTAGCACAGCGAACCCCGCTTGTCAACAGGTTTACGAATAATTTTGATTTTTTATTTTCATTTTATTTTTTCCTATTGTAAAAATATTTTTGATTTGATATAATAATATCGTACAAATATATATTAAAATAGACATCTATGTTTTAAAATCATCAGAATTCGGCAAAAGACGCATATTTGGCTGAAAAAGCCAAATGCACACCCTCTCGGAGAAAGTGATTATGGCAAAAAGAAGAAAAAGCAAAGCATTAAAATCGCTCGTTTATATAATCATAGCGCTTGTTGTCGCGCTCGTTTCTTACATAACAAAACCGTGGGAATACATTACCCCGAAAGAGCCTTCCGTTTCAGCGAATATAGACCCGAACGACCTTGCCGTTTACTTTATAGATGTGGGGCAGGCGGATTCGATACTCATAAAGCTCCCCACCGGAGAAAACGTTCTTATCGACGCGGGCTGTGAAAACGACGCAAAATCAAAAGAAATAAACGCATACATAGATTACATAAAAAACCTCGGCGTCGAAAAAATAGATTATCTTTTCCTGACGCATCCTCACTATGACCATATAGGCGCCGCCGACGAAGTCATACTCTCTTTTGACATAGGCGAAATAGTTCTTCCCGATTGCGATCCTTCGATGTGGGGCAAAGTTCTCGACGCAATGGAAGAAAAAAATCTTACATATACGCCGAGTGAAACGGGAACAATTTATAATATAGGCAGCGCTGCTTTTAAAATTCTCGCACCCGTCGACGCCGACAGCGTAGACCCCACTGACAAAAACAATTACAGCATAGTTATAAGAATGGTCTACGGAGATACCGCATTCATGTTCACAGGCGACGCGGAAACAAAGAGCGAAACGGCTCTTATGAAGCTCTTCGGAACAGACGACCTTCACTGCGATGTTTTCAAAATAGGTCACCACGGCTCCACAACATCTACATCGGTCAAATTTTTAAAAGCCATAAATCCCTCAATAGCCGTAATCTCCTGCGGAAAAGACAACAGCTACGGTCACCCGAAAAAGGAGATACTCGACAGAATCGCCGAATACACGAACGCAAAGATATTGCGTACAGACGAACTCGGAACGATTATAATCACATCGGACGGAAAGAGCGTCACACAGGTCACGGGATAAAAATGCTGCCTCAATTTAAGTTTATTGAGGTATATAAAATTGAAACGCACTTTTAAACCTTTAAAATATATTTTTCTTCTGCTTTTGATGACGGGAATTTTTTGCAATACCGCGCCTGTCTTTGCAGGCGATATTATGGATTCGGTATACTTTTTCGGTGATTCGACGACGGCTCACCTCGCCTTACGCGGCGGAATACCGAAAGAGCGCGTATGGTCCGGCACGGGAAACACCGTAAAATTCTCTTCCGTAAACCGTGAAAAATGCGTCCACTTCGAAAACGGAGAGGACCTCACCCTTTCGGAAGCGGTATCAAAAGTAAAGCCGAAAATACTCGTAATAACACTCGGAGTATCCGGCGGAGCGGGAAATCTTTCCGAAAACGATTTTAAATCGATATACAAAAAGATGCTTCTTTCCGTAAAGGAAGCGTCGCCCGAAACGTATGTTTTTGTTCAGTCCGTCCTCCCACTTTCGGACAAATCGGTAAAACATTACAAAAACATAACAAAAGAAGCGGTAGTCGAAGCCAACAACTGGATAAAAGACGTGTGCGATGAACTTTCGTTTCCCTTTATAAATACGCACGATCTTCTTTTGGCGGATAACGGATATTTAAAACCGGAATATCAGAACGACGAATATATGCACCTCACAAAGGCAGCATACAAAGTGATCTTGGAAAATATAGGTCAAGCAATCAAAAACAAATTCAAGGAGTGATAAAAAATGAACGAGCAGCCGGGGAAAAAACTTAAATTGCTGTCAACAATAACATTTATAGCTTTGTCTCTTGTATTCATAGTACTTGCTTTTTGCTTTATGAAAAGCAAGCTTGTACTCTCGTTTGTTTTCATAGCCCTCGCGGTCGTATGCGCAGTTCTTCTCATACCGTTTTACAAGATTGCAGATAATATGGCAAAAACGGCGTCGAAGAAAAAAGCCTCTCCCGCGGACATATATTCTCCGACTTATATAAGGACCTCCACCAACGAATACAAAAACGCAAAAGGACAGTCAACTCAGGCTGAATATCGCAAAAACGCCTCTACAAAAGATATTCCCGCGGTAAAACGCAACTCTCCCATGTCAGAGGATTTCACGCGTGAGCTCACCATTCCAAAAGACATTTCGGAAATATCAGATCCTTTCGCCCCACTGAAAGAAGAAACCCCGGAAACATTCTTCACCACAACTACGATAGATAAAATCGCGATAAATCACAAAGAAAAGTCCGTGACGAAGTTCATGGATACGGAAAGAGGCTTCACGCTTGCGGCGGGAGGACTTCACACCGTAGCGGTAAAAGAGAGCGGCAATGTCATAGCCACGGGATTCAACTCCTACGGTCAGTGCGACGTAGAATCGTTCCAAAATGTAATTTCGGTAACAGCGGGTGCTTATCATACGGCAGTCCTTTTCAAAAACGGCACTTGCGCCGCCGTCGGTTACAACGGATATCACCAATGTGACGTCGGAGACTGGACAGATATATGCCAGATATCCGCCGGCACCGGTCACACTGTCGGACTTTTAACAAACGGCACCTGCGTCGCCACAGGCGACAATACATACGGTCAGTGCAATGTAAGCGACTGGGTAGATATAATCTCCATATCTTCGGGATATAACTATACGGTAGGTCTTCGCGCCGACGGCACTATAACGGCAGTAGGAGCGAACACAGACGGCGAATGGGGCGCTATCAAATGGGGCAGTATTTCCGCTGTTGCGGCAGGAGGACTCCACACCCTCGGACTTCGCGGAGACGGCACCTGCGTCGCCGTCGGAAACAACGCCAACGGTCAATGCGATGTATCACGCTGGAACGGAATACGCGCTATTGCGGCGGGAAATTACCACTCTGTGGGGCTTCGCAAGGACGGCACCTGCGTTGCCGTGGGATATAACGGATACGGTCAGTGCAAAGTCGAAGATTGGGAAAATATCATCGCAATATCGGCAGGCAGAAGCCACACAGTAGGACTCACGAAATACGGCAAAGTCCTCGCCGTAGGATTTAACGAGTATAAGCAATGCTCCGTCTCCGGATTCAAAGATATAAGCCTCCCCTCTTAAATATAAAAACAAAATCACCTCGGATTTTAAAACTCGGGGTGATTTTTTATATATAATAAAATGAAATTTTTTATTTGATTTTGCTTTCCGTAAAATCAAGTATATCCGAAAAAACCTCTTCCCTTATATCGCTTTCGTTCATTATCTCATGGCGATATCCTTTATACAGTTTAATTGAAACATCGGATATGTCCGCGTTTTTAAGCATATTATACACTTTTGTAACACCTTTGCCGTAATCTCCGACTGGGTCTTCGTCGCCCGCAAGCAGAAGTATCGGCAGCTCTTTCGGCAATGATTTTGCCCAGGCGCGTCTGTTACATCTGTCATTCATCTTTATAAGGTCTATCATCGCGCTTACGGAAAATTTGAAATTGCAGAAATCGTCCGAAAGGAAGCGGTCGACATTTTCTTTGTCTACGGAAAGCCAGTCGCTTCCCGTTCTCTTTTCCGTTCTGTCGTTGAATTTTCCGAACGCCAGATTATCCACAAGAGGAGAAACATATTTTGCTCCCTTGAAAGCTTTTATCACGGAAGCAAGCGCAATCCCGGGTTTTGACGCCGGATTAGGTCCTCCCGTTCCCATTATTATAAGTCCCGCTATTTCAGACGCATATTTTTCCGCGTAGTTTCTCACAACGAAAGACCCCATGCTGTGTCCCATCAGGACGCATTTTTTGCCGGGGAAATCATTTCTCACCGCCGCGCCGAAAACATGAACGTCTTCGGGCAAAAATTTGTCTCCGTTTTTTTCGGCGATAAATCCGAGTTCTCCCGTGGCGTTTCCCGTTTCTCCGTGACCGAGATGATCATATGCAAAAGCGACATATCCGCTCTCCGCCATAAAACGCAGAAATTCATCGTATCTGCCTATATATTCCGTCATTCCGTGAACAAGATGAAAAAGCCCCTTTATCTCCGTGTCGGGGATATAAACCTTTCCTTTCAAAGTATGGATTCCGTCCGAGGAAAGCACCTCTTTATTTACTATATTCAAAGACATTTTTCATACCTCCTTTGTCCAATTTAAAACGCATTTTACCGCCCTGTGCCAATAAGTGAGAAGTTCTTCTCTTCTTTCCGAAGACATCGAGGGAGAGAATTCCTCTGTCGAAAGCGGCAAAGAGAGAAGCTCTCCTCTGTCTTTCCAAAATCCGAGCGCAAGTCCCGCAAGCGCCGCCGCACCTCTCGCGGTAGCTTCGCACGACGCCGTGCGAACAACGTTTATATCGGAAATATCCGCCTGAAATTTCATAAGGAAATCGTTTGCGGAAGCACCGCCGTCAACTTTAAGATTCTTTATCTTTATTCCGGTATCCGCCTCCATGGAAGAAATAACATCGGCGCTCTGATAAGCTATCGACTCTATCGCCGCACGTACTATCTGCGCCCTGCCGCTGCCGCGTGTAAGCCCGAAGACAGTGCCGCGCGCGTCCATGTTCCAATAAGGAGCCCCGAGTCCCGTAAATGCGGGAACTACCACAACACCGGAAGTATCGGAAATACTATTTGAAATAGTTTCCGTCTCCGAAGAGTCCTTTATAAATCCAAGCTCATCGCGAAGCCATTTTACAACGGCACCGCCGACAAATACGCTTCCCTCCGCCGCATACTGAACGCTCTCGCCTTTCACTCCCGCGGCAATAGTGGATATAAGCCCGTGATTCGAAGAGCTTTTCTTATCTCCCGTATTCATAAGAAGAAAGCAGCCCGTGCCGTATGTATTTTTTGCCTCTCCGGGTTCGTAGCAACCGCTTCCGAAAAGCGCGGACTGCTGATCTCCCGCAATAGCGCATATCGGTATTCTCTCTCCCATAAATTCAGTTTCACCGTATATTTCTCCCGAAGAGCGGACCTCGGGAAGCATGGAACGGGGAACTCCGAATATTTCGAGAAGCTTATCGTCAAATCGGAGTTTATTTATATCGAAAAGCATTGTGCGCGAAGCGTTCGTCATATCCGTAACATGGACTTTTCCTTCTGTGAGCTTCCATATTATCCAAGTGTCTATTGTGCCAAAAAGCAAGTCCCCGGCTTGCGCTTTCTCACGGGCGCCGTGCACGTTGTCAAGTATCCATTTTATTTTCGACGCGGAAAAATACGCGTCCATGGGAAGTCCCGTCGTCTCTTTTATATAGTCCGCATATTCCTTTGCTTCAATGTCTTTGCAAATGTCCGCGGTCCTGCGGCACTGCCAGACTATCGCGTTGCAGACGGGAACGCCCGTATTCTTGTCCCATACGACAGTCGTTTCCCTCTGATTGGTGATTCCTATACCGGCTATATTTTTCGCGGATATACCGGAAATAAGAATTGTCTCCGTCATTACCGTATAGCAGCACGCGAACACCTCGGAAGGATCGTGCTCCACATATCCGGGTTTCGGATATATCTGAGTAAATTCTCTTTTTGAACAAGCTATCGAATTCAGGTTTTCGTCGTATATTATGGCACGCACGCTCGTCGTGCCCGCGTCAAGCGCCATGATATATTTTTTCAAAATAAAATTCTCCTTTCACGTTATTTTTTATGTTCGTCGTTTTATTTTTAGTATTCTGAAAATACAATGTTCCATTTATTTAAAATCGGAGCAAAGCGTGATAACTCCGAGGGCGGTCAAGACCGCCGCAAAAATCTTCTCTCCGCGTGTTTTAGTGGTCCATAACCGCCAATGAAAATCAGGTATATCCGTCTTATTTTAGGTATGAAAAAAATTTCGGTAGGTTATATATAGATTATACACTTTTGCGCCGAAAAAAGAAACACTTTTCGTCAAATTTTATCATTCGGCGAAAAGTGTAAAAGTCAAAGCCAATATTTATACATTATTATAACATTAAAATTGAGATTTTTTTGTTCCGCGGCATAAATCTGCTCGCGTTTTCCCGAGAAAAGCGAATTTTACGGTAAAACACGGCGTGAAAATGCCCTTGCGAGAAAGCGTTTTTACTTTTATTATAACATAGAGCGGCCTGCAAAATAAATTTTGCATTGTTCTGCAATTTGTTATTTGACAAACGCAAATAACAGCATGCGTTGAAACACATCGTCCCTGCAAGCAAGTTTTTCACTTGTATAATATAGAAAAAACATATACGCTGACTTGTTTTTCACATTTCACGGACAAGGGCACTGTCAAAAACTCTTTTCCAGAATATCCGCTATCAAAGAGCAGGCGTTGCCGTCTCCGTAAGGATTTTCGGCACGCGCCATTTTCTTATACGTCTCTTCATCGTCGAGCAGAAGCACCAGAGATTCCGATATGCCTTTCGCGCTGTTTCCGCAGAGCTTTACCGTCCCCGCGGACACCGCCTCTTCCCTTTCCGTTGTGTTTCGCATAACAAGAACGGGAATGCCGAGCGACGGAGCTTCCTCCTGTATTCCTCCGCTGTCGCTAAGAACAAGAAAAGAGCGTGCCATAAGATTATGAAACTCAAACACATCGAGCGGCGGAATAAGCATGACTTTATCGAATCCGTCAAAAACTTCATGAGCAAGCCCTGAAACCGACGGAGACGGATGAACGGGATAAACGGCGCAGACGTCGTCATATTTCGAAAGAGTCGATTTTATCGCCTCAAACATATTCTTCATAGTATCGCCCGCGTTCTCTCTTCTGTGCGCCGTGAGAAGAACAATTCTTCTTCCGTTTGCAAAATCAAAAACAGGGTGAGAAAATTTTTCGTTCACGGTATATTTCAGGGCGTCAAGTCCCGTGTTTCCCGTTACAAAGATATTTTCTTTATTTTTCCCCTCCGCCATAAGGCGCTCGCCTGCAAGCTTTGACGGAGCAAAAAAGAGCGATGACACGGCGTCGACCGCCGTTCTGTTGAATTCCTCCGGGAACGGAGCGGATATATCGTATGTCCGAAGCCCCGCTTCCACATGTCCCACACGTATTCCGAGATAGAATGCGGCAAGCGCCGACGCGAACGCCGTCGTCGTATCTCCGTGAACGAGAAGAAGATCGGGCTTTTCCTTTTCGAGTATGCCGCGCATACCGAAAAGCACTTTCTCCGTTATATCGAAAAGAGACTGCCCCTTTTCCATAATATCGAGGTCATAATCGGCGCGGACATCGAAAAACGCCATAACGGAAGACAGCATTTCCCTGTGCTGTCCCGTCGTCAATACGATAACGTCAAACTTTTTTCTTTTTTTCAGTTCTTTTACAAGAGGACACATTTTTACAGCTTCGGGACGCGTGCCGAAAGCAAGCATTATTTTCGTCAAAGTAAGTCCCTCCGTATCATCCGCGAAACGCGGTAATCTTCTGTAATTATTTTCGATAAAAGTAAATTTTATTCAAATAAATAAAAATCGAAATGCTATCGGGAATTTGTAAGAATATTATAATATATCGCACCGCATAAATCAACAAAAAGAAATAAATCACCCTGCGGCATACAATATGCAAAAGAATAAAAAAGCCCGCACGGGTAATACTTATTTCAGATATTTTTATAAATCACAGCAAATCGCGCGTTCCCGCATAACCGCGTTTTGCCGATCGCAGCCGCCGCAAGACATCGGCAAAAAGATTGTCTAAATATATCCCCGCCGCGCCGTAAATCAGAGAAAATTCACGGTAAAGGTTATAAGAACATATCATTTATTTTATAATCATTGACACAAGTTGTGTAAAAATATATAATTATTATCGATGTAAATATATTCCAAAAATAAAAACTATATCGCATTTTATGCGATCATGAGGTGAAAAATGTCATTTTCAATAAGCGGTATTCATGTTCCGCATATGAAAAACACCGCAAACCACGTCCCGGAGCGCCCCGCTCCGCCGAAAAACGTAGTATTGCCTGTCGTAATGCATATAGGAAAACCGGCAGTGCCGAAAGTAAAAAAAGGCGACTATGTAAAAGTCGGCAAACTTATAGCCGAGCAGGACGGCGCCGTATCCTCCCCCGTATATGCAAGCGTATCTGGAACGGTAACAAAAACAGAAGATATACTTTTGTCTAACGGAACGTTCGCCCCCGCAATATATATAGAATCCGACGGACTTATGAGCGTTTACGAAAACATAGCTCCCCCCGCAATAAACGAAAGAGCGGATTTCATCAAAGCGATAAAGGACAGTGGCGTCGTAGGACTCGGCGGCGCGGGATTTCCGACATATATAAAGCTCGACGTGAAAAGAGAGATAGAAGAGCTTATAATAAACGGCGCAGAGTGCGAACCTTATATAACGAGCGACACACGCACGATGATAGATAACGCCGAAGAGATAGTATCCGGTATTTCCCTTTGCGAAAAATTTCTCGGCGTAAAACGTACGGTGATCGCGATAGAAGAAAACAAGAAAAAAGCGATAGAAAAAATGCGCGAAGCCGTAAAAGGCAAAGACAACGTTAGCATAAAAGTCTTAAAAAGCATGTATCCGCAGGGCGCGGAAAAAGTCATCGTATATAATACGACAAAAAAAGTTATCCCCGCGGGAAAACTTCCCATAGACGTCGGTGTCGTCGTATGCAACTGCACGACTATGGCGGTCATAGCGAAATATATAAAAACAGGTATGCCGCTCATAGAAAAATGCGTCACCGTCGACGGTTCCGCCGTCAAAGAGCCGAAAAATCTCATCGTGCCGATAGGAACGCCGATAAAATATCTGCTCGGTTTATGCGGCGCCGACGAAGCGGAAATAAAGAAAGTTCTTTACGGCGGTCCAATGATGGGAATTACAGTGCCGAATCTCGACGCGCCGATTTTAAAAAATACAAACGCGATAATCGCGATGAACGAAAAGGAAGCGAAAAGACCCGAACCGACGCAGTGCATACACTGCGGGCTTTGCGCCGCACACTGCCCCGTTTCCATTTCTCCGTTTTCGATCGCGAGAGCATATAAAAAGGGAGACGCAGAAGAACTCAAACGTCTTCGCGTGGACATTTGCATGGAGTGCGGCTGCTGCTCCTACGTATGTCCCGCAAAAAGACCACTTGTCGAAACAAACAAACTTTCAAAAACAGTCCTTCGCGAATACAATATGAAAAACAAGGAGGAGAAAAAATGAATAACGATCTTATTTTATCCGTTTCTCCTCATATAAGGAGCAATATAACAACAAGAAGGATAATGCTCGACGTTGTAATATCGCTCTTGCCCGCGGCAATAGCGGGAACGATTATATTCGGCGTTCGCGCCCTTGCCGTCATAGCCGTATGCGTGGCGTCCGCCGTCATTTCGGAATATCTCTTCAACAAAGCGGCAAAAAAGCCGAATACGATAACCGATCTCAGCGCCGTCGTAACAGGGCTTCTTCTCTCTCTCAACCTCCCCGCAAACACGCCTTTATGGCAGGCGGCGGTAGGCGCCGCTTTTGCAATAATCTTTGTAAAATGTGTTTTCGGAGGAATAGGGCAGAATTTCGCCAACCCCGCGATAACGGCGAGAATTTTCATGCTCATCGCATTCGGATCTATGAGCTCTGCGGCTTTTCCGAAGAACATCGACGCGGTTTCGGGCGCAACGCCGCTTGCGGTGCTCCAAAACGGCGGAGAAGTAAAAATAACGGACCTTCTTCTCGGAACACGCGGAGGATCGATAGGAGAAACGTGTACGGTAGCGCTTATTATCGGCGGGCTGTACCTTCTTTTCAGAAGAGTCATATCGTGGCACACACCCGTGATATTCGTCGCAACAGTCTTTTTATTTACCTTTGCGGTAAAAGGCGATGCCTTCACGGCGCTTGAATACACGCTTTCGGGCGGTCTTTTCATAGGCGCGATATTTATGGCGACGGACTATGCGACAACTCCCGTCACAAAATGGGGCAAAGTCATTTTCGGAATCGGCGCGGGTATACTTACCGTGCTTATAAGATTATGGGGCGTGTACCCTGAGGGCGTATCCTTCGCAATACTTCTTATGAATATTCTCACACCGTATATAGACAAATGGACGGCAAAAAAGCCTTTCGGAGGTGAGATAAAGTGAAAAAATCCATTGTAAGCGTTATCTCTCTCACTGCAATATGCCTTGTGGTGTCCGTGCTTCTCGCGACGGCAAACGCATTTACCGCTCCGATAATAGAAGAGGCGGAGAAAAAAGCGGCGAACGAAGCGCTCCTTGTCGTAATGCCTGACGGAGAAGGCTTTGAGGAAATCGATATTTCCTCATATACACTTCCCGGAACCGTTACAGAGGTTTACAAAGAAAAAAGCGGCGGATACGTATTTAAAATGACAACATCGGGATATTCATCGGGACTTATAATAATGTGCGGCGTCGGAAAAGACGGAAAAATCACAGGAGCTGTGTGTCTTGCAAGCTCCGAAACGCTCGGAGCGGAAAAAGAATACGGAAAACTTTTCGACGGAGCGGATATAGAAAAAGCAGATTTAATAGACACCGTGTCGGGAGCAACAAAAACCACTTCCGCATACAAAAGTGCGATAAAAGACGCGCTCAACTCTTTCGTCATATTAAACGGAGGAGATGTCGATATAAGAACGGAAGAAGAGATATTAAAGGACAATCTCAATATCGCCCTGCCGTCCGCCGACGGAAAATTTGAAAAATGGTTTATAACGGAAGAGCTTTCCGGAATAGACAGAGTATATAAAGCCGAAAACGGCGAAGGTATCGTATTCGTTTCGAGAGAGGATTTCATAGGCTTTGATAAAAACGGAAATGTTCTCTTTGACAAAGATTCGGATATAAAAGAAAGAATCCCCGAATATGCGGAAAAAGTAAAAAATTCATCTGTGAAAGAAATAGATCTTTCCGCTTACAGCGGCATTTCCGACAAAGTTATAAAAGCGTATATAACTAACAGCGGCAACTTTGTTTTCGACCTGCGCGCCGCAGGATACGGAATAAACGGAAATGAAGAATACGGCATTTCACACGAATATATCTATATCAAAGTAAGCGCCACAAAAGACGGAAAGATAATTTCCTGCGTTACGATTTCACAGCACGAAACGGAAGGTATAGGCTCTGAATGTGAAAATCCTTCATACTACGAAAAATATAACGGCAAAACCGAATCGGATTACGACAAAGTAGACGCGATAAGCGGCGCGACGTATACGAGCAACGGCTACAAAAACGCGATATCGAAAGTATTCGAGACGATAAATATTCTGAAAGGAGCAGAACAAAGATGAAAAAAGAAAATGCTTTATCCGTATTTTTAAAAGGTCTGCTCCGCGAAAATCCCGTTTTCGTTCTTGTTCTCGGAACGTGTCCGACGCTTGCAACGACGACAAGCGTGATAAGCGCGCTCAGCATGGGACTTGCGGCGACCGCGGTCCTGATATGCTCTAACACCGTGATTTCGCTTCTTCGTAAGCTCATTCCCGATAAGGTGAGAATCCCGTGTTATATAGTCATAATAGCGGGATTTGTAACGCTCGTTCAGATGCTCATGCACGCATTTTTACCGGAGCTTTACGAGCTTCTCGGAATCTACCTTGCACTTATAACGGTAAACTGCATAATTCTCGGGCGCGCAGAGATGTTCGCAAGCAAAAATCCCGTTCCGCTTTCCGCTCTTGACGGCGCGGGAATGGGGCTTGGATTTACACTCGCGCTCGTCTTAATGGCAACGGTAAGAGAAATATTCGGCAGCGGCTCCTTTGCAGGAATGGCAATTCCCTTTTTAAAAGATCACACGGTGGATTTCCTTGTAAAAGCCCCCGGCGGATTTCTCGTATTCGGCGTGCTCATCGCCGTCGTCAACACGATAACAAAAGGAAAAGGCGTAAAGAAAACGGATTTCGGATGCGAAGCGTGTCCCTCTGCTTCCTTCTGCCATTCGCAAAGAGAAAATTCTTCCGATGAAAACAATACGACAAACGTTATAACCGAAGAGAAAGGCGGAGAAAAAGCAAATGGAAACATTTAAAAGTCTTATAATAATCCTCATGACCTCCGTGCTCGTAAACAACTATGTATTGAGCCGCTTTCTCGGTATATGCCCGTTCCTCGGCGTTTCGAAAAAGATAGACCAGGCTACGGGCATGGGAGTATCGGTCATATTCGTTATGCTTCTCGCAACGGCTGTGACGTGGCCCATACAGCATTTTCTGCTCGACCGTTTCGGGCTTTCATATATGCAGACGATAGTTTTTATACTTGTAATAGCGGCGCTCGTTCAGTTTATAGAGATAGTGCTGAAAAAATACATCCCCGCCCTTCACAAGAGTCTGGGCGTTTACCTTCCGCTCATCACTACGAACTGTGCCGTACTCGGTGTGACGATAAACAACATCACGGACAAATACAGCTTTCTCGAATCCATGGTAAGCTCGCTCGGATGCGGACTCGGTTTTCTCCTCGCGATGGTTCTGTTCTCCGGAGTGCGTTCGAGAATAGAAGGCTCCGATTCTCCCGCGGCGTTCCGCGGACTTCCCGCAACGCTTATCGCGGCATCGATAGTCTCTCTCGCATTTTTCGGTTTTTCCGGAATAGTAGACAACCTGTTCAAATAATGTGGAGGACATTTTTATGATAAAAGATATCTTAATAGCCGTAGCGGTCGTCGTATCGATCGGTATCATATGCGGAATAATTCTTGCGCTGGCATCGCATTTCATGGCTGTCAAAAAAGACGAAAAGGCGGAAAAGCTCCGCGCCGTTCTCCCCGGCGTCAACTGCGGAGCCTGCGGATACACGGGCTGTGACGGATACGCCGCGGCGCTCGCAAAAGGAGAGGCAAAACCGAATCTTTGCGTTCCGGGTGCCGACAAAGTATCGGCGGAAATTTCAAATATCCTCGGCATATCATTTGAAGATGTCGAAGAAATGACGGCGTTCGTACACTGCAACGGAAACAATTCCGATTCACTCAAAAAATCCGAATACGAAGGAATCAAAAGCTGCAAGGCGGCGTCATTGGTCTACGGAGGTCCGCGGGCGTGCGTATACAGCTGTCTTGGATTCGGAGACTGCGCCGCAGTCTGTCCGAGCAACGCGATATGCGTAAAGGACGGCGTCGCAAGGGTCGACCCCAGGCGATGCATAGGTTGCGGACTTTGCGTAAAAACATGTCCGAAAAAAATAATTTCGCTTATTCCCGTAACGGCAAAGACCGCCGTTATATGTTCCAACAAAGAAAAAGGCGTATTTGTCCGCAAAGAATGCCAAAACGGTTGTATCGCCTGCAAAAAATGCGAGATGAACTGTCCCGACGGCGCTATAAAAGTCATAGACAATCTCGCAGTGATAGACTACAAAAAATGCACGCGCTGCGGCATATGCGCCGACGTTTGCCCCGTAAAATGCATAAAGAAAACAGACTTTTCAGCAAGTCCCCTTACAGAATAACACAAAAGTATAATTTTCAAAAAACCGCATAAGCACTTCATTTGCAAATCCATAACAAAAGGACGGTGAGAAATATAAAAAGCTCCAAAGTAAGAAACGATATATTTCTCGCCGTCTTTATCGTTGTAATATCGCTATTCGCTCTCCTTATTTTCAAAACAACGCGCAAGGACGGCGCATACGCCGTGGTTATCAAAGACGGCGTCGAAACTTCGCGTTATCCTCTTTCCGAGAACAGAGAGATAAAAATAACTTACGGAGAAGATGAAGAAAAATTCAATCTACTTATTATAGAAAACGGAGCGGCATATATAGAAAGCGCTTCGTGTCCGGACGGAATATGCGTTTCACACAAACCGATAAAACTGAATGGAGAAACGATAATATGCCTTCCGAACAAACTTGTCATAAAAATAGAATCGGAAAAAGGCGAGGCAAGCCTCGATTCGGTGGGGTGACATGAAAGCAAACACAAAAAAACTCGCTTTTCTCGGAATGTGTACGTGCATATCCCTCATGCTTTCGTATATCGAAAGCGTGATTCCGCCGATATATCCCGCCGTACCGGGAATAAAAATAGGTCTTCCGAACATCATGTGCGTTTTTGCGCTTTACAGATACGGCGCAAAAGAAGCAGTGGCAATAAGCTCGCTTCGAATATTACTTTCGGCACTTCTCTTCGGGAATCCGTGGTCTCTTGCTTACAGCGCCGCAGGAGCATTTTTGAGCCTTGTTATAATGATGATTCTGAAAAAAACAGGCATTTTTTCCGCTACGGGAGTGAGCATTGCGGGCGGCGTATCCCACAACGCAGGGCAAATAATTCTCGCCGCCATAGTTCTGTCTACAAAAGAGATAGGATATTACATGATAATTCTCACAATAAGCGGCACACTCGCGGGAATCGCCGTGGGACTTATTTCTTCGCTGATGTTAAAATATATAAAAATCGCCCCATGACCCACTTTTCTTTGAAAGAAAAGTGGGCAAAATAACTTACCTTTCCCCCTCAGAAAGGTAAGCCAAAGAACTTTCGCACAAAATACACCAATTTACTTTGACAAAGCTTTTGAAGTTCCAAGAAACTTTTCCCGAAAAGTTTCTTGTGTCGGGGTTTGGGGCGGACAGCCCCGACTCCTAACGCACACAAAAAAACGCGGATT
>UQXK01000026.1 GCA_900544985.1 uncultured Eubacteriales bacterium
TTTTGGGATTCCAAAGGACTTTTCACGAAAAGTCCTTTGTGTCGGGGTTTGGGGCAGAAGCCCCAACCGATAACGCCCACAAAAAACGCGGAGAAATCCGCGTTTTTCTTATATTTGCGAAAAAACATATTTTGTTCATAATCTGTTGACAATGCATAATTAAAATGTTATAATCCGAACATGATTGTATATGATTCCGGAAAGGTTGGCTTTTATATGAAACGAAAAATTTTTGCACTCTTATCTCTTGTTATCTCTGTTATTTTTGTTTTTCAGCTTGTCGGTTGCGGTAAACGCGCCGAATCTACAACCACGCCTACGGCGGCTTCCTCGGATACGGAAGGTACTTATTCGACTGAACAGACGACTTCGACAACCGTAACGACGAAGGCTACGAAAACCACCTCCACCACAGTTAAGACAACAAAAAAGACTACGGCTGCTCCGCAGACAACGGAAATGATCACGCGCGAACCGGGAACGATTCTTCCCGTGGAAGCGCTTTCCGAAAAAGACGTAGCCGCACATAAATATATTGACCTTTGGAGAACTGCGGAAGTTCCGTATAACAATAATATATTGAAACCGATGACTCCAGCAATAGTTCCGTATGTCGTAGAAGGCTCGGACAGAGCGGTTATCATTTTCCCCGGCGGCGGATATTTTCAAGTCTCTATGACAGGGGAAGGAACAGATATAGCGGAGGCGTATAACAAGCAAGGCATATCCGCTTTTGTCGTATACTACCGCGCCAATTCAAACAAAGTATACAATAAAGAAGCAATGCTTGCGGACGCACAGCGCGCTGTTCAGACAGTAAGATACTATGCCGATTCTTTCGGGATAGACAAAAATAAAATAGCGGTATGCGGATTTTCCGCGGGCGGACACCTTGCGCTTATGCTCGGCACTCATACACCGACGGAAAATCTCGGTTATGACGTTATAGGCGAAGAATCCTCCATTCCGAATGCGATGATACTCGGTTATCCGGTAACTACGCTCGGAGACGGCACTTATTACACGATGCCCGAAAATTTCCTCGGCAAAGATTACAAGAATCAGGATGAGATAAAGAAATACTCATACGAAACCTGCGTCGAAAACGCGCCTCCCGCATATATATTTTACAGTGTAAGGGATTCTATGGTAAATTATACGAAAAACTCCATTGCGCTTGCAAACGCCATGAAAGAAGCCGGAAAGAAAGTTGAAATATCCGAATTTCCCGACGGCGGACACGGCGTGGGATTGGGAAGCTACCACGCGGAATTTTCGACATGGCTTAAAAAATCGGTGGATTTCCTCGACGAAGTATTCGGTTAATACGTTTTTTGTTTTGCCAGGAGCCGTTTGGAACGGAAAAATTTTATTAAAATAAAAAATCAAAAAGGTATTGACAAACAGTTTTGTTCATGGTATGATATCAAACATCAAATAGCAAAACAAACCTATGAGGAAGAGAAGTAGTTTGCAAAATTCCTTTCTTAGAGAGCCGCAGGCGGTGGGATTGCGGCAAAGGGAGTGCTTATGAATGGGCTTCTAAGGGCGGATCGAAAGATTTTTCGAGTAGACTCCGACGGGTGGCGTTTCCGTTATCATCGGCGCCGCGCATGATAGTGCGTGTAAAGAGCGGGTTTTTCCCGAAACTGTGGGTGGTACCGCGGATATAGAAGTATATTCGTCCCGGCGTCTTTATAAAGACGTCGGGATTTTTTTATTTTTTCGGAGGAAAGAAAATGTTTATTTTGGATTTTCGATGGCGTTATACGGCTTATAAAAAAACTTATAAAAAATAAAAATCAAACGATAAAAAACTTCTTTTTATATTGAAAGGACAAATACAATGAAAAAAATAATTTCCGCAATTCTTGCAATAATGATTCTCACACTTTCCGTTTTTGCTTTCGCTTCATGCGGCAAAAAAGACAAAATGACAATAGGCATAATCCAGTTCGGCTCACACGAATCCCTCAATAACTGCTACAAAGGCATAATGGAAGCTCTTGCAGAAAAGGGATATACCGAAGAAAACTGCGTTTTCGAATATGTAAACTCCAATTTCGATCCCGCCGTTTCCCAGTCCCAGGCAAGAAAAATGGTAAATGAAAAAGTAGACGTTATAGTAGCGATCGCAACTCCCAGCGCCGTTGCCGCAGCTACGGCGGCAGACGGAGAAATTCCCGTTGTATACTGCGCCGTAACAGACAATTCCGTAATGGCAAATTACGAAAACACGACTGGCACATCCGATATCCCCAACTTCGAAAAGCAGCTTGAAGTAATCACTTCCGTAATGGGCAAGAGCAATATAAAGATCGGCGTTATGTACTCTGTCGAAGAATCCAGCTCTCCTGTACAGGTAGCTTCTCTTAAAGAGGCTGCAAAAGCATACGCCGGTATGGAAATAATCGATACAAGTGTTGCCGACATCACAACGATAGACGCAAAGACAAACGAGCTTCTCGACCGCGGCGTAGACTGCCTTGTAAACCTTCTCGACAACACGATAGTAGGCAAGCTTCAAACAAATATTCTTCCCATAACAGATGAAAAGAATATCCCCGTATTCGGTTCCGAAATAGAGCAGGTTAAAGTAGGCTGTGCCGCAAGCGCTTCTATCGACTATGTAAAGGACGTCGGCAGAATGACAGGCGACATTGTTGCGAGCGTTCTCGGCGGAAAATCCGCTTCCGATATTCCCGCGGCTACAATAACGAATCCTACAAATTATTATAACAGCAAAGTTCTTGAAAAACTCGGACTTAAAGTCCCCACAACGGTTGCTATGGAAGATGTTGCAAACTGATTTTTGAAGTATCAAAAAGTAACATCACATGACTTAGCACACGCTGTCTTTATAAAAGCGCGTATTGTTGAACTTCCTCATAAAGGTGATTTGCGGTGTGTATAAAATATGTTTTCCACATCGGTGTGTGAAAAATATTTCGCGATCGCAAAAAAACAAAATCTCTCCTTTCGGATTTTTATATGCGGCAAATGATTCCGCGAAAGATCCGAAAGGAAAATTTTATAAGTGAATTTCTCACGGCACTTTGCCGAATATAAAAATGAAAGGACAAAACGGTATGCTTTTTCTCGGAACGACGCTTGACGGTTTACAAATGGGACTTTGTTTTGCCGTTATAGCGCTCGGCGTTTATATATCGTATTCCATACTCGATTTTCCCGATCTTTCCGTGGACGGAACGTTTCCTCTCGGCGGCATTATCGGAACTATACTTATATTCCGTTTGGGCGTACCGCCTCTTCTTGCGATATTTCTCTCGTTTTTCGCCGGAATGGCGGCGGGCGCTGTCACGGGTGTCCTGCATGTAAAATTCAAAATCTCAAATCTTCTTTCGGGAATAATCGTCATGACGGCGCTTCTTTCCGTAAACCTTGCGCTTACAAAGCTTCTCACCGGAACGGGATATACAACGACGATATTCTCCTACAAGGGTGCTGACATAACCGGTATATTCAACGGAAAATTCGTCGGTATGTTCAGTAAAGACGTAAAAGATCTTATAATAATTCTGATACTCGCCGTCATTGTGGTAGCGATGAAGATAATAGTGGATCTTTTCCTTAAAACGAAGGCGGGGTATATGCTCCGTGCGACGGGAGACAATCAGAAGCTTGTCGTTACTCTTTCCAAGAATGCGGGTACGTATAAAATTTTCGGGCTTGCCATTGCAAACGGCTTTGTAGCCGTTGCGGGAGCCATATATTCACAGCTCTTTATGTCGTATGACAACAACAGCGGCAGCGGAAAAGTGGTCCTTGCGCTCGCTTCCGTAATAATCGGTCTTACGGTCTTTTCCGGTGTCCGCTTTATGAAGGATACGACAGCCGTTATTTTCGGCGCAATAATCTATTCGCTCTGTTTAAACTATCTTGTTCTTGTGGATTCGGACGGAATATATCTGAAACTGCTAAACGCCGTTCTCTTCGCGCTCATACTTATATTCAACGACAAGATAACCGCTTTTCTCTCGAAGAGAAGTGTTTCAAAGGGAGGGAAGAAGGGTGCTTGAACTTAAAAATATAAATAAAGTCTTCCACCGCGGCACTGTCGACGAGACGTCGCTTTTCGAAAATTTCTCTCTTCATGTAAAAAAAGGCGAATTTGTCTCTGTTGTCGGTTCGAACGGCAGCGGAAAAACGACTATGCTCAATATAATCTGCGGCTCTGTTCCCGCGGATTCGGGAAATATCATCGTAGGCGGCAAGGATATAACGACTCTTTCCGAGTATAAAAGATATAAAAATATCGGAAGAGTTTATCAGGACCCGTCTATGGGTACCTGCCCGCACTTAACTATTGCCGAAAACATGGCGCTTTCGGAGCAAAAGGGTACCGTGAGCGGTCTTTCTTTCGGACTTAACAAAAAGCGCGTCGGGTATTATAAAGAGCTTCTCTTTCCTCTCGGTCTCGGACTTGAAGACCGAATGGACGCAAAAGTGGGGCTTCTTTCCGGCGGACAAAGACAGGCGCTCTCCCTTGTAATGACGACGATGAGCGATATAGATATCCTCATTCTCGACGAGCACACGGCGGCTCTCGACCCTAAGACCGCGGATATTATAATGGAGCTTACAGATAAGGTCGTAAAAGAAAAATCTCTTACGGCGATAATGGTGACGCACAATCTCCGCTTTGCCGTGGAGTACGGAAACAGAATAATCATGATGCACGAGGGAAATGTCGTGCTCGATCACGCCGGAGACGAAAAGAAGAAAGCCGGAGTCGACGAGCTTCTCGGACTTTTCAACGAGATAAGTATAGAGTGCGGCAACTGAAAAGAACGCGATTTTTTGTTCCGAAAATATTGACACGAAGCGGATATGTGTGTATAATTATAGAAAAAAGCGGCAGCGCCGCATTTCGGAGGTATGTATAATGGCAAACGTATATTATTATGCTATGCGATTTTATTATTATGCTGTCTCTTCGAATGGGCATACTGTATCCGCATAGTTTTATTTGAATTAAAATGTGCCGCAGAATGCCTTACGGATATTGTGCGGCACTGATTTTTTCGGTGTGCAGGATATCCGCGTGACGGGTGTTCTGCATTTTTATTTTGCTTGGAGGGATTTTTATGATATCTGAAAAAAAGGCTCTTCTCGGAAAGAAAAGCTCTGCCATACGTGAAATATTCGAGTACGGAAACCGCAGAAAAGTGGAAATAGGCGCGGGGAACGTCTTTGATTTCAGTTTGGGAAACCCCAGCGTTTGCCCTCCGGATATCGTAAACGAAGAACTTATCCGCCTTCTTAATACAGAAGATCAGATATCTCTTCACGGATATACCTCTGCCGCGGGCGCGTATTCCACAAGGGAAGCCATTGCAAAATATTTAAGAGACACCTATAATACCGACGATACGGCGGAAAACATATATATTACGGTGGGAGCTGCGGCGTCTCTTACCATAACATTGTCCGCCATGGTCTGCGACGGGGACGAGGTCATTGTTCTTGCTCCGTATTTTCCCGAATACCGCGTCTTTGCGGAGAGCGCGGGCGCGCGCGTCATAGAAGTAAAATGCCGCGAGAATGATTTTCAGATAGACATCGACGCCCTCCGAAAGGCGGTAAATAAAAATACAAAAGCCGTGATCGTAAACTCTCCGAACAATCCTACGGGAGCCGTTTTCACGGAGGAGAATATAATAGCGCTTTCAGAGCTTCTTTCAAAAAAGGAAGCGGAGTATTCTCATCCTATATATATAATATCGGACGAGCCGTACCGCGAACTTGTATACGGAGACATAAAAGTGCCGTATACCGCAAATTACTACGACGATACGGTGTCGTGCTATTCTTTCAGTAAATCGCTTTCCCTGCCGGGAGAGAGAATAGGGTATATATGCGTTCCGAAAAAATGCACGGATTCGAAAGAGCTTTTCTTTGCGGTCTGCGGAGCGGGGCGCTCTCTGGGATTTGTCTGTGCGCCGAGCCTTATGCAGAAGATGATACCCGCGTGTCTGGGGAAAACGTCGGATATATCGGTCTATGACCGCAACCGCAAAATGCTTCTTTCTTCTCTTACCGATTTCGGTTATGATTGCGTAAGCCCGGACGGCGCGTTCTATCTTTTCGTAAAAGCGCTCGAAGATGACGCCGCGGCGTTCTGCGAAAGGGCGAAAAAATATGAGCTTCTTCTCGTTCCGAGCGATTCGTTCGGCGTTCCCGGATACGTGAGAATATCGTATTGCGTTTCGACAGAGCAGATAGAAAAAGCTCTTCCCGCGTTTAAGAAGCTTGCGGAAGAATACGGAAAATAAAAAACATGACGGAGAAGGAAATGGATAAACTCGAAAAGGCGAGAAAAGAAATAAACGAAGCGGACAAAGAGATAGCGGCGCTCTTTGTGAAGCGTATGACCGCCGTAAAAGATGTTGCGGAATACAAAAAGGAAAGAGGACTTCCCGTGCTCGACCGCGAGCGCGAGGACGCGCTTATCGCGAGAAACAGCGCATTTGTGGAGGACGGGGAATTACGCGCCTATTATGTGAACTTTTTAAAATATTCAATGGAGCTTTCGCGTTCGTTTCAACATAAACTCATAAGCGGAGCGAAGGTCGCGTACAGCGGGACAGAGGGCGCTTTTGCGTGCAGTGCGGCAAAGCTTCTTTTCCCGGACGCGGAACACGTTTCCTTCGGAGATTTCGAATCCGCATATAACTCTGTTGTAAACGGGGAATGCGACAGCGTCGTTCTTCCGATAGAGAACAGCTTTGCGGGGGAGGTCGGACAGGTGACAGATCTTATTTTCTCCGGCACGCTTTATATAAATAATGTAATGAACCTTTCGGTAAAGCAGGATCTTCTCGGCGTTCCCGGAAGCACGACAGACGATATAAAAGAGGTCATAAGCCATCCGCAGGCGATAGCGCAATCCGCAAAGTTTATAAGAGAGCACGGTTTTGTATCTACGCCGTTTTCAAATACGGCGCTTGCGGCAAAGCACGTTGCGGAGCTTTCCGATAAGAGCATTGCGGCAATTGCAAGCGATGACGCCGCGAAGATATACGGTCTTACCGTCCTTGCAAGCGGAATAAACGACAGCGGAATGAATACGACGCGTTTTGCCACGTTTTCAAGAGTTGAAAACGACGGCGCAGGACGCCCGGACGACAATTTTATACTCGTTTTCACCGTTAAAAACGAGGCGGGCTCTCTTGCAGAGGCGATAAACATAATCGGTAAATACGGATATAATATGCGTTCTCTCCGTTCGCGCCCGCGAAAAGAGCTCATGTGGCAGTATTATTTCTATGTAGAGGCAGAGGGAAATATAAGAAACGAAAACGGAAAGAATATGATGAGAGAGCTTTCCTCCATGTGCGACAAGCTCAAACTTGTCGGTTCTTACAAAGTAAAATGATTTTTATCGGGAGATTTTTATGACCATACATGTAGACCTTTCCGAAAGAGGATATGATATAGAGCTTTCTCGCGGAGCAATAAAAAGAGCGGGCGAGCTTTTGCCGCTATGCCGCAAAGTCCTTGTTGTGACGGACGACGGCGTGCCGTCGGAATATGCGGACACAGTCGCGTCCTTTGCGGAATACGCTTTTAAAGCGGTAATACCGCAGGGGGAAGCGAGCAAGAGCATGAAATATTTTGAAATGCTGCTTCTTTTGATGCTCGAAAACGGATTTACAAGACACGACGCGGTAGTCGCCGTCGGCGGCGGAGTTGTAGGGGACCTTGCGGGCTTTGCGGCGTCGTGCTATATGCGCGGAATAGATTTTTACAATATTCCCACGACGCTTCTTTCACAGGTGGATTCGTCGATAGGCGGCAAGACCGCCGTCGATTTTCACGGCGTGAAAAATATCGTCGGCACGTTTTATCAGCCGAAAAAGGTCATAATCGACCCCGACGTTCTGAAAACTCTGCCGAAAAGACAGATAGCGGCGGGCTTTGCCGAATCCGTAAAAATGGCGCTCACGTTCGATGAAGCTTTCTTCTCTTTTCTTGAAAAAGAGGATGCGTTTGAAAATATAGATAAAGTCATAGAAAAATCTCTTCTTATAAAAAAATATGTCGTCGAAAGGGATGAAAAGGAATCGTCTTTAAGGAAAGTCCTGAATTTCGGGCATACGATAGGTCACGGAATAGAGAGCGAAAAATCCCCCTTTCTTTATCACGGAGAGTGTGTGGCGCTCGGAATGCTTCCCATGTGCTCCGATGAGATAAGGGAAAGACTTATAAACGTTCTTTCGCGCGCGGGACTTCCCGTTTCCTGCGATGTCGATATGGATCGAGTCATGGAAGCGGTCGCTCACGACAAAAAAAGCTCCTCGGACGGAATAGACTGCGTCACCGTCGAAAAAGCGGGAAGCTATATTATAGAAAAACTTTCGGTTTCGGAAATACGTGCACGTGCCGAAAAAATATTCTCTTCGGAGGGAAAAAGATGAAAAACACATTCGGAACATCGGTCTGCCTTACCGTTTTCGGTGAGAGCCACGGACCTTATATAGGAGCGGTTCTCGACGGACTTGCCCCCGGAATAGATGTGGACGAGGAAGCGATAAGACATGCTCTCACTCTCCGCCGTCCCGCGGGAAGAATATCGACTGCGAGATGTGAAAAAGATGAATATATAATAGCGAGCGGCGTTTTCGAGGGGAAGACCACGGGCACTCCCATTGCGGTAATCATACCTAATGAGGACACGAGAAGCCGCGATTACGGCAAAAATTTCGGGCTTGCGCGCCCCGGACACGCGGACTACACCGCGCACTGCAAATACCACGGATTTGAGGATTATCGCGGCGGAGGGCATTTTTCGGGACGTGTTACGGCAGCTCTTGTGGCGCTCGGCGCGATAGCAAGATCCGCCCTTTCGAAGAAAGGAATATTTATAGGCACGCATATAAAAGAGATATGCGGTACCTTCGACCGCGGATTTGAAGATTACATTAAAGATATAGACAGCCTTTACGACAGCGTGTTTCCCGTCCTCTCAAAGGAGAGCGAGGAAAAAATGCGCGAAGTCATAGAAAAGGCGGCGGAGAAAGGCGATAGTGTCGGAGGTGTGCTCGAAACCGTTGTAACGGGAGTTCCCGCAGGCGTAGGCGAGCCGTTCTTCGATTCGTTCGAGAGCACGATATCCCATATGATGTTCTCCGTTCCCGCGGTAAAGGGAGTAATGTTCGGCGCGGGAGAAAAATTTGCCCGTATGAGAGGCAGCGAAGCGAACGACCCTATCAGGATAAAAGACGGAAAAGTCTATACTGTTACAAACAACAACGGCGGCGTATGCGGCGGAATAACGAACGGAGAGCCCGTTTTGTTCAGCTGCATAGTAAAACCGACTTCCTCGATATACAAATCGCAGGAAACCATCGATATGTATAAAAACGAAAACAGCACTCTCACTGTGGAGGGAAGGCATGACCCGTGTATCGTCCACCGCGCGAGAATCGTTGTGGACAGCCTTTGCGCTATCGCGCTTTGCGATATGCTGGCGGGCAGATTCGGCACGGATTACATCGCTCTTTGAAAATAGGGCTTTGTCTATGAAAGGGGCATCACGGGGAATATATGATATACGGTCTTGTCGGAGAGAAGCTGCCGCACAGCTTCTCGAAAGAAATACATGAAAAAATAGGGCTTTACAAATATGAGCTCTGCGAAGTGGCAAAGGAAGACTTCGATTCTTTCGCGGAGAAAAAGGATTTTACGGGAATAAACATAACCATTCCGTATAAGCAGAGCATTATACCGCACCTTTACTTTATAAGCGACAAGGCAAAGGCGATAGGCGCCGTAAATGTCGCGATAAACAAAGACGGCAAGCTCTACGGATACAACACGGATTTCGAGGGACTTCGCTCTCTTATACTTCGCGAAGGGTTTGATTTTTTTGGAAAAACGGTGCTGATACTCGGCACGGGCGGAACATCAAAGACGGCGCGCGCGGTTGCGGAAGACTTGGGCGCTTTAAACATTGTAAACGTGAGCCGCAGGGAGAGCGCGGGGGCTGTAACATTCGGGGAAGCCGTTTTAAAATACGGTGACGCGGATTTTATAATAAATACGACGCCGAGCGGAATGTACCCCGAAACGGAAAATATTCCCTACGACATGGACCTTTCCGCGTTCGCCTCTCTTTCGGGCGTTATCGATGTGATATATAATCCCATTTCCACAAAGCTTGTAAATTCCGCAAGAAAGCTCGGCATTCCTGCCGTAGGCGGGCTTTATATGCTCGTTTCGCAGGCGGTCGCGGCGGCGGAGCTTTTCACGGGCGAAAAACTCGGAAAAGAAGTTTGTGAGAAAATATACCGCGAACTGCTTTCGGAAAAGGAAAATATCGTCCTTGTCGGAATGCCGGGAAGCGGGAAGAGCACCGTCGGCGCGCTTCTTTCGGAAAGACTCGGCAAAGCTTTTTACGATTCGGACGAAGAACTTTCAAAAAAGACAGGAAATATTTCCGAATACATAAATAAAAACGGAGAGGCGTCTTTCCGCGAAGCGGAGAGCGAGACGATAAAGGAGCTCTCCGGAAAAACGACGGGAGCCGTTATATCCACAGGCGGCGGCGCCGTTCTGAAATACGAAAATGTTGAAGCGCTTCGAAGAAACGGCAGGATATATTTTATCGACAGGGACATTTCGCTAATAACGCCGACAAAGTCGCGCCCGCTTTCATCGAACAGAGAAAAACTTCAAAAGCTCTATAATGAGCGCTATGAAATATATCTTTCTTCATGCGACAAGAGAATACAAAATAACGGCTCGCCCGAAGAGTGCGCCGACAAAATAACGGAGGATATCGGAAAATGAAAATACTTGTTTTAAACGGTCCGAATCTCAATATGCTCGGCATAAGAGAGCCCGATATATACGGAAAAGCGACGTATGCGGCGCTCACGGAAAAAATAGAAGAGCACTGTAAGAGAAAAAATATCGAAGTGGAGATATATCAGTCGAACTACGAGGGTGATCTTGTGACAAAGATACAGAAAGCGTACGGTGTGTTTGACGGGATCGTAATAAATCCTGCGGCGTATACGCATACAAGTGTGGCGCTTCTCGACGCTCTCAAAGCGGTGGGGATACGTTCGATAGAGGTACATATATCCGACGTATCGAAAAGAGAAGATTTCAGACAGATAAGCTATGTTCGCGAATACTGCGAAAAGACGATAGCGGGACACGGATTTGACGGGTATACAGAGGCGATAGACGCGCTCCTTGTGCCTCCCGCAGAGAAAACGGAGAAGATATGACAGTAAGAATTGAAAAAAGTACGGCAAAAGGAAGCGTCGCCGCTCCTCCGTCGAAGAGCTTTGCGCACAGACTTATAATCGGCGCTTCGATAGCGGGCGGAAGCACGGTTCACGGCGTTTCGAAAAGCGAGGATATGCTCGCAACGCTCGACTGCGCCGCGGCGCTTTTCGGAACGGAATATAAAAGGGAAGGCGACGATATAAAATTCCTCTTTTCCGATTTAAAAGGCGAGGCAAAAGGCGACCTTCTTTGCCGCGAAAGCGGAAGCACGATTCGCTTTTTTATACCTTTGTGTCTTTTAAAGGACAGCGAATGCACGCTTCGCGGAAGCGAGAGACTTCTTTCCCGTCCACTCGATGTTTATGAAAATATATGCAAAGATCAGGGGCTTACATTTATCCGCGAAAAAGATTCGATAAAAGTAAAAGGACCTCTTAAATCGGGTAGATTTACCGTTCCCGGCGATGTTTCAAGCCAGTTTATAAGCGGACTTCTTTTCGCACTTCCTCTTCTTGACGGGGACAGCGTTATCGATATTATCCCGCCTGTTGAAAGTAAGCCTTATATAGATATAACGCTCGAAGCGCTCGCGCTTTTCGGCGTTTTCGCAAAATGGACGGACGAGAAAACGATATCCGTTGCGGGAAATCAGAAATATTCTCCCGCGGAAGTAAACGTCGAAGGCGATTATTCAAACGCCGCGTTTTTAGATGCTTTTAATATCATCGGCGGCGACGTTAAGGTCACTGGACTTTCGGAAAAGAGCGTTCAGGGAGACCGTGCATATGTCTCTTTATTCAAAAATCTGCTTGTGGGATTTTCTACGATAGATATTTCCGATATACCGGATCTTGCACCGATACTTATGAGCGTTGCCGCGGCTATGCACGGTGCAAGGCTTACGGGGACGCGCAGACTTAAAATAAAAGAAAGCGACAGAGGCGCGGCTATGGCAGAGGAGCTTTCGAAGTTCGGCGTCAGAGTAGACGTTTCGGACGACGAGATAACGGTCTTCGGCGGAATGTTAAAAACCCCCGAAAAAGAGCTTCTTTCGCACAACGACCACAGAATAGTGATGTCTCTTTCCGTTCTGTCATCTCTTACGGGCGGCACGATAAGCGGAGCGGAGGCGGTAAGAAAGAGCTACCCCGACTTTTTCGAAACGATAAAAAAACTTGGAATAGAGGTCAAGGAAATTGGAAATACCGAAGAATAAAAAGATACTTATCGTAGGGCTCGGGCTTCTGGGCGGAAGCTATGCCATGGCGCTTACGAAAAAAGGATATGAAGTATACGCCATAACGAGAAGAGAGAGCACGATAGAATACGCCTTAAATCACGGGCTTATAAAAGGCGGAACGACAGAGATAGATAAAGAGCTGATTTCCTCCGCCGATATTGCCGTGTTTGCGCTTTATCCGCATACTTTTATCGATTGGATAGAAAAATACGGAAAGTATTTTAAAAAGGGCGCGATAATCACCGATGTCACGGGCGTAAAGGGCTGTATCGTTGAAAAAGTTCAGGCGTCGCTTCCCGAAGGCGTGGAATTTATCGGTGCCCACCCTATGGCGGGAAGAGAAGTATACGGTGTCGAGAACAGCAACGACAAGATATTCGAGGGAGCAAACTATATAGTTACTCCCACGGATAAAAATACAAAAGAGGGGATAGAGACCTGCAAGGAGCTTGGAAGAATGCTCGGCTTCGGTCATATATCGGAGCTTTCCCCCGCGAAGCACGACCGCATGATAGCGTTTCTCTCCCAGCTTACCCACTGCATCGCCGTAGCGCTTATGACATGCAACGACGACAACAATATATGCGATTACACGGGCGACTCTTTCCGCGATCTTACGCGAATAGCGCGTATAAATGAGGATATGTGGAGCGAGCTTTTCATGCTCAACAAGGATTCGCTCATATCCGAGATAAAGGCGTTCGGAGGAGAGCTTGAAAAGCTTCGCCGTGCGCTCGAAACGGATGATATCGAAACAATGAAAAAAATGATGCGCGTTTCGACAGAGCGCCGCGCACTTTTTGATAAAAAGAAAAAAGAAGAACAAGAAGAACAATAAAAGTAAAAATTGAAATGTGAGGACACAGCTATGAACATGAATTTCAAAAGAAAACTCCCCATTCCGAAAGAGATAAAGGAGATGTACCCCATGACAGCCGAGCTTGCGGCGGTCAAAGCGGAGCGCGACAGACAGATAAAAGCCGTATTTGCGGGAGAAGACGACAGACTCGTACTCGTTATAGGTCCTTGCTCCGCAGACAACGAAGACTCCGTCATGGATTACATGACAAGACTCCAAGGCGTACAGGAAAAGGTAAAGGACAGAATAATAATAATCCCGAGAGTTTATACCGGCAAACCGAGAACGATAGGCGACGGTTACAAGGGCATGGTACACCAGCCCGACCCCAATGCAGAGCCCGATATACTCAAAGGCATCATAGCGATACGCGAGATACATATGCGCGTACTTGCGGAGACGGGACTTTCCACAGCCGACGAAATGCTCTATCCCGAAAACCACAGATATCTTTCGGACCTTCTTTCCTATGTCGCCGTCGGCGCGCGCAGCGTAGAGGACCAGCACCACAGACTCACGGCGAGCGGTCTTGATATCCCCTGCGGAATGAAGAACCCGACAAGCGGAGATATCTCCGTCATGATGAACTCCATAACGGCGGCACAGCACCCCCATATGTTTATCTACCGCGGTTGGGAAGTAGAGAGCACCGGCAACGAATACGCTCATGCGATACTTCGCGGCTATGTCAATAAACACGGTCAGTCTATGCCGAACTACCATTACGAGGATCTTATACATCTTTGCCAGAGCTATGATGAGAAGAAACTCAAAAATCCCGCTGTTATCATAGATACAAACCATTCCAACTCGGGCAAGAATTACCTTGAACAGACGAGAATCGCAAAGGAAGTCCTTCATTCCTGCAAATGCTCTCCCGAAATAAAGAAGCTTGTAAAAGGCTTTATGATAGAGAGCTACATCGAGGACGGCGCGCAGAAGATAGGAGACGGCATATACGGAAAATCCATCACGGACCCGTGCCTCGGCTGGGAAAAAACCGAGAGACTCATTCTCGATATGGCGGAAATAATTTAAGAAATCGCATTTTTGCGCGCACGAATACGCGCGGCGTAAAATTAACGACGCGGAATTAAAAAAGGCGTTATAGATCTTCTTTTTGCGGCAAATCAAAATTAAAAAATTCCGGACGGGGAAAATACCCGTTCGGAAAGATAAATTCAGAGGTGAATAAAATGTATAACTTCAATGTGGAAAAAGCGGTTGACGGATGCGTCGAATGGATAAAAGACTGGTTCGATAAAAACGGCAAAGGCTGCAACGTTATAATCGGTATATCCGGCGGCAAAGACAGCTCCGTTACGGCGGCGCTTTGCTGCAAGGCGCTCGGAAAAGAGAGAGTTTTCGGCGTGCTCATGCCCAACGGAGAGCAGAGCGATATCGAATTTTCGAGAGGAATATGCGAATTTCTCGGTATAGAGCATATGGAAGTTAACATAAAACCCGCGGTCGACGGCGTTTACGAGTCTCTCGGCGGAAGAATAGAGGTTTCCGAGCAGACGCGCCAGAATCTGCCGCCGAGAATACGTATGGCGACGCTTTATGCGATATCTCAGTCGAAAAACGGCAGAGTAGCAAACACCTGCAATCTCTCCGAGGACTGGGTCGGATATTCCACAAAATACGGCGACGCCGCGGGGGATTTCGGTCCCGTTTCGCGCTTTACCGTTGCGGAAGTGAAGAGCATAGGCAAATATCTCGGAATCCCCGAAAGATACGTTGAAAAAGTTCCGTCCGACGGTCTTTGCGGCAAAAGCGACGAGGACAAGCTCGGTTTTACCTACGCTGTTCTCGATAAATATATAAGAGAGGGCGTCATAGACGATAAAAAAACAAAAGAGAGAATCGACGCGCTCCATATAGGAAATCTTTTCAAGCTTCAAACTCTCCCTGTTTTTGAATACGATCCTTCAAAATAATTTAAAATAAAGGAGTAATTATGGCAAACGCAAAAAATCGCCCCGATAAAGTGAATTATTATCTCGATATTGCGGAAACAGTGGCACACAGAAGCACGTGTCTGCGCCGTCTTTTCGGCGCAATTATTGTCAAAAATGATATAATAATATCGACGGGATACAACGGAGCGCCGCGCGGAAGAAAAAATTGCACCGATATAAATTATTGTATGCGCGACGCACTCAATATCCCCAGAGGCGAAAGATACGAGATGTGCCGCGCCGTTCATGCGGAGGCAAATGCGATCATCGCCGCGTCAAGGGAACAGATCCTCGGCGGAACTCTGTATATGGCGTGCATAGACGCCAAAACGGGAGAGCTTATGCCGGGAATGTGCTCTTGCATGATGTGCAAAAGGCTTGTCATAAATGCTGGAATCGAAAAGGTTGTCGTAAGAGATACAAAAACGGATTTTTCCGTTTACGATGTCTCGGATTGGATAGAGAACGACGACAGCCTTTCGGGAAAATTCGGGTATTAAAAAAGAAAAAACCTCACTGCATCTGTGAGGTTTTAACTTGTTTTCGGATTCATTCCGCAACGGATCCGGATTCTTCTTTCGGACCGTTGTCGAGAACTACAACGCCGTCCTCGATGTCTTTGAGGAATTTAAAGTAAGCTCCGATAACCTTTTCTTCAAGAGTCTGGCGCATTTCGGCGTTTATGGGATGAACAATGTCGCGGTATGTTCCGTCGGGATTTTTTCTTGACGGCATTACTACAAAGAACTTGTCCCTCGCGTTTATAACCTTTACGTCGTGAAGAGCGAGAGCGTTGTCAAATGTGAGCGATACTACGGCTTTCATCGGACCCTCGTCAAAAATTTTTCTGATTTTTACATCTGTGATTTCCATAAGTTGCCTCCTTGAAAGGTTAATATTTCCTTATGAATCCTATTTTAATACCTAATTATGAATTTTATTCAAATTAAAGGTAAGTAATTTTTTAACATTGAGCGGATTTTATACATAAATCGCATGATATCATGCCGATTTTGCAATACTGTCAGGGAAAAAGAAAAAATTATTTTTGCTTATAAAGACGGAAAATAAAAAGAAACTTTATATAAATTATTTTTCGCCGAGTGAAAAAGCGAAAAAATCGGCAGTGTTTTTTGTTGCAATAAAATATTTTAAGAGGTTTTTATGACCCGCAAAGAAATTTTTGATATTC
This sequence comes from uncultured Eubacteriales bacterium, assembly GCA_900544985.1. Classification (GTDB taxonomy): domain Bacteria; phylum Bacillota; class Clostridia; order Oscillospirales; family CAG-272; genus UMGS731. The sequence continues at coordinate 16,515 of UQXK01000026.1, forward strand.
TGGATAACGCGAAGAGCGTGTTTTTTACGGGTATCGGCGGAATAAGTATGTCGAGTATAGCGTTTGTGCTGTCGGCACGGGGAAAAAATGTGGCAGGGAGCGACCGCGCCGAAAACGATATGACAAAAAAGCTTATTTCTTCGGGAATAAGCGTTTTTCACGGTCACGATGCGAAAAATGTCGTAAATTATGATGCCGTCGTCTATACGGGAGCGGTCGATTTTTCAAATCCCGAACTTTCCGAAGCGTTAAAAAGAGGAATACCCGTAATATACCGCGCGGACGCGCTCGCATATCTTATGCAGACGTACAAAAACAGAATAGGCGTTTCCGGTTCTCACGGAAAATCCACGTGCACCGCGATGATATCGCACATATTTGTGTCGGCGGGGAATGACCCTTGTGTCATGTGCGGCGCGACGCTCCCCGAGCTTTCGAGCGCTTACAGAGTCGGCGGCGGAGACGATTTTATTTTCGAGGCGTGCGAATATAAAGATTCCTTTCTCGAATTTTTGCCGAGTATCGCCGTCATTTTAAATATAGATGTGGACCATACGGATTATTTTACGGGCGGAATAGAGCAGATAAAAAAATCGTTTGAAAAGTACGCGGCAATTCCGTTTGAATGTTCCGAAAATCCGCTTGTCGTATCGAATGCGGACGATGAAAACACCGTTTCGGCGCTTTCCTATACGGAAAAAACGACATTCGGAATAAAAGAGAATGCGGATTTTCGCGCGGTGAATATTTCTTCCGTGAACGGGCGCGCGGTTTTCGACATATTGAAGCATGGGGATTTTTTCTGCCATGTAAAGCTTAAAGTTCCGGGAGAGCACAATATATACAATGCGCTGGCGGCGGCAGTGTGTGCCGATTTCTGCGGGATTCCCGCAGAGGCGACGGGAAAAGCACTTTCGGATTTTTGCGGAATAGAAAGGCGCTTTCAGCTTATGGGAAGCGTATGCGGCGCCGATGTGTATATAGATTACGCCCACCACCCGCGCGAGATTGCGGCTTCTCTTTCGGCGGCAAGGGAAATAGACCGTGACGGAAAGTTATACTGTATTTTCGAACCGCATACCTTTTCGCGCACGGCGGCGCTTTTCGATGATTTTGTAAATGTATTTTCCGCGGCGGATAAAACTTTGTTCGTCGATATATATGCGGCAAGGGAAGTGAATGTTTCCGGTGTGGATTCGAGAATGCTCGCCGGGGAAACGACGAACGGAGAATACGCTTCTTCTTACGCCGACGCGGCGGAAAAAATGCGTTCGTATGCGAAAAAAGGCGATATTATCCTGATACTCGGTGCGGGAACAGTGAACGAGATAGCGTCGCTTTTGTGCGATAAACAATAAAATTGAATGATTATTCGCTTGACGGCAAAAAATATTCAGATAACGAGGATATTTTTTGCCGTTATCTGTTGACAAATGAATAAACATAAATTATAATATGCGTTATAAGTAAAAGACAAAGTTTTTTATTATTCGGAGGAAAACAAAATGAAAAAAATCATCAGCGCGGTTCTTGCGGTAGTTATGCTCGCAACATCCGCTTTGCTTTTTGCTTCTTGCGGAAAGAAGAACGCAGACCTTGTTGCAATAGACGCAACAGACCTTCTTAAAGAGGATTTCGGTATCGCCGTAAAGAAGGGCAATACAGCTCTTATGAACGCAATAAACGAAGTTATTGACGCATGGGTCGCAGACGGTACAATGACAAAATATATAGACTACTACGGCGCTCTCTCAAAGAGCCTTGAAGGCGCAGGAGAAACTCCCGACGCGGGAGACCTCAAAACAACATGGGATTTCGGTTCCGCAACGGAAGTTATCACGGTATACACGGAATCCGGCTTTGCTCCTTTTGAATTTATCGCAGACGGAAACGTTATCGGCGTCGATATAGCTATTATGAGCGAAGTTGCCGTTAAGATGGGCAAGAAGATCGAAGTTAAAGACGTACTTTTCGATACTATCACAACAAACGTAAATGCGGCAACAGGCGACGCTGTCGGCGCTGCCGGAATAACGATCAACGACGACCGCAAACAGAGCGTTGATTTCTCCAACATCTATTTCAGCTCCACTCTCGTTATCGTATCCGCAAAAGATAAATCCATATCCAGCGTAAAAGATCTTTCCGGTCTTAAAGTAGGCGTTCAGGAAGGAACGAGCGGCGACCTTATAATCTCCGCTGCAAAGACAGACGCAGGCTATACATATGAAGTTGAAAACGACAACGGCGAAACAGAGACAATCGTTGTAAAAGTAGACGCTTCCACAACTGTAAGCCAGTACAAACAGTATGCGCTCGTGCTCAAAGACCTTGAAGCAGGCCGTATCGACGCTATCCTTATGGACAAGCTTCCCGCACAGACAATGCTCGAAATAACAAAATAATCGAAAAATAATTAAAATTATAAAAATGACGGTGAGAGAGAGCTCTTCTCTCACCGTCGTTTCTTGAAAAGGACAAACGATGCTTTTATCATTATCTCTTTGGGAAAGATTTTCGAGAGCTTTTTTGATACAGGACCGTTGGAAAATGTATCTGCAAGGTCTCGGAAACACACTTATCATAGCGTTTGTTGCGGCGTGTATCGGTATAACGATAGGCGTCATTTTCGCTATGATAAAGTATATAAACAAAAGAAACGGCAAACTTAAAGTTTTGAATGCAATAGCAAATGTATACATAACCATAATCCGCGGAACGCCTGTTGTTTTGCAGCTTATGATACTTTATTTTATAGTATTCGTTTCGTGGGATAACGGAATAATGATAGGCGCGATAACGTTCGGTCTCAACTCCGGCGCGTATGTCGCGGAGATAGCCCGTTCCGGATTTGAAAGCGTTGACGACGGACAGATGGAGGCGGGGCGCTCGCTCGGTCTTTCCACATGGCAGACGATGAAATCGATAATAATTCCGCAGGCGGTCAGAAACTGTTTGCCCCCGCTCTTTAACGAGTTTATAACTCTTGTAAAAGAGACGGCGATTGTCGGATACGTCGGTATATATGACCTTGGAAAGATACCGGGACTTATACAGTCGAGAACGTTCGATTATCTTTTCCCGCTTATTATCGCTTCCGTAATGTACCTTGTAATAGTTATGATACTCACAAAGATTCTTCATGTAATAGAAAAGAAAATGGCAAAGAGCGACAGAAATGCGGGAGGTGCTTCACGTGGGAAATAATTTTAACGAACCTCTTATTTCGGTAAAAAATCTTACCAAACGTTTCGGAGATCTCACTGTTTTCAGCGATATCTCTCTTGATATTTACAAGGGAGAGAAAATAGCGATAGTCGGTCCGTCAGGATCCGGCAAGAGCACGTTTTTGCGCTGTCTTAACTGTCTGGAAGACCCGAGCGAAGGATCTATAATCTTCGAAAATGTCGATATCGCGGATCCGAAAGTAAATATAAACATACACCGCCAGAATATGGGTATGGTGTTCCAGCAGTTCAATCTTTTCAATAACAAGACCGTGCTGGAAAACATAACGCTTGCACCTGTAAAGATTTTCGGCAAACGTGCAAAGCAAGACGGCAAAACGCGCGAGCAGGTTAAAAAAGAGTGTACCGAGCGCGCAATGACTCTTCTCGGAAAAATAGGACTTCAAGACAAAGCGAATGTATATCCGTCTACGCTTTCCGGCGGGCAGAAACAGCGTATAGCTATCGTTCGCGCGCTTGCGATGAATCCGAAGGTAATGCTTTTTGACGAGCCGACGAGTGCGCTCGATCCGGAAATGGTAGGAGAGGTCCTCGACCTTATAAAGAGCCTTGCCGACGACGGTATGACCATGGTTATAGTAACACACGAAATGGGATTTGCGCGCGAGGTCGCGACGAGAATGCTGTTTATGGCGGACGGCGGCGTGAGAGAAAGCGCTCCTCCCGATGAATTTTTCGATTCTCCGAAAGATGAGCGCCTGAAAGAATTTCTTTCTAAAATAATAAAGAATTAACTTACCTTTCTTGTAAGAAAGGTAAGCCAAAGAACTTCGCACCGACTACATCACTTCATTTTTGCGAAAGCTTTTGAGATTCCAAAGGACTTTTCTCGAACTTACCTTTCTTATAAGAAAGGTAAGCCAAAGAATTTCCCACCGAACACACCACTTTACTTTTGCGGAAGCTTTTGAGATTCCAAAGGACTTTTCTCGAAAAGTCCTTTGTGTCGGGGTTTGGGGCGGAAGCCCCAACTGATAATGCACACACAAAAAGCACGGCAATGCCGTGCTTTTTCTTTTTTGTCATCATATGTTGGAACTGCGTTCCAAACCTTGCTTTAAGGGGCTTTTTTCAAAAAGCCCCTTAAAAAATCCGCAAAAACTTTTCCGTAACGCAATTTATTTTTATGTAATTGCTTTTATGTTGCGTTTTCGAAAAAAATGTATTATAATAACCCTACAAACGTGAAACGTTTGTATTGATGAGATTAAAAAGTGTCTCCAAACTCTAAAAGGGTATAGCCATAGCAGAAACTATGCCTTAACCCTACAAACGCAAAGCGTTTGTATTGATGGAAATAAAAAATTCGATTAAAATTAAAAAAGGGTATAGCCATAGTCTAAACTGTGCCTTAACCCTACAAACGTGAAACGTTTGTATTGAAGAGATTAAAAAATCAAATCTAAACTTTAAAAGGGTATAGCCATAGCGGAAACTATATCTTAACCCTACAAACGCAAAACGTTTGTATTGATGAAATTAAAAAGTATATCCAAACCCCAAACGGGTATAACTCCGCAAACATGAAGTCTGAAAAAGAGGTGAGAATTATGAATTACCGTTCAAAAAGAACATCTGAAAATATGGCGGTCGCGCTTTTTGCCGGTCTTATAATTATGTTTTTGTCCTCTTTGATTATTTCGGAGATAAAATTCCCGTCGGCGGAATTGCGTATGCTTGTCTACATACTTTTTTCTGTCGTTTATCTTTTACTGCCGTCGTTTATTTTTTATGCAATGCAGAAAAGCGCCGGATTTGCACCCATGCAGGTGAAAAATTCCGAAACCGGAAATGTAAAGTATAATGTCATGCTGACATTTATAGGCTTTGTTCTCGTATTTGTGTTCGGCGTGCTTTATGCCATGGCTTTTCCGAATGCCGCCGGAGAGGGGTACAATGGGGAAGGCATTATATATATCCTTTTGACATTGATTTCTTCCTGCTTTATTCCCGCCGTCATGGAGGAATATCTGTACCGCGGTCTGTTTTGCAGAGAACTTACCGTCTGCGGGAACGGATTTGCAATAATCGTATCGGCACTTATATTCGGGCTTGTGCATTTTTCTTTCAGTGTGTTCCCGTACGCGTTTGTTTCCGGACTTATAATAGGTTATGTATACCTCAGTACGGGATCTTTGAAATATACAATGACTATACATTTTCTGAATAACTTTTTGTCTTACGTATTTTCCATTCTTTATTTTTATGTAAGTAAAAATATTTATTCGGCGGTCCTTTTAATATTTATAGTTGTTCTTTGCGTTTCCGCCATGATAGTTCTGTATTTTCTTGTTCCGAACGGCAAAGTGCTTTCGAGAGGAAGCGGGAATGTTTCCGCCTCTGCGTTTCTGACATTTCCGATGATAATTTTTATCATCTGCGCAATAATAATGAATATTTTATATGACGGAATTTAACGATAAGAAAACCGAATACGAATATTTTATGGGGCTTGCGTTGGAAGAGGCGAAAAAATCTCTTGAACTTTGCGAAGTTCCCGTCGGCGCCGTCGTTGTAATGGACGGAGAAGTGATATCTTACGCATACAATACGCGCGAAACGGACAAAAATGCGCTTTGCCATGCGGAGGTAAAGGCGATATCCGCGGCTTGTGAGAAACTTCACGGCTGGCGGCTTCACAAGTGCGATCTGTATGTAACGCTCGAACCGTGCCCGATGTGCGCCGGAACGATAGTGAATTCGAGGATAAAAAGAGTCATTTTCGGGGCAAAAAATCCGAAAGCGGGCGCTTTCGGATCGGTTCTCGATCTGAATGCATATCCGCTCAATCATAAACCGGAAATAATATCCGGTATAATGGAAGAAGAGGTGTCCTCCCTTCTGTCCGATTTCTTTAAGATTCTGCGGGAAAAGAACAAGAATTGACAGAATGCGTCAAAAAGTCTTTTGTATTCCGTGTTTTTTGAAATCAAACCGTAGTTTTATCGTTTTTTATGGCGCAAAAAAGCTTTAATTTGTATTTGACTTTTATTTCCCCGTATGGTATACTATGTCTACAAATCAGAGTGAAAAAAACGTTAAAACCACTTTTGAGAAAAATAAAAAAGAAGCCTTTGTGCTTAGTATGACGTATAAAAAATAAGGAGAAAAAAATGAAAAAAGGATTAAAACAAATTTTACTTATTTTTGTCGTTCTTTCCGTAATCATTACTACGAGTTTATGCTTGTTTTCATGCGGATCAGGCGGTAAGGATCCGACAAGCGGAGGAAATATAACTCTTCCTCCGAGCAAAACAACTTCCGATTCTTCAACAGGACCCAACAGTTCTTCGACAGGACCTTCTACTAATCCCTCTACGTCTCCGTCCACTACTCCTTCGACGACACCTTCCGTCGATCCTCCGATAGGGCAGTATATAAATCCTCTTACGGGACTTCCCACAACGAGCAATCTGTATAATAAAAGACCGGTTGCTATCGTGGTCGACAATATAGACAAGTCATATGCTCACCAGACGGGACTTAATCAGGCAGATGTTCTCTATGAGGCGCTTGTTGCCCCCGGTATAACACGTTTTCTTATGGTAGTTGCCGATTATTCCACAATATCCCCTGTGTGCAATGTCCGTTCCGCAAGAAAATATCATATGGATCTTGCGGCAAATCACAATTCCGTTCTTGTTGCTCATAACGGAGAAACATGGAATGATTTTGTGACTGTTGCGGCTCAGCGTCTTGGCGGCGGTTGGAGCACGGTTTATAACAAAAATCTCTTCGGATATGTAAATACAAAAGAAGAGTATGCCTTCGGTACCAAAGAGGGCGGCGCAAAATACGGCACTATAAAATATTATACGCAGACTTATGCGAGCCGTGTAGACCTTAAATACGATACTCTTGTTACGGCGTCGGCGCTCAGTGCGACATTCGGCTCCAAAACGAGTCTCTTCACACTTGCAGGCGGAACGATAAACGGTCAGACGACACAGTCCCTGAAATTTGTAACTTACGGAACGCAGAAGAATATGGACGGTGCATATGCGGCGTCGAGAGTTGATCTCCATTTCACAATGGACAACTATCAGGGCAGCAAAGATGTATTCTATGTTTACGATTCCGCAAGCGGAAAATATCTCCGTTATCAGGACGGAAGTGCTCATGTGGATTCTCAGACACATATTCAGCTTTCGGCGACAAATGTTATAACGCTCTTTACAGACGTTACAAATAACAAGAGCGGTCTTCAAGAAGACCCGAACGTAACTTCTATGGTTACAACGGGAAGCGGTACGGGCTACTACTTCTACGGCGGCAAGTGCATTGCGATAAACTGGTCTAAACCCACATGGAATTCTCCGCTTATGCTTACTACGTCAAACGGAACGGAACTCACTCTTGCGTGCGGCAATACTCATATAGCTTATCTCGATAATTCCAATATCGCAACTGCTGTAACGTTTAACTGATATAATAGAATAGAAAAAGCACGGCATTGCCGTGCTTTTTTGTGTGCGTATTGAATGTTGGGGCATCTGCCCCAAACCCGGACACAAGAAACTTTTCGAGAAAAGTTTCTTGGAACTTCA
>UQXK01000027.1 GCA_900544985.1 uncultured Eubacteriales bacterium
TTTTGAGATTCCAAAGGACTTTTCTCGAAAAGTCCTTTGTGTCAGGGTTTGGGGCAGATGCCCCAATTTATAATGCACACAAAAAACACACGGCAATGCCGTGTGTTTTTCATTTTCTAATAAAATCAAGAAGCTATGCCGTCGTTGTAAGCGTTGATCTTTTCCTGATATGCTGTTGCAGCATCTTTGAGGAGTTTGTCAAACTTTGCGGCGTTCTCGGCAACGGTGTTGGATCCGGCTATAACATCTGCCGCATAAGTTTGGAAGAAATGACCCCACATAAGCTCATAACCTGCGTCGTAACGGCGTGAGTGAACTATGATATCAACCATTTCAGCGGAATCTTCTGCCGCGGAGGAGTATGTATATTTGTAGAGGTTGATGTATTCTCTATAAGATATATATCTGCTGTGGTATGCAAAAACTTCTATAAAGTTGGATATAACACCGATGTCCGCACAGGTTTTTGGAACTGCATAGTAAGAAGCGTGGCTGTTTACATGATGATAATAAGCATGCTGCTCAGAATTAAGCATTGGCTCGGGAATTATGGAGAATCTTGCGTCGGTATCTGCAAAAGACTGAGCGTTGCGCATAACTTCGGAAGCAAAAAGTGTCTGACCGTTTGTGAATGCGGGGCTTACTTTTGTGTAGGAGGTAGGTATAGCAACAGCGGGATCTGCAAGAATTTCAAGAATTGTTTCTGTTACGTCAACAGCGGACTGGTTATTAAATCCGGATTGGAAAGAAGATTTGCCGCCTGCGTCGTCTGTCTTTTTGACGTATACGTTACCGCTTCCTATATAAAGACCGGTAACCTGAACGTCGGAAGATATAAGACCGAATACATCATCTGTATCGGAAAGAGTCATTTCATCGCTGCCGCCGTTTATCTGAGCGAGACGAATGATTTCGAGAAGTTTATCTATTGTCCATTCGTAATTACGGACAAGTTCGAATATGTTTATATCGCTTGTTTTTTCATTGTGTTCAAGAACGTCGAGGTTGACATACATGACCCATGTTGCGTCGAATGATTCTATGGCAAAGTCTCCTGAAAGCCCATAGAGTTTTCCGTCTATCGTCATATCTCTTATAAAGTTTTGGTCGTACCAAACTTTTGAGAGATCGAGATTGAGTCTGTTTATGTTATAGAAGTTGCCGTTTGGATATACAGGGAGTGTATAACGGTCGGCGATCATATCGATAGTATTTCTGCCTGTTGCAAAGTCGTTTGTCAGCTCGTTAATTGGAGAAGCCGAGTTTTTCTGAACGATTGTGCATTTGTAGAGTTCTTCGATGGTGCGGTTTCTTTGAAGAACAGCCTGATCTATTGGATCCGGGCTATTTTCATCGTTGGGAGCTATGTCGTAGTTATCCCAACCGTCACCTCTTGCTACCGGAACGGAGATCGTAAATACTTTGTCACCAAAGTCTACATTTTCGAAACCCGGACGTTTTTTGTAAGCAACCTGTTCCCAGTCGTCAAGATTGGGCTCTTCTGTCGGAACGGTTGTCGGCGCTTCCGTGCCTGAACCTGTGGGTTCCGGACCTTTGGTCGTTGTGGGAGTGTCGTTGTTTCCGCACGCTGCAAGCGCGAGAACACAACAGAGCATTGCTAGTGCCAGTATTATTGATAGTGCTCTTTTCATAAAAAATCTCCTTTTATTTTTTATGCGCGATGATTCAAAAATGAACTATCGCAACATATACAAATATTATACCATTTTGTGCTTCTTTGTCAATATAAGAAAGGTTTTTTATTTTGACTTTGGCATTTTCGACAAAAAACACACCTTTCTTTCGTAGAAAGGAGATATATGGACTTCGCTCAAACATACCACTTTGTTTTTGCGAAGCTTTTGAAGATTCATAAGAAACTTTTCTCGAAAAGTTTCTTATGTCCGGGTTTGGGGCGGAAGCCCCAATTTATAATCCACACAAAAAAGTACGGCAACGCCGTGCTTTTTAATTATCGTAAATGGTTGGAACTGCGTTCCAAACCTTGCTTCAAGAGGCTTTTGAAAAAAGCCCCTTGAAAATTCGCAAAACTTTCGCGCCGAATACACTCATTTATTTTGGCGAAGCTTTTGAGATTCCAAAGGACTTTTCACGAAAAGTCCTTTGTGTCAGGGTTTGGGGCGGATGCCCCAACTTATAATGCACAGAAAAAAGCACGGCAACGCCGTGCTTTTTAATTGTCGTAAATGGTTGGAACTGCGTTCCAAACCTTGCTTTAAGGTGCTCCCCCTAAAAGCGCCTTAAAAATCCGCAAAACTTTTGCCACAATGAAGTGGTGCATTCGGTGCGAAGTTCATATGTCTTCTTTCTCCGAAAGAAAGGTGAGTGGGGCAGAAGCCCCAATCGAACTGCATAACGCAAAAAACACACGGCATTGCCGTGTGTTTTTTATTTGTTCCTTTAAAATCAGGAAGCTATACCGTCGTTGTAAGAGTTGATCTTTTCCTGGTATGCTGCTGCTGCATCTTGGAGAAGTCTGTTAAACTTAGCAGCGTTTTCAGCAACTGTGTTGCTTCCGGCTGTAACGTCGGCTGTGTAAGTCTGAGCGAAACCGCCCCAGTTAAGTTCATAACCTGCGTCATAACGACGGGAGTGAACTATGATGTCAACCATTTCAGCGGAATCTTCTGCTGCGGAAGAATATGTGTATTTGTAGAGGTTGAGGTATTCTCTGTAAGAGATATATCTGCTGTGGTAAGCCAAAACTTCTATAAAGTTGGACATAACTTCGATATCAGCACAAGTTTTAGGAACTGCATAGTAAGAAGCATGGTTATCTACGTTGTGGTAGTAAGCACCCTGATCAGCAGAAAGCATCGGCTCGGGGATTATGGAGAATCTTGCTTCTGTGTCTGCATAGGACTGTGCATGAGACATAACTTCGGAAGCGAAGAGCGTCTGACCGTTTGTGAATGCGGGGTTAACTTTTGTATAAGACTGAGGAATAGAAACGGAAGGATCTGCAAGAATTTCGAGAATCAAGTCTGTTGCGTCAACAGCGGACTGATTGTTGAATCCTGACTGGAAAGAAGATTTTCCGCTTGCATCGTCTGTCTTCTGAACGAATACGTTGCCTGTTCCGAGGTAAAGGCTACGTATCTGGAAAGAAGAGGATACAAGACCGAATACGTCTTCTGCGTCTGCGAGAGTCATTTCATCGGTGCCGCCGTTTACCTGAGCGTAACGGCAGAGTTCAAGCATCTTGTCGAGTGTCCATTCGTAGTTACGAACAAGATCGAAAATATTTACGTCTTTTGTTTTTTCGTTATTTTCGAGAACATCGAGGTTAACGAACATAACCCATGTTGCGTCATAAGCTTCGATAGAGAAGTCGCCTGCAAGAGCATAAAGCTTGCCGTCGATAGTCATATCTCTTATAAAGCCCTGGTCATACCAATCTTTTGTAAGGTCAAGATTGAGTCTGTTGATGTTGTAGTAGTTACCGCCTGCAAAACCTGTAAGCGCATAACGGTCAGCAACCATATCGATCGTGTTTCTGCCTGTTGCAAAGTCGTTTGTAAGTTCATTAACAGGATAAGCGGAATCTTTCTGAACTATGGTGCATTTGTAAAGGTCTTCGATAGTACGGTTTCTTTGAAGAACAGCCTGGTCTATGGGGTCAGGGCTGTTTTCGTCGGTGGGAGCTATATCATAGTTATCCCAACCGTCGCCTCTGCCTACCGGAACTGCTATTGTAAATACTTTGTCACCAAAGTCTACGTTGTCAAATCCGGGGCGTTTGTTGAAAGCAACCTCTTCCCAATTCTCAAGAGGGGGGACGCCTGTTGATGCCGTTGTGGGGGCTTCTGTTCCGGAACCTGTGGGACCGGGAGCTTTTGTTGTGGACGGAGTGTTACTATCTCCGCACGCTGTAAGCGCAAGAACACAACAGAGCATTGCTAATGTCAATATAATTGACAATACTCTTTTCATAAAAATCTCCTTTTTGTTTTTTAAAAACTGCATAATAATCACGAAAAAGACTATTACTACATCTACAAGTATTATATCATTTTGCCTTTTCTTTGTCAATGGTTTGAGAAGTTTATACAATAAAAAATGTGTAAATAAAAGGGGGGTTGGAATAAAAATTCTTTTATTTTTGAATAGTTAGAAAAAGATTAAAAAACGCCGAGAGAAAATGGCAAAAGAGAAAAAACGCGCCGCCTGTTTTTGTGTAAAATGCGCTTTGATGTGTTTTTGTGAAATTTTTTATTTCTTTTGAGTTTTGATATTTTGCGCAGATTACTTGAAAAAAGTGCTTTGGGGCGGTGCGAAAATATATTCTGATTTTCCCGTTAAAAGAAAAGTTACAATTATAAGTTTCGCTTGCAGATGTGTTTTTATGCAAAAAATGTTGTAAACACACCTTTCTTTCGTAGAAAGGTGTGCCAAAGAACATACTTTTCTTATAAGAAAAGTAGGCAAAAGAATTTCCCACCGAGCACATCACTTTGTTTTTGGCGAAGCTTTTGAAGATTCGCAAGAAACTTTTCTCGAAAAGTTTCTTGCGTCAGGGTTTGGGGGCGGAAGCCCCAATATTAAATACATATAAAAAACGCGGAGGAATCCGCGTTTTTCTTTTATCAGAATATGTTGGAACTGCGTTCCAAACTTTGCTTCAAGAGGCTTTTTGAAAAAAGCCCCTTGAAAATCCGCAAAAACTTCCCACCGAACACACCACTTTATTTTGGCGAAGCTTTTGAAGTTCCAAGAAACTTTTCTCGAAAAGTTTCTTGCGTCAGGGTTTGGGGCGGAAGCCCCGACATTTAATACTTATGCAAAAAGCACGGCAACGCCGTGCTTTTTTGCATTCGGTTAAAATTATGAAGCTATGCCATCGTTGTAAGAGTTGATCTTTTCTTTATATTTTTTTGCGGCTTCTTGGAGAATCCTGTCAAATTTTGGATATATAGGTTCGGGAATCGTGTTTGGTCCGGCTAAAACATTATATGCGTAGGTTTGCGCAAAACCGCCACATTGAAGTTCATAACCTGCGTCATAACGGCGGTTGTGAGCTATGATATCAAACATATCATAAGAATCTTCTCCCGCAAAAGAGTATGTGTCTTTATAGAGGTTGAGGTATTCTCTGTAAGAGATGAATCTGCTGTGGTAGGCGAGGAGCTCTATAAAATCGGATATGACATCGATATCTGCGCAGGTTTTCGGGACTGCGTAGTAAGAAGCATGATTGTCTACGTAATGATAGTAAGCTTTCTGTTCCGGGTTTAACATCGGTTCCGGTATTACGGAGAATCTTACTCCTGCCTTTGCTAAATCTTTTGCCTGAGACATGACTCCGGAAACGAAGAGAGATCTTCCGTTTTTGAATGCGGGTCCGACATCTTTAATTGAAGTGGGAATAGAAACGGAAGTGTCTGCGATGATTTCGAGGATTAAGTCCGTGGTGTCAATAGGACGTGTAGAGTTGAATCCTGAGTCGAAAGAAGAATTGCCGTTTTCGTCATCTGTCTTACTAACGAATACGTTGCCTCCTCCTATGTAAAGTCCGATGATTTGCTCGCTTGAAGATATAAGTCCGAATACGTCTTCCGGATCATCGAGGGTCATTTTGTCGCTGCCTCCGTTTACTTTGGCGTAACGGCAGAGTTCAAGCATCTTGTCGAGCGTCCATTCGTAATTGCGGACGAGATCGAAAATATTTACGTCTTTGATTCTTTCGCTGTTTTCGAGAATGTCGAGGTTGACAAACATTGCCCATGTTGCGTCGAGAGATTCGATTGAAAATTCGCCGCAGAGAGCATAGAGCTTGCCGTCGATAGTCATATCTCTTACAAAGCCTTGGTCGAACCAAATTTTTGTAAGATCGAGATTAAGATTGTTGACGTTGTAAAAGTTTCCGTCCGAAAATGCGGGAAGAGCATAGCGATCCGCGACCATGTCTATGGTGTTTTTACCGGTCGCAAAGTCGCTTTCGAGTTCGCCTATCGGATTTGCGGAGCTTTTCTGCACTATTTTGCAATTGTAAAGTTCTTCGATAATTTTGTTTCTTTTGAGAATTGCTTGGTCCAATGGATCGGGGCTGTTTTCGTCGTCGGGAGCGATATCGTAGTTGTCCCAACCGTCTCCTTTTCCGACGGGAACGGCGATTGTGAATACCTTGCCGTCGAAGTCTACTTCCTCGAATCCGGGACGTTTGTATTCGCCGATCGTTTTCTCCGGCTCTGTTGTGGAGTCTTTTGTTTCGGACGTGGTATTCGGAGGATTTGTCGTTGTCGGCGTGGTGTTGTTTTTGCACGCCGCGAGCGCGAGAATACAACAGATCATTGCTGCCGCTAAGATTATTGATAATACTCTTTTCATGAAAAAAACTCCTTTCTTGTTTTTTATTGTGCAATAATCATAAAAGATTATCGCTGTATTCAAGATTATTATATCATTTTGCTTTTGCCTTGTCAATATTTAAGATGTTTATGCAAATAATGAAGACAGAACAGGCTTGATTTTTGGCAAAAAAACTCTGATTTCAGGCGATTAAATGAGAAGTGGAGCTTTTTGATTTGAAAAGAAAATAATGTGAAATTTGCTTTTAAAAATATAATATGCGGTGTTTTTTTGCAAGGCGATTTGCGCGGAAGCTTATCGGAAAATCATTTGTGATATATAATTATGAAGAAGTTTTATTTAAAACTGAATTAAATATGGAAGGATGCTCATATAAAATCTCTCTTCTGCGTGCCTGTTACAAGCTTGTTATACCGCGAAGACGCGGAGCTTTTTCTTCCTAATTATATATAGTTCACCGACAAAAATAAAAAGAGGACTTTTAAAAAGTCCTCTTTTGTGTTTTACTTTTATAAGTTGTTAATCAGTTAGCAGCGGGAACGCCGTAAGCGAAAGCTGCGTCCATGTCTGCGAAGAATCCAACGTGGAATATTTCAACATTGTCTCCGGCAGCAGGAACATAACCTGTAACTTTACCGTCTTTGTCTGTTATAGAGTTGGATCCGAAGAAGTCGAAACCAACGCCTGCTACGTTCTGAACTTCGTTAGCCCAACGAGAGGGTGTGAGAGATGTGCTGGACATAGCTGTTCCGGCAACTTCACGAACGAGGTCGTAAACGAGAGTTGTTTCTGTGTTGGCTGCTACTGTCTTGGAAAGAGAAGCTGTACGGAAGCTGGAAGTTCCTTCGAATTTGTAGGAGAATTTAATAGCTATGGCTCTTGCTGTGTTGTTTTTGATCTTTATGGACATGAACTGATGAGCGCCCTGCCATTCAGCATCATTTGTTACATAGTAGGGAAGACCTACATAAGAACCGTAACCGGATTTGATTGTACCGTACTTGGAATCTGTAAGATTGTCAAAGTAAACGGAGAACTTGTTTCCTGTGATATCGGAAGCAGCAGCGTTCTTTGCAGAGTAAAGTACCATAGAGTTATCTGTGAAAGTAACATTTACAACAGCGGAATCGTAGCTGATGTGTTCCATTATGTACTCGTAGGAAGAGAGACCGTTCTTTACAGCGTCGGAATTCTTACCAAAGTCGAGAACTACAACGGGAGCAGCTTGTGTTGTCTGAACGGGAGCCGTTGTGGGAGCTGTTGTGGGCTTCGTTGTGGGAGCTGTTGTGGGCTTCGTTGTGGGAGCTGTTGTGGGCTTCGTTGTCGGAGCCGGTGTGGGCTTCGTTGTCTCAGTTGTCTGGGGTTCCGTCGGAGCTGTTGTAACAACGGGCTCTGTTGTGGGATCATCTTTTCCACCGCATCCTGCTATAACAGCACAAATTGCCACGAGCAAGGCAACAGCGAGGAAGAGCGATAAAATTTTCTTCTTCATAAGAAAAATCTCCTTTAAAATTTTAAAGAAATTTACCGTACAAGATATTGTTCGAAAAATACCTCGCACCGTGTTTACTAATATAATATCATCGGCTTTGCGTTTTGTCAATAGATTTAAGGAAATCACGGCAAAAAATCATTACATTTTTTACATAAAAACTCCTTTTTTTACTCTTATTGCCTTATGCCCGCGGTTCGTTTGGTTAATATTGCGCAAAAGAGAAAAAAAGACGCGCCCTTATAAAAGGCGCGCCTCTTTTTCAGTCCTCGTAATCGTTTGAAAGGTCTTTCTTTTCTATGCTTATTTTGGAGAGAGGATCGATGTTTTTATCGCTTTGGCGTATTTCGAAATGGATATGCGGTTCTTCGGAAATTTCGATGAGCGCCGTGTCCCCAACATAGCCGATAGTGTCTCCCACTGTCACTTTTGCGCCTTCTTTTATTCCGCTCGGAACGTCTGTGCGAAGGTTTTTATAGACCGTGACATAGCCGTCTTTGTGTGTTATTTCTATTGTCTGTCCCATCATAGGATCATATACGACCTTGGATATCGTTCCGTCCTCCGCGGCAAGGACTTCCGTACCTATATCCGCACCTATGTCTATTCCGCAGTGAACTCTGTAATCCTCCATTGTAAGGGAGAATACGGGGATATCGGCGGAGTATTCTTTCAATATCGTACACTTGCTCAAAGGACAGATGAAAGACAGTTCGTCCTTGATTGTCGGATTTACGGGTTCTGTGCCGGAATTGGTTGTTGACGAGGGAGGATTTGTCGACGGATTTCCCATGTTTGCGGTTGTTGTTGCGGGAGTCGGCTTTTGCGAACGCTTGCTTACCGTGAATGCTATTATGGTAACGCAAAGCGTGAGCGCGAGAAGTATTGCAACGGCTATTGCAATTCCTTTGTTGAGTTTTTGCTTTTTCTGATTGATGTTCATTTTAAGATTCCTTTCCGCCTTTCGGCTATGTGAAACTACATATATTTTCGCCGATTTTTTTATGTTTATACAGAAAAATCCAAAAATTGCGGAAAATATTGCCGAACTGCGGAATGGGAAAATATATTTATATTATGTATCGGAAATATAAATAAAAATCATATAAAAAGTGCATGGAAAAGTGTATTGCCTGTTTTTACATCTGTGTGTTTTTTTGAAATACAAACGCATCTTTTTGCCGTGCTTTAATGCGTAAAATGATAATATTATTTTCAAAAAAATCACCGTGAAGCAAAACGCTATATCGGATATGTTCAAAAAATAAGAGACAGCATATATTTTTTTATGCTGTCTCTGGATTTGCTTATTTTGTTTCCGGTTTCTTTTTGCGGAGATATTTGTCTACTTTTTCGACCATGTTGTCCGGCATTTTTCTTTCTATCGGGAAGTATACGGAATTCAAAATCACTTTCGAAAAGTCGAGTATGAAGCGCGCCGTTCTTGCCATGCTGTCGGGATCGACCTGGGAGATCGTATCGTGTCTGCAATGGACCATCGTCGTTCCGCCTGCTGCCTTTCTCAAAAAGTTTATTCCGGGAATGCCGTTGTCGGCAAAGGGAATGGAGTCGGAAGAATATATATCCTGTCTTACTTCCATTGCGTAGCCTATTTCTTTTTTATAGAAATCGAGGGCGTTGCATATAGCCATGTCTCCCGTTACCGTCGCGCAGTCGAATCCGAGAAGAGGACCTGTCATATCAACATTTATGCAGAGTCTGATATTGCCGAGCTCTTCTTTGTGAGCGGCAACATAGGCTTTGCTTCCGAGAAGTCCGCGCTCCTCCGAGCCGCAGAATATAAATCTTACCGTGCGCATGGGCGGATTTTTTGCAAAGTAGCGCAAAAGCTCCATTATTGTAGCCGTTCCGGAGGCGTTGTCGAACATTCCGTGAGAGAACACGACGGAATCATAGTGTGCCGTGTATACTACTACTTCTTCGGGATGCTCTGTGCCTTTGATCTCGGCTATTATGTTCTGGGAAGGCGCCGTTCCCTCGTTCTGTTCGAGCGTGAGTCTTACTTTTTTGGGGGAAGAAGAGACGAGCTTCAACGCGTCGGATATTCTTATGCAGACGCCCGGGATCGTTCCTTCGTCTATAAACATTTCGCGAAGCATACGCTCTTCAAGGTCGCTGTCAGATTTTTTGTCGAGCCAGCTTCCGCTTGTTGAGATAAATCCGAGCGCGCCCATCTTTATGAGCTTTTTGTAGCTGTCGATTCCGATGCCGCCTGCGACGAGGACTATCTTTCCTTTTACGCCGTCAAGACACATCTGATCGAAAGATTCGAGATAATAGAAGTCCGCTTCGATTCCGTCCTTTGCGGCATTGCCCGAAAAGCCGTATCCGGAGGCTTCGTATGTGCCTTTGAACGGCTCCGTTACTTCGAGCTTTACATTTTTTATTTCATAGTGAGGCGCGTCAAATGTTTCGATTATGGGTTCTGCACCCGCGTTTCTTATCTCTTCCGCAATTATGTCTGCCGCTTTTTTTTCTCCTTCGAACGTAGACAAACGCTCGAAATCGAGTTTGCGCAGAAGAGAGTACATTCTTTTTCCGCTGATATCCATATTTAACCTTATCCTTTCAGATAAATTTTTGATTTATTTTTTGCCTTAAAGGGGAAAAATACAATAAAACAATATTCTCGCAAAAGAGCGGGGGATAATATGCCGCATATCTTTTGCGATCTCTCCGATTTAAAACGGCTTATATACCTGCGCTTAAAAAAGCTTGCCTTTTTCCATGTCGTTCTTTACATCTTCCAAGGACGGATATATCGCATACGCAAGCGACTTTATGTATTCGTCGGGTTCTATGAGATCCGGTATCATTACAGGACGCATTTTTGCGGAATGAGCCGCTTTTATTCCGTTGAAGGAATCTTCGAAGACTGTGCATTCATCGGGATTTTCGCCGAGTTTCTCCGCACACGTTAAGAAGATTTCGGGATCGGGTTTGCTCTTTTTTACGTGTTCGCCGGATACGACGGCGTCGAAAAATATATCGATGCCGTTATCTTTTGTTCTGCGCGCGATTGTAGCGGCGGAACTGGAAGAGGCGAGTCCTAATTTGAATTGTTTGCTTTTCAGATAAGAGAGAAGTTCTTTTGCGCCTCTTTTTAACGGCGTGGGAGATTCGGATTCTGTCTTTGTCGCGATCTCTTTTACTTCGTCCTCGCATTTTTCGAAATTCTGAGAAGCTCCGTAGCAGCTTTCGAAAAGGGATTTTCTTGTCGCTTTATTTACGCCGAGAAACTTCGGAAAAAGGACTTCTATTCCGTCAAGACCGTATATTCCGGCGACTTTTTTCCATGAATCGAACATGAGTCTTTCGGAATCCACAAGAAGACCGTCCATGTCAAAAATAAATGCGCTCATCAAAAAATCCCCGCTTCTCTTTTTGTCTTTTAGAATTATATCACGCGATTTTATATTAAGCAATAGATTTTTTTATTTTTTGCGCCTTGAAAGCCGCTTTTTTATTTCCGGTCAAAAACTTCGGTTTTATGGCGGTATGGCGAAAAAATACGAATGTTACGAATAAATGTCCAAAAAGCAAACAACGTGCAAATAAAGCAATTATAGATACATTTATCGTTGAAAATTTACGAAAAATGTAGTAAAATTAAAATGCGAAAGGTGAATAATATGTCCGTAAGTTATAAAAAGCTTTGGAAAATGCTGATAGACCGAAATATGAAAAAGAAGGAACTTGCAAGGATTTCGGGCATAAGTCAGTACACTTTGACCAAAATGACGAGAGGAGACAACGTGACGATAGAAACGCTCGGACGAATATGTATTTCGCTTGGATGCGGTCTTGATGACATCGTCGAATTTATTGACAAAAGTAATGATGATAAAAGATTATCTTAATGTAAATGTATACGACGCTATTCAAAACAGATTTGAGTTTATTTTTCAGGAATTTGAAAATATATATGTTTCTTTCAGCGGGGGAAAGGACAGCGGACTTCTTTTGAATCTGCTGCTCGATTATAAAAGAAAATATTATCCCGACCGCGTTATCGGAGTTTTTCATCAGGATTTCGAAGCGCAGTATACTCTTACGACGGAATATATAACGAGGACGTTTAAAAGAATAGAAAAAGAAACGGATCCGTATTGGGTGTGTCTTCCTATGGCGACAAGGACCGCGCTCAGCAGTTACGAGATGTTCTGGTATCCGTGGGACGACACGAAAAGCGACGCATGGGTGCGGCCTATGCCCGATTTTCCGTATGTTATAAACCAAAAAAATCCGTTTTCCCATTACCGTTACCGTATGCACCAGGAGGACCTGGCAAAGCAGTTCGGACGCTTTTACAAGGAGAAGCACGGTGGAGGTTCCACCGTATGTCTTCTCGGAATGCGCGCAGACGAGTCTTTGCAGAGATACAGCGGATTTGTAAATAAAAAATACGGATACAAGGGGTTATGCTGGATATCAAAACAGTTTAAAGATGTTTGGGCGGCGTCTCCGCTTTACGATTGGTCCGTAAACGACGTATGGGTTGCCAACTGCAAATTCGGATATGATTACAACCATCTTTACGATCTCTATTATAAAGCGGGTTTAAAACCGGACCAGATGAGAGTGGCATCGCCTTTCAACGATTATTCGAAAGACAGTCTCAACCTTTACCGCGTTATAGATCCCGTTATGTGGACGAAACTCGTCGGCAGGGTACAGGGGGCGAATTTTGCGGCTATATACGGCAAGACGAAAGCTATGGGTTACAAAAACATAACTCTTCCGGAGGGGCACACATGGAAATCGTATACGAAGTTCTTACTTGATACTCTGCCGAAAAGACTTCGCAGAAATTATATAAAGAAATTCAGCACATCGATAAAATTCTGGCATGAAACGGGAGGGGGGCTCTCCGAGGAGACGATAAACGAACTTCTTGATCATGGATACAGAATAAAAAGAAACGGTGTATCGAATTATACGATAGACAAAAAAACAAGAGTTGTATTTATCGACAGGATTCCCGACCACACGGACGACATAAAAAGCAGCAAGGACATACCGAGTTGGAAGCGTATGTGCTACTGTATACTCAGAAACGATCATACCTGCCGCTTTATGGGGTTCGGACTAAGCAGAGAGGAGCAGAAAAAAGTCGATATCATAAGGAAAAAATACGGAGGATTGTTAGATGAGTGAAAAAGAATTCAAAAGTCCCGCTTATTCGGTCATAGCCGTTCCTTTCGAAAAAATAGTACCGAATACATATAACCCCAATACGGTGGCGCCGCCCGAAATGCGTCTTCTTTACGACAGCATAAAGGAGGACGGATACACGATGCCGATCGTCTGTTATTACGCAAAAAAACGCGATGTCTATATCATTGTCGACGGATTCCACCGCTGGCGCGTTATGAAGGATTATAGAGATATATACGAGCGCGAAAACGGAATGCTTCCCGTATCCGTCATAGATAAGCCGATCTCAAACAGAATGGCGAGCACCGTGCGTCACAACCGCGCAAGAGGAAATCACGATGTCGATCTTATGAGCAATATCGTAAAGGAGCTCCACGAGATAGGAAGAAGCGACGCATGGATATCTAAGCATTTGGGAATGGATAAAGATGAGCTTTTGCGGTTAAAGCAGATAACGGGTCTTGCTGCGCTTTTCAGGGATGTGAATTTCGGAAAGGCATGGCAGCCCATCGATGATTCTTTCGACGAAGACGGAGAAAATTTTGAAGAGGAATATGATTCCGACAACAGTGCGCTTGTAAAACTTTAAAGAAAATATATGATACATAAAAAATCGTATGCTTGATTGCATACGATTTTTTTCGATGTGAAGAGTATCTCAATAATTTTCGGCGCGGATCTCGAAATAACTTTGAGGATGAGCGCAGACAGGGCAGATCTCCGGAGCTTTTTTCCCTACGACGATGTGTCCGCAGTTTCTGCATTCCCAGACTTTTATCTCGCTTTTTTCGAATACAGCGGCGGTCTCTACATTTTTGAGAAGCGCGCGGAATCTTTCTTCATGCTGTTTTTCTATATTTCCGACCATTCTGAATTTTGCCGCAAGCTCCGGAAATCCCTCTTCTTCCGCGGTTTTGGCAAATCCGTCGTACATATCGCTCCACTCATAGTGCTCTCCCTCCGCCGCGGAAAGGAGATTTTCCGCAATACCGTTTAGAGCACCGAGCTCTTTAAACCAGATCTTTGCGTGTTCTTTTTCGTTTTCCGCTGTTTCGAGAAAGAGAGCGGCTATCTGCTCGAATCCCTCTTTCTTCGCTTCGGACGCAAAGAAAGTATATTTGTTTCTCGCCTGAGATTCTCCCGAAACGGCGGCTCTGAGATTTTGTTCTGTTTTTGTACCCTGATATTTGTTCATTTTTGTCTCCCTTGTTTTTTTGTTTTTATTATGCTCTTATTTTTTTAAAAAAATTACATTTTCCGAATTTTTCTTCGGATTTTTACTATATTGGCGGAAATCATTTCCCGTTATTGACATATGATATAAATTGTTATATAATTATCATATGATAAAAATCACAGAGGAAATGATAATGCCCAGACCGAGAAAATTCAGAAAAGTTTGCAGTCTTCCGAAGAATAAAGAGTTCAGACCACAGAATAAAGAAAATAAGACTGTTACCCTGACGGTAGATGAATTCGAGGCGATACGGCTTATAGACAAAGAAAATTTTTCTCAGACGGAAGCATCTTTATATATGCAGGTATCACGTCCTACCGTACAGCAGATATACAACTCCGCAAGGAGCAAGATAGCAAATGCTTTGGTATGCGGTTTCGGTATTTTGATCGAGGGCGGGGACTATACGCTTTGCGACGGAAAAGAAAAACAGTGCGGTTGCGGAGGATGTCCGAAACACCGCAAAACGGAATGTCAGAAAAAGGCAAATAAATCTTACTGACATGGATAATAACTGTTTTTTATTTGTCATAAAATAAAAATAAATAATTTTAAAGGGAGTATATAAAAAATGAAAATAGCGGTAACGTATGAAAACGGACAGGTGTTCCAGCACTTCGGACACACGGAAAAATTCAAAATCTATAATGCGGAGAACGGAAAGATAATATCTTCCGAAATCATTGACACAAACGGAAGCGGGCACGGCGCGCTTGCGGGGCTTCTGTCGGACATCCATGCGGACGTGCTGATATGCGGAGGCATCGGCGCAGGCGCGAGAATGGCGCTTGACGACGCGGGAATAAAACTTTTCGGCGGCGTCACGGGAGACGCGGACAAAGCGGCGGAAAGCTTTGCCGCGGGAACGCTCTTGTATGATCCCGACGCAAAATGCGATCATCACGATCATCATCATGAAGAAGGGCACGTTTGCGGCAGCCACGGCTGCGGAGAACACGGCTGCCATTAAAAAACAATCCACATCTGTACTTTTTGATACAGATGTGGATTTTATATCTATTTACATTCCGTACAGATGTATTCGGGCACGGTCCTTTCATTTATTACGGATTCGTATAATCTCCAACCTCCGGCAAGATTAAAACAGTCATATCCGTTTCCTTTAAGAATACGAAGGGCGATATAACTGCGAAGTCCGCTGTGGCAATGGAGATAGACGGGCTTGTCTTTGGGAATTTCATTGATTCTTTCGCGGAGAGAATCGAGAGGGATATTTATAAAGCCGTCTATTCTGCCGCGCTTTACCTCTGTCACGGTCCTTACGTCGAGGAGCGTTACGCTTCCGTCACGGGGGAGTTTTTCCACATCGTTCCAGAAAAACTGTTTCATTTTTCCGGTGATGATATTTTCGGCTACGAAACCGAGCATATTGACGGGATCTTTGGCGCTTCCGAAAGGCGGAGCATAGCAAAGTTCAAGATTTTTAAGGTCGGTTATTTTTGCTCCGAAGCGGATAGAAGAAGCGAGCACATCCATGCGTTTGTCGACTCCGTCGAAACCGACTATCTGTGCGCCGATTATTTTGAGTGTCTTTTTGTCCCACAGCGCTTTTATCGACATATTGCTTGCTCCGGGATAATATGAAGCGTGAGAGCCGGAATAAATATACGTCTTGTCGTAATCGATTCCCGCGGCTGCGGCGACTTTTTCGTTGATTCCGGTTGTCGCGACCGTCATATCGAACAGCTTTAATACTGCCGAGCCCTGTGTTCCCGTATATTCGGATTTTATACCGCAGATGTTGTCCGCGGCAATGCGTCCCTGTTTATTTGCGGGGCCTGCAAGCGGGATAAAAGCAGGGGACTTTGTGATAAAATCTTCTGCTTCTACGGCGTCCCCTACGGCATAGATGTTTTGAATGTTCGTTTTCATATGACGGTCGACAATGATGCTTCCTCGGCGATTCACTTCTATTCCGCAGTCTTTTGCCAATGAGGTTTCGGGACGGACGCCTACGGACATGATTATCATTTCCGCGTCGATCGTACCGTTCTGCAAGATCACGGTATTGTCGTCTATCGCTTTTACGCCGTTATTCAGATACAGTTTTATCCCCTTTGATTTTATATAGCGGTGTACGTCGGCAGCCATGTCGAAATCAAGCGGAGCTATTAAATGGTCTGCAAGCTCTACTACGGAAACATCGAGCCCCGCTTCTTTTAAATTTTCCGCCATTTCGACTCCGATATATCCGCCGCCTATAACAACTGCCGATTTCGGGTTGCTTTTTTCTATATATTCTTTTATCTTCAACGTGTCGGGAATATTTCTGAGCGTGAACACGATATTACTGTCTATACCTTCTATATTCGGCTTTATCGGTTCCGCACCTGGGGAAAGAATAAGATTATCGTAGCTTTCCGTGTATATCTCTCCCGATTTCAGATTTTTTACGGTGACCGTTTTTTCTTCCGGGGATATCCTTACGGCTTCGTTCTTTATGCGAACGTCGATGTTGAATCTTTTTCTGAAACTTTCCGGCGTCTGCAAAGTAAGATCGTTTTTATCTGTTATCGCTCCGCCGATATAGTACGGAAGCCCGCAATTCGCAAAGGAGATAAAATCTCCGCGCTCCAAGATTACGATTTCGCAAGCCTCGTCGAGCCTGCGAAGCCTTGCCGCCGCAGACGCGCCGCCTGCTACGCCGCCGATAATTATTGTTTTCATATATTACGCCTCTTTTCTGAAAGGAGTTTTTATGGCACAACCACTGTTTGAATCTTTTTATGAAGAAGTATTGCCGTTTTGGAACGACATTTCAAAGTCC
Organism: uncultured Eubacteriales bacterium; assembly: GCA_900544985.1. GTDB lineage: Bacteria > Bacillota > Clostridia > Oscillospirales > CAG-272 > UMGS731. The sequence continues at coordinate 17,026 of UQXK01000027.1, forward strand.
GACAGGGAGATCATTTGTCAAAATTCTTTTGATATAGTATACCCGAAGGGGACGAATATTCATGACGGGAACGAATGCTCGGGAGTTATTTTTGTCCGCTCCGGAAGTCTACGCCTTTACATAATGTCGGAAAGCGGAAAGGATATCACGTTATACCGTCTGCACAAGGGCGATATGTGTATGCTGTCCGCCTCATGCGTGTTGAAGACGATTACTTTCGACGTTTTTGTAGACGCAGAGGAGGACAGCGAATGTTATGTGATAAGCGGCAGCTCTTTTGCAGAGGTTTCCTCCCGAAATCCGCAGATGAAGATATTCGCCCTCGAAACCGCCGTAAGCCGATTTTCCGATGTGATGTGGGTAATGCAGCAGATACTTTTTATGAGCATAGACAAACGTCTTGCGGTTTTTCTTTTGGACGAATCGGCGAGAATAAATTCGGATATTATCACGCTTACGCATGAGCAGATCGCACGTTATATGGGATCTGCCCGCGAAGTCGTATCAAGAATGCTGAAATATTTTGCAAATGAGGGAATAGTGGAGCTATCACGCAAGGGAATAAAAATTCTTGACAAAAAGCGCCTGCGTAAATCAGCCCTTTAACATATCGAGGATCTGCTCTTTCGGTCTTGCTCCCACTGTCTGATTTATTATTTTTCCGTTTTTCATTACGACAAGCGTAGGAATGCTCATAACGCCGAAAGCCTGGGCGAGCTCCGGTTCATTGTCCACATTGATCTTTCCTACGACATATTGCGGATTTTCCTCTGCTATTTCGTCTACCAGGGGCGATACCATACGGCACGGACCGCACCAATCGGCATAGAAATCAAGAAGGACAGTTTTATCTCCGGATTTTACAGAATCGAAATTGTTTTTGTTTACGCTTATAACTGACATATTTTTTAGTTCCTTTCTCTTGTTTATATATTTTTATAATATTAAAAGAATTTATATGCATCTGCGATTTACGCTTCTGCGCTTTGTGAAATTATTATAGCCTATCTTTGCTTTTGTTTTCTGTGACAAAGTCACATTTTTAAGGTAAAAATGCGACGGGATTTATTTCATCTTTTTTATAAAATTATTGCGCACGGGAAGTGCGGCTATACAAAAGACCTTGCGAAAAATTATTTCGCAAGGTCGATTTTTTGATTTAACTTAAATTGAGATATATCAGAGCCACTCTACCGTTGCGGGCGGTTTGCCTGTTACATCATAGAATACGGCGGATATTTTGTCTCCGAGGGTGGAGGTTATTTTGTTTGCCGTTTCTTTAAGAGCTTCGATGGAGAAATCTTTTCCGGGAACTGCGGGGCGCGCTGTCATAAAGTCGCTTGTGACAACGGCGCGTATAGCTATGCTGTATTTTCCTTTTCCAGAAAGAGAGAAGGGAAGAAGAACGGCAAAGCACTGGCTGATGTTCTTGTTCATTATTCCGCCTGTTACGATAGCGTCTGCCTCTCTTAAAATATCGGTGGAGTCATATCCCAGATGAAGCGGGGCAAAAGAAAGCTCTTCTGCTGTTTTTACATTATCTATTCTGTATGCGACGCGGTTTATATAGGAAAGCGTGTTCGGGATTTTCTTTGCGATGTCGAATATCTCGTCAAAATCGCAGGAAAGTCTGTCTTCCAAGCCTGTTTTGTCTATTATAGCGAGCTTTTTGTAGCTTCTGTTGTCTCCCTGAACTCCTACGCTGTTTATAGGTGCTATCATAGAGGAATATCCTGCGGGGGCGCAGATGTTTTCAAGTCCTGCTCTTTCCTCATCGGTATATTCTACCGGACCGTCTGCACAGATTATTCTGACTCCGAGTCCCGGACCGGGGAACGGCTGACGGGAGGCGACTTCTTCGGGAAGACCGAGCATTCTCGCTACTTTTCTGACTTCGTCCTTGTGCCAGTCCCAGTTTGTCTCTATTATCATACCGCGGTCGCGCGCCGCACGGACGATATCGACGTCGTTGTGGTGCGTCTTTATCGTATTTGCGTATCCGCTTACATCGGGGTTGCCGCTTTCTATAAGGTCGGGGCGAAGCGTGCCCTGAGCTATGAACGTATTGTCGAAATCGGTTATTCCGAGCTTGTCCGCAGCTTCTTTTGTGACTTTTATGAACATTGTTCCGATGACTTTGCGTATCGTTTCGGGATCGCAGGTCTTGGAGATAGGTCCTATCTCGTTTCCGTGTCCGTCATCGACGGTGCCGTTGAAAAATTCTTCTGCGGCGTTGAGACGGAGCATATTTTTAAGACCGAGCTTTGAAAGCTCCTTGCATATAAGGTCGCTTTCGTTCTTTCTCATCATGCCGTGGTCTACGTGTATCGCATAAACCTGTTCGGGATCGAGCGCGCGAGTAAGAAGCGCGGCTGTAACGGCACTGTCAACTCCTCCCGAAACGAGTACGAGGACCTTTTTGTCTTTTCCGACGCGTTCCTGTATCATTTTTACAGATGTTTCTATGCGGTCATCAAGCGCGTAAACTTCTTTTAATCCGCACATTCCGCGAAGGAAGTTTTCGAGCATTTTTATTCCGTTTACGGTGGGTTCTACTTCCGGGTGGAACTGTACGCCTGCGATTTTGTCTTTTTCGTCGTAGACTGCTGCCACGATATCTCCTGTTTTGCCCACGCATTTAAAGCCTTGCGGCATTTCCTTTACGGCGTCTCCGTGGCTCATAAGTACGAGCTGTTCTTCTTCGAGAGAAGCGAAGAGCGGGCAGGAAGAATCTATTTTTATCGGTATCTGACCGTATTCCGTTTTTACTCCGGGGAATACCTTTCCGCCGAAATGTTCGCATATAAGCTGCATTCCGTAGCATATGCCGAGCATCGGCTTGCCGAGATCGAAAATACGCGCGTCGTATTTGGGGGCGCCGTCGCTCCAAACGCTGGAAGGTCCGCCGCTTAATACAAACGCATTGTATCCGCCGAGTTTACTTATATCTGCTCCGATGGGCAGTATATCCGTATAGACGCCGAGTTCTCTTATTTTTCTGTCTATAACTTTGGTGTATTGCCCGCCGCAATCCAAAATAGCTACTTTTTCGTTCATTTTGCTTTCCTTTCGAGAATACGATGTAAAAAGTAATGAGAATCTTAAAATTATCAAAGTTATTATATTATAAAATATCGGATCTTGCAATAGCGAAAAGATAAAAAGAATGGCGAAAGTTCTATGTTTTTGACATATAAGGAAAATATACATTTGTATCTCTTCTTTATTCATCCGTATAAGACCTACTTTTCTTTCGGAGAAAAGTAGGCAAAAGAACTTCGCACCGAATACACCACTCTATTTTGGGAAAGCTTTTGAAGATTCACAAGAAACTTTTCTCGAAAAGTTTCTTGTGTCGGAGTCCCACGGCGGAAGCCTCAACATTTAACGCACACAAAAAACGCGGTGTACACCGCGTTTTTATTTTGTCATAGTATGTTGGAACTGCCGTGAGGGGACCTTGCTTTAAGGGGCTTTTGAAAAAGCCCCTTAAAAATCCGCACACACCTTTCTTTCGGAGAAAGGTGTGCCAAAGAACTTTGCACCGAACACACCACTTTATTTTTGTGAAGCTTTTGAAGTTCCAAGAAACTTTTCCCGAAAAGTTTCTTTGGTCGGAGTCCCACGGCGGAAATCCCAACTGATAATTCTTATAAAAAAGAAGCGAATTTTAATTCGCTTCCTTTTCTGCCGTTTTAGCCGTTTTATATAGAATTTCTTTTTTTATTTTGGATTTGTTTCGCCATCTCATAACGATATGGACTGTTGCGATAAGCGCCGTTGCGCCTAAGAAAAACATCGCAAGATCATATTCCGAGCATTTTATATTTAATTCCACGATATTCTTTTTCATGCATTTTGTGCATTTTCTTATTTCGTGTTCCATATCATGAGCTGCATTTTTGGCGCTTTCCATTGCGTTTTCTCTGAAATCTTTCATCATAAACAAACACATCCCTTCCGAAATTTATTATTTGCGGATTCCATGTGTTATATCCGAAGAATTATTTTTTTGATTTTGCCAAAAATACAAAATAACGTATAATACCGAACAATACAGCTGCCAAAATTACGGATATTAACATAATAAGCGAAGTTTTTCCGAAAAGAGCGGCTTTGAATGCGAGAAAACCGCTTCTTGCGGCATTTGTTTTTGTCACGAGGTCGCACGAAGCTATCTTCGTTTCGTTTCGGTATACATCTATTTTTCCTACGGTCTTTCCTTTTTCTATCGGAGCTTCAAGCTCTTTTTCGTAAATTTCGTATTTGTATTTTATTTCGTTTTCGATGTCTGTATCATGTGGGAGAAAAGCGTATAAAGACGATCCAGGTACAACGCTTACATGGTCTGTCGTATCCGAAAGTGTTACTTTTATTTCGCCGAAAATTTTCGATTCATCGAGGACTTTGGTCGTTTTATATTCTTTTACAGCCCATGTCAAAAGATTTTTTACATCGTCGTACGCATATATTCTTCCGTTTTCGTTTCTCGTTGCGCCCGAGCAAACGCATATGTATGAAAGGGAATATTCCGAAAGCGAGGATATTAGCATATAACCGAATGAGTCTGTATAGCTCATGCTTATTCCGTCGGCTTCTTTCCAATAATAGATAGACTGTGTCTGTTTTGAAAGAAAATAATTTTTTGTATAAACGGTACGAGAGGAATGTTTATTCGTATCTTCTACGGTGTATTTTGTCGTGTTTGCGGCATCTTTGAAGATATCGTTTTTCATCGCATAGGAGACGAGCTTTACTGCATCTTTTGCTGTTGTATAAGCTCCCTGAACATCAAGTCCGGTGGGGTTTTTGAACACTGTATCGGAAAGTCCTATCTCTTGCGCTTTTTTATTCATTTTTTCAGAAAATGATGCGATATTTCCCGATATATCGTATGCAATCACATTTGCGGAATCGTTGCATCCGCCGACAAGCATTGTATATATCAGGTCTTTTGCGCTTATTTTCTCGGAATTTAAAAGACCGAGGACGCCTGTTCCTTCGAGTCCCGAAAGCGCGTTTGATGTTACTGTTATATCTCTTTCTATATTTTTATAATGTTCGAGGGATATTATCGCCGTCATTATTTTTGCAAGACCTGCGGGAGATATGTGTTCATTCGCATTTTTTTCGAACACGAACATATCGTTTTCTATATTATATACAACTGCATATTTTGAGTTTATCTTGCTCTCATCATATGTTTTCGCACTTGATGTAAAAGAGAACATGAAAGATATAAGAAGCACAAATGCCGTTACAGATGAAAAAAGTTTTGCGCGTCTTGAAATCTTCATTTGTTCCTCCTTTATTTTTTTGCGAAATATTCTCTTATCTGATCCATGTTTCTTCGTATTTCTTCTGCGAGCTCTTCGACGGAAGAAAACTTTATTTCCGGACGTATGAATTTATAGAAATCGACCTGTATTTTTTTGCCGTAAAGATATCCGCTGTAATCGAGTATGTGTGTTTCGCAGTTTATGTGTTTTTCTTTTTCTGTTATTGTGGGGCGTATTCCGACATTTGAAACGCCGATATATATTTCGTTCTCTACGTGGCAAAGGCACGCATAAACGCCGAAACGCGGAATTGCGTAATTTTCGGGAAAAACCTGATTTATTGTAGGTATGCCTATCTTTCTTCCGAGCTTTCTTCCTTCCGTTACGGGTAGGAATATCGAAAAAGGATGACCGAGCAAATTGTTGGCTTTTTCTATTTCTCCTGCTTCTATGTTTCGTCTTATCAGAGTAGAGCTTACTACTTCTCCTTTTTCGGTATAAGGCGGAAGCACTGAAACATTTCTGTTTAACGAAGAATACACTTTTTCGAGAAGCGCGGGTGTACCTTCCGCTTTTTTGCCGAATGAGAAATTGAATCCGCAGACAGCGTGTTTAACATTCAATTTTTCTGCGAGAATCTCTTTTGCGAAAATTTCCGGGGGAAGATCCGCAACTTTTTCGAAATCTTCGAGAATGGCGTAATCTATGCCGAATTCGGAGAATGCTTCGCATTTTTGTTCTACTGATGTCAGGATTTTTACCGTTTTATCGTTTCTGCAAATCCCGGGGTGGATTTTGAATGTCCAGACAGCGCTGATGTTTGTGCCGTATTCTTTTTTTGCGGCTTTTTTCAAAAGCTCCGCGTGCCCTTTATGCACCCCGTCAAAATTTCCGAGCGCGCACGAAAGAGAAGCGCCTTCCGGAAGAGTGTCCTCTTTTCCTGTTTTTAGGTTTATTACTGTCATATGTGTTCCTTTTGATTTTACTTATATTTATAATATCCGTAAAAGATTGCTATGTCAAGAATTTTATGTTTTTATTGATATGAATAGCAACTGCAAAAAGCTTTTGCCCAAAATAAAGTGGTGTGTTCGTGTGAAAGTTTTGCGGATTTTTAAGGGGCTTTTTTAAAAGCCTCTTAAAGCAAGGTTT